>NZ_CP013979.1:624732-937098 GCF_001660485.1 Agromyces aureus
GGCCCGCTCGCGGTGCTCGTCTCGCTCGCCGTGCTCACCAGCTCGGCCTCGAGCCTGCAGTCGACCTTCGTGTCGCCGGCGCGCACACTGCTCGCCATGGGCCACTACGGCGCCCTGCCCGAGAAGTTCGCGAGCGTCAGCCCGCGGTTCTTCACGCCCGGCTACGCGACCATCGTGTCGGCGATCGTCGCGTCGGTCTTCTACACGGTCATGCGCCTGCTGAGCGAGAACGTGCTCTGGGACACCATCACCGCACTCGGCATGATGATCTGCTTCTACTACGGCATCACGGCGTTCGCGTGCGTGTGGTTCTTCCGCAAGATCTGGTTCACGTCCGTTCGCAACGTCGTCTACACGCTGCTCGCGCCGCTCATCGGCGGCGTGATCCTCGCCGTGCTGTTCTTCACGACGCTCATCGACTCGATGGACCCCGAATACGGTTCGGGCTCGTCGGTCGGCGGGGTCGGGCTCGTGTTCGTGCTCGGCATGGTCGTGCTGCTCGGCGGCGTCGTCGTGATGTTCTGGCAGTGGCGCAAGCGTCCGGCGTTCTTCCGCGGCGACACGCTCTCGCGAGCGGTCGCGAGCGAGTAGTCCGGACTCGCCGGTCGGGGAGCGAAGCGTCTCGAGACCAGCGCACCGCAGACAGCGAAGAGCGGATGCCTCGTGGCATCCGCTCTTCGTTCCGTTCGCGGTGATCGCGCCGCAGACGGTCAGCCCGGCAGCGCGTCCCAGCGCTTGAGGAGGGTCGCGAGCGCCTCGCGCGTCACGGTGTTCGCCGGGCTGAACGTGCCCTTGACCGTGGTGATGCGTTCGGCCGCGAGCCACTCGATCGACGTGAAGTACGACGAGCCCTTCGGCACGTCGGTGAACGTCGCCTTCGCGGGTGCCGTGAAGCTCGGGCCGGCGGCACGGTAGAGGAACGCGGCGGCCTCCTGGCGCTTGAGCATCGCTGCGGGTCCGAACGTGCTGGTCACCGTCGTGATGCGCTCGCGCTTCATCCACTCGATCGCGGTGTACGCCGGGTGGCTCGCGGGCACGTCGCGGAAGCTCGGCTTCGACGGCAGTGCGAACTCGGGCGAACCGGCGAGGCGGTAGAGCGCCACGGCGATGGTCGCGCGGGTCGCCGCGCGGGTCGACTCGAAGCGCACGATGCCGTCGGCACCCTTGACGCCGTCGATGACGCCCTCGGCGACCGCCCAGCGCACGTTCGCGGTGTGACCGCCGGTGCCCGTGACATCCGCGAATCGGGGCAGCACCGAGGCCGTCGGCGCCGAGGTCGCGACCAGCGCGGCCTCACCGGGGCGGATGCCGGTCACCTCGACGGTGATCGCGGTGCCCGCCTGGGCCTCTGCGGGCGAGAACTCGGCCGCCGTGGCGCCGTCCACGGGCTTGCCGTCGGCGAGCCAGCGGTAGGTGAGCGCCGCGCCGGGGCCCCAGTCGCCTGCGGCGGCGGTGAGCGCCTGGCCGACCTGCGCGATGCCCGCGAGGGTGGGCACCGGTGCGGGCTCGGGCTGGGCGACGGTGCGCGTCATGACGGCCGAGATGCCCTCGAACGTGCCGCCGTTCGGTGCTTCGAGCACGGTCGCCTCGGCCTGGGTCGCCGCGTTCTGCCAGAACTGGGTCGCGTACGGCTCGTCGGATGCGCCGCGATCCTCGAACTTCGCGATGTAGTTGCCGGGGGGCATGCCGCCGGCCATGTACGAGATGTCGTCGCCCGCGCCGCCGTGGGCGGGCGGTTCGACCCAGTTGCCGGGGGTGCGCTCGTAGAGGAGCACGAGTCGGGCGTCGGGTGCGGCGCCGCCGTGCTCGTCGGTGATGCGTCCGCTGATCGAGACGCCGGGGCGGGTCTCGACGTCGGCGTCGCCGGTCTCGGTCGAGGCGGTCACGGCGACGGCCGCGGCATCCTCGGGGTAGTAGCCGCCGCCGAGGTAGGTGGCCGCCCAGCGTGCGCTCGACGAGCCGTAGGTGAGCACCGTGTACTCGCCGGGCGCCAGGCCTGACACGCGGTATGCGCCGTCGTCGCCCGACCGGGCCGAGGTGACTCGCTCCCAGGCGCCGGCGGGGTTCTCGCGCAGCACGTCGAAGTACGCGCCGGCAGAGGGTGCGGGCTCGCCAGCGGTGTTCTCGGTGAGCACGCCCGAGATCGAGCCGCCGGCGGTGAGCGCGGCATCGATGCCCTCGACGACGTCGCCGGGGGCGACGGTGAGGATGGTCGCACCGGCGCGATCCGAGACGCCCTGCCAGTACTGCTGGCCGAGGTCGCCGTCGAAGTCCGAGAAGCCGACCACGTAGTCGGCCTGGTCGAGGCCGGCGAGTCGGTAGGTGCCGTCGGTCGCGGTGGTCGTGGTGACGGTGTCTGCCCAGCCATCGGGCGAGCCGGCGTACTTCGCGGAGACCTCGACGCCGGCGACGGGCGTGCCGCCCGTGGTGACGGTGCCCGTGATCGCGGCGCCCGCGTTCAGGGCGAAGTCGGCGGTGAAGGCCGCGCCCGCCGTCAGGGCGACGCGCGTGGCGGCGTCGGCCGTGTAGACGTCCTGCCAATACTCGTCGACGAGCTCGGTCGTGCTGCCCCATCCGGGGCCGGACTTCAGCACGTATTCGCCGGCCGGCAGCCCCGTGATGGCGTAGCTGCCGTCGGACGCGACCGAGGCGCCGCCGCGCGTGCTGTTCAGGTCGCCGGAGAGGTACGCGTAGACGTACCCGCCCGACACGGGCGCGCCGTCGCCGTCGAGCACGGTGCCCGAGACGGTCGCGCCGATCTCGAGCGTGGGGGCGATCGATGCCGCGGCACCCGCGGTCACCTCGATGTCGGTCGCGGCCTCGAGGGTCTCGGCGCCGTCCCAGTACTCGCGCACGTACTGCGCGGTCTCGACCTGCGGCGCGAGCGCGGCGCGGTACGTGCCGGGCTCGAGCTCCGAGATCGTGAACGTGCCGTCGGCGGCGCTCTTCGCGCTCTGGCCCGCGCCCCACAGCAGGGTCCAGCAGTCGGCCTGCTGCGTCGCGTCGAAGTCGGGGTCGCAGTGGAAGAGCTGCACGAGCACGCCCTGCAGCGGTGCGCCGGCTTCACCGGTCACGGTGCCCGTGATCGAGCCCGCGTCTGGCTCGGCCGCGTTCGCGGCGGGGGTGCCGACGGCCACGAGGCCGAGCGTCATGGCGAGGGCGGCGAGCCCGGCGGCGAGCCCGCGACGGCGTCGCCGTGTCGGTGGGGCGAGATCTGGGGAGAGCATGGCGTCCTTCCATCGGTGCGAAGTCGAGCACCTCTCACGCTAAGCAGCGCATGCGGGGGTGACCATGGGCAGCGCTCCCCGTCGGGCCGGCATCAGGGGCGCGCTCGAACCCCTCACGCGCAGACGCGAATGGTCGCCTCAGCAGCGCTGAAGCGACCATTCGCGTCCGTGCAGGTGCCCGCTTATGCAGCGGTGGCGGCGGCCGCGGCAGCGACGCCCGGCTCCGCCTCGAACACCGTCGCACCCGCGACGACCGTGCGGATCACGCGCGCCGTGAGCAGCGACGCCTCGCCCTCCGCGAACGGGTCGACGTCGAGCACCGCGAAGTCGGCGGCGAGGCCGACGGCCAGGCGTCCGCGGGCGTCGCCGTCGCCGCACGAGGCGGCCGCGTCGCGCGTCGCATGCCCGATCGCCTCGGCGAGGGGCAGCGCGAACCCGGGCAGCGAGGGCTCGAACGACGGGTCGAGCGCCGAGCGCCGGGTGGCGGCGACGTACATGTTGTGCAGGGCCTCGTGCGGTGCGGTCGGCGCGTCGGTCGAGAACGCGAGCAGCGCGCCGGCGTCGACGAACTCGGGCCAGGCGAAGGCCCGGTCGACGCGCTCGTCGCCGAGCATGGCGACCCAGTTGTCGAAGATCGCGGGGTCGGCGTGCACGGGTTGCATCGACGCGGTGACGCCGAGGCGCGACATCCGCTCGGCCGTACCGGGGGCCGCGTACTCGAGGTGCTCGATGCGGTGGCGGCGGGGCAGGTCGCCGTTCACCTCGACGGCGTGCTCGATCGCGTCGAGCGCGATGTCGCTCGCGTAGTCGCCGATCGCGTGCTGCGCGACCTGCAGGCCCGCGGCATCGGCGGCGGCGACCACGGGCTTCAGCGCGTCGAGCGGCCAGATCGGCTCGGCGTTCGATCCGTCGGCGTACGGATGCCGCATGGCGGCCGTGCACGCATCGATCACTCCGTCGAGCACGAGCTTGATGCCCACGATGCGCAACCACGGCGCGGTCGGCGCGGCGGCCGTCTCGGCGGCGAGCCGCGCGGCGTGCTCGACCTGCGCGAGGTTCGCGGCCGGGTCGCCCGTGTTGGCGACGAACCAGTGCGCGGCGACGCGGATCGGCAGCGAGCCGCCTCGGCGGGCGATCGCGCGCTGGAACGCCGCGAGTCCGAGCTCGTCGAAGGCCATGTCGACGACACCCGTGACGCCCGTGGCGAGGTAGGCATCGATCGTGCGCTCGACGGCGGCGTCGCGGTCGGCGTCGGTCGTGAGGTTCGCGAGGTGCTCCCAGACGTACTGCTGTGCGGCGGTCTCGTAGAGCATGCCGTCGGCCTCGCCGTCGGCGCCGCGGCCGATGCGTCCGCCGATCGGGTCGGGGGTCTCGCGCGTGATGCCGAGTTCGGCGAGCGCGGCCGAGTTGACCCAGCACGAGTGGTAGTCGTTCGCGTCGAGGAAGACGGGCACGTCGGCGACGGCCGCATCGAGCATGGCCGCGGTCGGCGCGCCGCCCGGAACCGAGTCGAACAGCCAGCCACGCCCGAGCACGCGCGGCGCCGTCGCGTCGGTGGCGCGTGCGGAGCGCAGCCGCGCCTGGATCTCGTCGAGCGTGCGCGCATCGGTGAGCGGCACGCGGCCGAGCGCGTCGCCCATCATGACGAGGTGCGTGTGGGCGTCGGTGAAGCCGGGCAGCACGAGCCGGCCGTCGAGGTCGACGACGTCGATGTCGGCATCGGAACCTGCGGCCTCGACTGCACCCGCGAGGTCGCCCACGTAGACGAGCACGTCGCCGTCGACGACGAACGCCTCGGCCCAGGCGGCCGCGCCGGATGCCGCGGGCTCGGCCGTGAAGACGCGCGCGTTGCGGTAGATCGTGCGGCTCATGCGAGCACCTCCTCGGCGTCGGCGCCCGCAGTGGCGCCGACGACCGCAGCCCGCTCGGCCTTCTCGTGCAGCGTCGAGACGTGCGCGGCGAACGCGGCGGGCACGGCGAGCACGAAGCTCGCGATGCCGAGCACGACCGTGAAGCCCTGGAATCCGAAGACCTCGACGAGCGCGGCGCCGATGACCGGCGTGAGGGCCGAGCCCACGAGGTAGACGGCGAGCAACGGGCCCGACCAGCGGCCCTCGACGTCGAGCGCGGCCGAGGTCGAGACGAAGTACATGAAGGCGATGGCGTAGATCGTGTTCCACGCGATGAAGACGACGATGAACAGGTTCGGGTCGGTGACGAAGCCCTCGGCGATCTTCAGCAGGCCGCCGAGCACGAGCAGCACGACGAGCGGCACGGCGCGGCCGAGGCGGTTGCCGACGACCATGAGCAGCACGGAGCCGACGAGGCCACCGGCGGTCGCGCCGCTGAGCGCGAGGCCGAGGCCCTCAGGGGTGAGCGCGGCCTGCTCGGCGCCCATGACGCCGGCCATGGCCCAGAGCGAGTCCTCGCTCACAGCCCAGAGCGCGAACGTCGCGAGCAGCACGAAGCCGGCGATGGTCGCCAACCGCGTCGGGCGAGCGGATGCCGCGGCGCGCGCCTTGATCGCCGGGATCGCCGAGGTCTCGGGCACCTCGACGGGCATGGCCTCGGCGACGGCCGCTCCGGCCTGCGGGGCGAGCACGGGCGCCTTGGGCAGCCAGCCGCTCACGACGAGCGAGATCGCGGAGAAGAGGGCGAGCGCACCGAACACGTCGATCGGCGCGAGCCCGATCAGCGGCACGACGGCGAGGATCACGGTGACGATCGCGCGGTTCGCAAGACCGTTGAAGCCCGCGACGCGGTCGGGGTTCGTGAACGCGGCGATCGCGGCGCCCGAGGCGGCGACCGCGCCACCGGCACCGACGCCGCCGAGCAGCAGGCCGGCGACGACCACGCCCGGAACCGCGATGAGCGCGGCCGCACCGAACCCGACGATCGCGAGTACCAGACCGACGCGGGCCACGAGGCGGCGGCGGGGCCCGGCGCAGAGCGGGGCGATCGCGAGGCCGGTGATCGCGGTGGCGAGCAGGGCGCCCGTGACGATCCAGCTCGCCGTGAGCACGTCGCTGCCGAGCGCGCCCTGCAGCGCGGTGATCATGTACGGCGACAGGTTGACGCCGAGGTAGCCGGCGATGCCGATGGTGAAGGTCGCGGTCGCGGTGGGCAACCGCAGGGGCACGCGCGCGCCCTGGTCGATGCCGTGGTCGAGGTCGGTCATGTGCAGTCTCCGTGGGGGTGGGCACTCCGTCGTGCCGATGGGGGAGGCGTCAGCCGGGGGTGTCGCGACGCCGTAAGCGAATGGTGTTCGTTTATTATGCATATCGAGGTCGCATCCGGGAAGAGGGTTACCCTGATCCGGGACATTCGGCACCGCCGGGCCCGCGACATCCCGCTCGACAGGGCCCACTCGACAGGGCCCGCGACATCCGATGGAGGAGGCGTACATGGCGAGGCCCAAGGTGCCCCTGCTCTCGGTCGATCGCATCGCGGATGCCGCGCTCGAACTCGTCGACTCGGGCCAGCCGTTCGGGGTCAACGCCCTCGCCCGCCGCCTCGGCGTCACCCCGTCGTCGCTCTACAACCACGTCGACGGGCGCGACGGCATCATCGAGCTCATGCGCGGCCGCTTCTCGCGCGAGGCCGCCGGAGGGGCGCAGGCCACCGGAGGCGAATGGCACGAGATCGTCGCCGACACGATGCGCGCACAGCGGCGCATGTACGCGGCGCACCCGAACCTCGTGCCGCTCATCGTCGGCAAGACGATCACCGATCCGTACGTCATCGCGAGCTACGACCACCTCGCCACGACGCTCGTCGACGCGGGGTTCCCCGAAGATGAGGTGCTCGGCGTTATCGCCCTGCTCGACGCCTTCGCGATCGGCTTCGGCCTCGACCTCGCCTCGCCGCACGACGTGTGGCAGCCAGAGGGCGAGACGCAGACGCTCGGACGCCTCATCGCCGACGCGCCGCACGGCGACGAGCGCTCCGACCGCGCCTTCGACCTCGGCCTCGACCTCCTCATCGAGTCGCTGCGCGCTCGCCTCGCCCGCCTCTCGGCCCCGCCCGCCCCGGTGGTCGAGTAGCGAAGCGTATCGAGACCCGCCTGCCCCCGACATCCGCCCCGGTGTACCGTCGGCACAGGAGACGGCGAACGGGGGAGCCATGTCGACCACGCGACCGAACGCCGCGCCGTCGCCCACGCCGCCGCCCACCGTGCACCTCGGCACGGGCAGCCTCACCGCGGTCGTCGTCGGCTCGATGGTGGGCGCGGGCGTGTTCTCGCTGCCGGGCCAGTTCGCCGCGAACACGGGCGTCGTCGGCGCCCTCATCGCGTGGACGATCGCCGGCACGGGCATGCTCATGCTCGCCTTCACGTTCCAGGCGCTCGTGAACCGCAAGCCGCACCTCGACGCGGGTGTCTACTCGTACGCGAAGACCGGGTTCGGCGACCTGCTCGGCTTCTTCTCGGCGTTCGGCTACTGGGCGAGCGCGTGCGTCGGCAACGTCACCTACTGGGTGCTCATCATGTCGACGCTCGGCGCGTGGATCCCCGCGCTCGGCGACGGCGACACCGTCATCGCGATGCTCGGGGCGACCGCGGGCCTCTGGGTCACGTTCCTGCTCGTGCGCCGGGGCGTGCGCGAGGCGGCCGCCGTGAACCGCATCGTCACGGTCGCCAAGCTCGTGCCGATCGTGGTGTTCATCGTGATCGCGCTCACGGTGCTCGACCCCGAGATGTTCGCGGCGAACCTGTTCGGCGGCGTCGACGCCGGCCCGCTCTTCGACCAGGTCCGTGGCACGATGCTCGTCACGGTCTTCGCGTTCCTCGGCGTCGAGGGCGCGAGCGTCTACTCGCGGCACGCGAGACGGAGAGCGGATGTCGGCAGGGCCACCGTGCTGGGCTTCCTCTCGGTGCTCGCGGTCTTCGCGTCCGTCACGATCGTGTCGTACGGCGTGCTGCCCGCCGACGAGATCGCCGCCCTCCGCGAACCGTCGATGGCGGGTGTGCTCGAGGCCGCGGTCGGCGAGTGGGGCGCCGTGCTCGTGAGCATCGCCCTCATCGTCGCGGTTCTGGGCGCCTACCTCGCCTGGACGCTGATGGCCGCCGAGGTCGTCTTCACCGCGGCCCGCGACGGCGACTTCCCGCGCGTCTTCGCGACCATGAGCTCGCGCGACGTGCCCACGGTCGCCCTGCTCGGCTCGACGATCTTCGCCCAACTCGTGCTCGTCGTGGCCTTCTTCTCGGAGGACGTCTTCGGCTTCGCCCTCGACCTCACCAGCGCCCTCGCGCTCGTGCCGCTCCTGTTCGCGGCCGGCTATCTCCTGAAGATCGCGATCCGCCGCGACGGCTACGGGCCGGACGCCGCGGGCTCGCCGGGTGTCGGGGCATCGGGATCGACGGATGCCGCGGCGCGCCGCTCGCGCACCCGTGAACTCGTGATCGGGGCCCTCGCCACCGGCTACGTGATCTTCCTCCTGCTCGGGGCCGGACTCGAGCTGCTGCTCATCTCCCTCATCGTGCAGGCGCCCGCAACCCTGCTCTACTTTTTGGCCCGCCGCGAGAACGGGCGTCTGCTCATCGCCTCGCGCTGGGACGTCGTCGTGCTCGCCGTCGCCTTCACGGGGGCCGTCGTCGCGGTCGTCGGCCTCTCGGCGGGCTGGCTCGGCATCTGACGCGGGCGCCGCCTCCCTGCTCCGCACCCGATCCAGATGACAGAACCTGCCGCCTCGGGTGGGTCCGATACGACAGGTTGTGGCAGCTCGGCGGCCCCTTGCAACGCGAAGCAGGCGCAGGGACGCCCGGCCGCGGCATCCGCTCGCCGAATAGACTGGGCGGGTGCCAGTGAACCCCGAGCTGCAGGGGCGGGTCTTCCCGCCGGCCGAGCCGTACCTCGTCGGTCGCGAGAAGGTGCGCGAGTTCGCGCGCGCCGTGTTCGCGACGCATCCGATCAACCTCGACCCCGCTGCGGCGCAGGCCGCGGGCTACGCCGACGTCGTCGCGCCGCCCACGTTCGCGGTGGTCGTGCAGGAGCACACGCTCGCGCAGCTGCTCTCCGAGCCCGACGCGGGCATCGACTTCACGCGCGTCGTGCACGGCGACCAGCGCTTCACGTCGACCCGGCCGATCGTCGCGGGCGACCTGCTCACCGCGACGCTCACGGTGTCGAGCGTGAAGACGCTCGGCCCGCACTCGATGGTGACGGCCGAGACGAATGTGACCGATTCGGCGGGCGAGCACGTCGTGACCGCGATCTCGACCCTCGTGGTTCGAGGTGAGGAGTGATGGCCGCCGTGCAGCAGACCCCGGTGCAGCAGACCCCCGTGTTCGAGGAGCTCGCCGTCGGCGACGTCGTGGCCGAGCAGGAGTTCGCCCTCACCCGCGACTCGCTCGTGCGCTACGCCGGGGCCTCGGGCGACTTCAACCCGATCCACTACCGCGACGACGTCGCCGCCACGGTCGGCCTGCCCGGCGTGCTCGCGCACGGCATGCTCACCATGGGCTTCGCGGTGCAGCCCGTCGTCGACTGGGCCGGCGACCCCGGCCGCGTGCTCGACTACCAGGTGCGCTTCACGCGGCCGGTGGTCGTCGACCCGTCGTTCGGCGCGACCGTGACCGTGACGGCCAAGGTCGGCCAGCTCGACGCGGAGGCCCGCGCGGCGCGCATCGACCTCACCGTGTCGTTCGGCGGCGCGACCGTGCTCGGCAAGGCGCAGGTCCGCGTCGTCCTCGGCTGACGTGGCATCCGACGTGGCCCCTCTCGACGCGACCGCTCCCGACGCGACCTCCGCCGACCCGACCGAACCGACGTTCGCCGACCTCACCACCCTGCGCGTCGGCGGGCCGATCCGTCGCCTCGTGACGGTGACGACGCAGCGCGACCTCGTCGACGCCGCCGATGCCGCGTGGACCGACGGCGAACCGTGGATGGCGCTCGGCGGCGGCTCGAACCTCCTCGTCGGCGACGAGGGATTCGACGGCACGGTCATCCGCATCGTGACGAAGGGCATCGAGGTGCTTCCGGATGCCGCGGGCGGGCCACCCGCCGATGACGGGTCCGCGCCGGCGACCGTCCGCATCCGCGTGCAGGCCGGCGAGGTCTGGGACGACCTCGTCGCGTGGACCGTCGCGCGCGGATTCTCGGGCATCGAGGCGCTCTCGGGCATCCCCGGATCCGTCGGCGCCGCCCCCGTGCAGAACATCGGCGCGTACGGCCAGGAGCTCGAGTCGACGCTCGTCGCGATCGAGTTCCTCGACGAGGGCGCCTCGATGCCGCGCCGCATGACGGCCGACGAGCTCGACCTCGGCTATCGCACGTCGGTGCTGAAGCAGGGGCTCGCGGGCATCGTGGTGTCGGTCGAGTTCGCGTTGCACGACACGGCCGTCGAGCTCGCCGTGCTGGGTGAGGCGCTCGGCCAGCCCATCGCGTACGCGCAGCTCGCGGGCGCCCTGCACGTCGACCTCGGCGACCGGGTGCCGATCGCCCGGGTGCGCGACACCGTGCTCGCCCTGCGCGCCTCGAAGGGCATGGTGCTCGACCTCGACGACCAGGACTCGGTCAGCGCCGGCTCGTTCTTCACGAACCCGATCGTCGGCGTGCACGTCGCCCGTGCGCTGCCGGGCGATGCGCCGCGCTGGTACGTCGAACCCGAGCCGGCAGACGAGGTCGTGCCGCTCGACGATCCGTTCGAGGAGTCGCCGCTCGACCAGTTCCTCGCGCACCAGGCCTTGCTCGAGACCTCCGCTCAGGTGCCGGATGCCGCGGCCGCCGAACCGCGCGTGAAGCTGTCGGCTGCGTGGCTGATCGAGCACGCCGGCATCGGCCGCGGGTTCTCACTGCCGGGGTCGCGTGCCGCGATCTCGTCGAAGCACACGCTCGCGCTCACGAACCGCGGGGGAGCGTCGGCCGAGGAGGTCGCGCAGCTCGCGCGCTTCGTGCAGAACCGCGTGCAGTCCGAGTTCGGCATCCTGCTGCACCCCGAGCCGGTGGTCGTGGGCCTGGAGCTCTAAGGCGCCCACCGCGCCGCCCCAGACACGCTGCCGGACGCACGCGAGGGGTCGCGTTCTGCGGGAATGCACGCGGCATTCGAGCAGGACGCGACCCCTCGCGGTGGTGGCCGGTCGTGTCGCTTCGGGTCAGGCCCGGCGCGCGCCGTGGTGCACGGGCGGGCGCACGGTCGCGGCGGGCGAGGCGGCCGGACCGCGGCGGACGCGCTCGCCGCGGCGGATGAGGCCCACGACGCCGAAGAGCGCGACGACCACGCCGACGGCGACCAGGGCGTAGAGCCACGCGGCGAGCGGGTTCAGGCTGGAGAGCCACGCGTCGGCCGCGACGCGGCGGGCGGGTTCGACGAGGATCCAGAGTGTCAGCGCGGCCGCGCCGCCGAAGATCAGCGCCCACACTAGCGCGCCCCATCGCACGGTCGGCTTCGGCGCGGGCTCGTTCGCCGCCGTGACGGATGCCGCGGCGTACACGGAGCCGACCTCCTCGACGGATGCCGCCGGGTCGGCCGGTGGCGTGAACATGGGCGGCTCGGTCGCAGCCGCCGAGGGCAGCGGCGTCGTGGCGAAGGCCTCGGTCGCGGGTTGGTCTCGATTCGCTTCGCTCCTCGACCGGCGTTCGTCGTCAGCGGGGCGTGAGGTGTTCTCGGTCATGTTCTCGCTCATTCCATGATCTGGATGTGGAGGGTGCCGGTGCGCTGCGTGAGGTCGAGTCGGGCGTCGATGCGCTCGTCGGCCCCGATGGCGCCGACCCCGTTCTCGCCGCCGACCACGAGGGCCGCACGGTCGAGGCCGCCGATCTGCGGACTGCTGACGACCCCTTCGTCGTCGAAGACCGTGATGTCGATCGGGCCGGCCTCAGAGGCGTCGAGGAGCACGATCGCGCCGCCCTCGACGAGGAGCCAGCTGTCGCCGACGCCCTGGGTGAGCTGCACCACCGGTGCCGTGCCTCCGGAGAGGGGCACCGCGTTCAGGTACGCATCGCCGATGGGCTGCACGAGGCGCTGGGAGCTCATCAGGTCGATGCTCGTGCTCGGTCCGATCAGCCGGCCCTGCGACGAGAAGCTCGCCCCGCCGAGTCCGACGAGCATCGCCAGCACGGCCGTGAGGGTGAGGAACGCGAGTGCCCCGCTGCGGCGCCGGCGGAGGGCCGCGACGACCATGCCGAGCGAGAGCACGAGGGTGCCTGCCGCGAGGGCGACGGGCACCGCGTAGGCGGCGACGTCGGGCTCGCCGAGCGCCCAGAGGGCCACGATCGCGCCGCCGACGAGGCTGATGCCGAGCATCGTGAACACGAACGCGGCGCTCGCCCTGGGGCGGCTCGCCCGTCGGGAGGCCCGGGCCGCATCGGCCTGTGCGGCCAGCGCCCTGGCCTTCTCGCGGTTCTCGGCGGCGGCCTGGGCGCGGGCGGCCCGGGCCGCCTGGTCCTGACCGGTCTTCCACTCGGTGTGCGCGACGCGCCACGCCTCGTGCTGCATGCGCCACTCGGCGATCGCGTCGGCGTCGGCGCCCATCGCGGGCACGGGCGGCTCGGTCGTCGGGGCAGCAGCGGGCGAAGTCGCGGACGCGGCATCCGTCACCTGAGCGGATGCCGCATCCGCACCCGCCGAACGGGTGTCGCCGTCCGTCGGGGGAACCGGGGCCGCGTACGTCGAGGCGGGCTGGTCTCGAGACGCTTCGCTCCTCGACCGACGGTCTTCGCCGGCCGGGGGGTTCTGCGTGCTCTCGGTGCTCTGGGAGGCCCGCTTCGCGAGCCAGATGACGAGGGCGACGATGCCGCCGACGACGAGCAGGGTCCAGATGATGCGCAGCGGCACCATGAGGTTGAAGCCGAAGATCGGGTCGGCGAGGGAGGGCCACTCGTCCCACCACTGCCAGCCGAGCCATCCGCCCTGCACGAGCGGGATGAACCCGAGCACGCCCATGACGGCGATGCCGACGATCGCCGGGTCGACGATGCCGCGCGTGAGCTGCTCGAGGTGGATGCGCCCGTCGGTGTCGGGCAGCAGCAGCCACGCGATCGCGTAGAGCAGCACGAACGGGGCGCCGAGCACGGCGACCACGACGACGATGCCGCGCACGATGATCGGGTCGATACCGAGGCGCGCGCCGAGGCCGGCGCACACGCCGCCCAGCCATCCGGCGCGGCGCGGCAGCCCGAGGCGTCGGAGCCAGGCGTAGAAGCCCGGGCCGGTCGCGTCGGGCGGCGTCGTCGAGCCAGGCCCGCCCGCGGCATCCGCTCGCTCGCCGGCGCCGGAACCCGTGCCGGCACCCGGTACGCCTGATGAAGCCGAACCGACCGCCCCGTCGACCGGCGGTCCGGCCTGCGCGGAGTCCCCCTGCGCGCCTTCCGGCACTGGGTCGGTCGGCGGGGCGGTCTGATTCGTCTCCATGCCTCAAGGCTGGCAGCGGCGCCGATCCGCCCGCTATGGGGTGAGTCCCTGATTCGACCCTGACCGTGGGGTCCGGGCCCCGATCGACGCCTCGAGGTCTGCTTGGATGGCAGACATGGAGCCCCGGATGTCGCGCCCGCGCGCCTGCGTCGCCACGGGCGTCGCGGCGGGGCTGGCCGCGCATCTCGGCTGGCCGGTGCTCGTCGTGCGCGCGGCGTTCGTGGTCACGAGCCTCACCGCGGGGGCGGGCCTGCTGCTCTACGTCTGGCTCTGGGCGCTGACGCCGTGGGAGCCGGGGGAGCGGCGACCGACGCGGCGCGCGCCCGTCGCGTGGCTGCTGGTGTCCGCCTCCGCGGCGTCGCTCGCTGCGGCGTGGCTGGGCAGCGGCGGCCTCGCGGTCGACGTCGAGGTCGACGACGGTTCGGCGCTGCGGTGGTGGCTCGGCGCGGTCTTCGCGGGCATCGGGCTCGCCGTGGCATCCGCGGCCTGGGCGAGCTTCATCGACCGACCGGAGCCGGAGCGCGGGCCGAGGCACGAGCTCACGATCAGGCTCGTCGCCACCGGCCTGCTGTCGGTCACGGC
Source organism: Agromyces aureus (assembly GCF_001660485.1). Classification (GTDB taxonomy): domain Bacteria; phylum Actinomycetota; class Actinomycetes; order Actinomycetales; family Microbacteriaceae; genus Agromyces; species Agromyces aureus. The sequence goes on from NZ_CP013979.1 coordinate 638,895, forward strand.
CCTCGCGCTCGTGTTCGGCGAGAGTGCGAACCGGCACCCGGTGCCGACGTTCGCGGCCGCGCTCGCCGCGGTGCTCGGCATCGGCCTCGTCTACGCGCCGACGCTCGTGACCGCGTGGCGCGAGCTCACCGAGGAGCGCACGAAGCGCATCCGCGAGGAGCAGCGCAGCGAGATCGCCGCGCACCTGCACGACTCGGTGCTGCAGACGCTCGCGCTCATCCAGAATCGGGCCGGCGCGTCGACCGAGGTCGCACGCATCGCGAGGGCGCAGGAGCGGGAGCTGCGCGACTGGCTCTTCGACGGCGAGGCGCCGGCCGACAGCGACCTCGGGACCGACCTGCGCGACTTCGCTGCGGCTCTCGAGATCGACTATCCCGTGACGATCGACGTCGTCGCGGTGGGCTCGTCGAGCGAGCGTGCGAGCGGCGAGGTCGCCGCCGCGGCCCGCGAGGCCATGCTGAACGCGGCACGGCACGCGGGCGGCGAGGTCTCGGTCTACGTCGAGGCGTCTCCCGACTCGGTGGAGGTGTTCGTGCGCGACCGCGGCGCCGGCTTCGACCTCGCCGAGGTGCCGAGCGACCGCCTCGGCGTGCGCCAGTCGATCATCGGGCGCATGCGCCGGGCCGGTGGCTCGGGCGAGGTGCGGGTCGGCGCGGGCGGCGGCACCGAGGTGCGGCTGCGGTTCCCCGCCGAACGCTCCGGATCGGAGAACGCCCGTGGCTGAGACCTCCGTTCGCGTCGTCATCGTCGACGACCACTCGATCTTCCGCTCGGGGCTGAAGGCCGACCTCGACGCGTCGATCGAGGTCGTGGGCGAGGCGTACGACGTGGAGTCCGCCGTGCTCGCGGTGACGGGTGCCGCGCCCGACGTGGTGCTCCTCGACGTGCACCTGCCCGGGGTCGGCGTGCCGGCGGGCACGAGCGGCGGGGCCGAGGTCATGCGCCGGGCCGCGGCATCCGTTCCGGGCACGAGGTTCCTGGCGCTGAGCGTCTCGGACAAGGCCGAAGACGTGGTGGGCGTGATCCGCGCCGGCGCCCGCGGGTACATCACGAAGGGGTCGTCGGGGGCCGACGTCAGCCGCGCCGTGCTCGCCGTCGCGAGCGGCGACGCCGTCTTCTCACCGAAGCTCGCCGGATTCGTGCTCGACGCCTTCGGAGCCGCCGTCGGCGAGACCGCGGCCGCGAGCGACGAGCTCGACCGTCTCTCGGCACGCGAGCAGGAGGTCATGCGGCTCATCGCCCGCGGCTACGCCTACAAGGAGGTCGCGGCCGCCCTGTTCATCTCGACGAAGACCGTCGAATCGCACGTCTCGGCCGTGCTGCGCAAGCTGCAGCTCTCGAGCCGGCATGAACTCACGGCCTGGGCGAACGCGCGGCGCCTGCTCTAGTCGCGCGGGCCGCCCGCGGCATCCGCTCGCCCGCGCCCCTGCTCGCGTCCGGCGCAGGCCGGCCGGTAGACGTCGAGCGCCGCGGGCACGAGGCGCACGGTCGTGTGGGAGCCGCGCGCCGAGTCGCCTCCCGACGCCGCGGAGGGCGCCGCGATCGACACCTCGCCGTCGTGCGCGAATCCCGGCGGCTGGCCCTTCCGAGGGCGCACGAGCACGTCGATGGACTCGGTCGTGAACGACTCGAGCCGTTCCGGCAGCAGCTGCAGGCGGCGGAGGACCGCCGTCGTGCGCCGGCCGAACGCGAGCGAGCCGACGGCCCGCGCCCGGTCTCCGGCGTGCAGCACGCGCACGTCGAGCGTGCCGTCGTCGAGGCTTCGGCGCTGCATGGGCGCCGCGATGCCGGGTTCGTTGCGCCCGACGCCGACGTAGAGCGTCCAGACGCGGGCCCGGCGCCCTTCGATGACGATGGTCACGGGAGCCGAGTGCCGCAGCACCTTCGCCGCGGCCACGACCGCGGCGGGCCACTTGCCCCACCGGCCTTCGAGCCGCTCGCGTGCGGACACGAAATCCGGGTAGATGCCGACCGAGGCGGTGTTCATCACCGTGATCGGGTCGCCGCCGGCGAAGCTGAGCTCGGCGACGTCCACGCGCACGCCCTCGCCCCGCTGCAGTGCGTCGACGGCGAGGTCGACGGATGCCGCGCCGGCCGTGCGTGCGAAGTGGTTGAACGTGCCGCCCGGCACGACGAGGAGCGGCACGCCGGCCGTCCTGGCCTCGTGCGCCACGGAGGCGACCGACCCGTCGCCGCCGCAGACGCCGACGATGGTCGGCGGCTCGTCGCGGGCGAGTGCGGCCCGCACGATCGCCCCAGGCTCCTCGCCGTCCTCGAGGAGGTGCAGCTCGGCGAGCGGCAACCGCCGTTCGAGCACGCGCATCGGGTCGGCGCGCACGACGCTCGTTCCCGACGAACGGTTCACGACCACGAAGAGGCCGGCGCCGTCGGGCGAGGCGGGCAGGCTGCGGTCGGCGCCGGGCGGGGCGGCATCGTCGTGTTCGGCGGGCGGGCCGGGGCGCACGAGGAGCCCGCCGAGTGCAGCGACCCCGGCGCCGAGCGCGAGCCCTCCGAGCACGTCCGACGCCCAGTGGGCGCCCGTGTGGAGGCGCGAATAGGCCACGCCGAGGGCGGCTGGGGCGAGGGCGATGCCGAGGCGCGGCGACTCGAGCGCGACGCCGGCCGCGAACGCCGCCGCGCTCGCCGAGTGGCCCGACGGGAACGACGGCGTGACGAGCGGCTTCCGAAGGTGCCGACCGATCGGCACGTCGTCGAGCAGCGGCCGGTCGCCGCCGAACACCTGCTTGCCGACCAGGTTGGCCAGTGCGCTCGCGGCGAGCAGCGAACCGAGCCCGCGTGCGGCCGCCCGGGGGCGACCGGTCACGGCGAGCACTCCGCCGATCGTCCACCAGAGCACGCCGCGATCGGCGAACCCCGAGACGCCGGCCCAGAACCGGTCGGCGACGGGATGACTGGGGCCGGCGTTCACGGCACGCGCGGCCGCGGCATCCGCTCGCCGAAGCCATGCGGGCAGGATTCTCGTGCGCTGGACGGCGACTCGTGCGTTCTGGGTGATCACGCCCGTCATCGTATGCGGCACGCCGGGCCGGAACTGGGGGTTGCGTCAGCCCTTCGAGACCCGCTCGAGCAGGCCGTCGCGCACCTCGCGCCGCAGCACCTTGCCGATGAGCGAGCGCGGAAGCTCGTCGAACACCTCGATATGCTTGGGCACCTTGTAGGGCGTGAGGCTCGTGCGGCAGAAGTCGCGCAGTGCCGACGCGTCGAACGCTGCGCCCTCGCGGAGCTCCACCCCGGCGGCGACCGTCTCGCCGCCGTCGGCCCGCGGCAGGCCGACGACCGCGGCGCCGCGCACGTCGGGGTGCGCGAGCAGGGCCGCCTCGACCTCCGACGGCGACACGTTGAACCCGCCCGTGATGATGAGCTCCTTGCGGCGGTCGATGATCGTGACGAAGCCGTCGTCGGAGACGTGCACGATATCGCCCGTGCGCAGCCACCCGCCGGGCAGCAGCGCCTCGGCGGTCTCGGCCGGCCTGCGCCAGTAGCCCTCGAACACCTGGGGCCCCCGCACGAGGAGCTCGCCGGCCTCGCCGATCGGGCGGTCGATCTCGGGGTCGTCGGGGTCGACGACCCGGATCTCGGTGCTCGGGAACGGCACGCCGACGGTGCCTGGGCGGCGGGTCGGACCCATCGGGTTGCCGAGCGTGATCGGCGAGCTCTCGGTCATGCCGTAGCCCTCGACGAGCAGGCCTCCGGTGGCGCTCTCCCAGCGGTCGACGGTCGCGGTCGGCAGGCTCATCGCCCCCGAGATCGCGAAGCGGATGCGTTCGAGGGCGCGCGGGTGACGCGCGGCCGAGCGCACGAGCTGGTCGTAGATCGGCGGCACCGCGGGCAGGAACGTGGGCGGCGAGTGCTTCGCCGCGTCGAGCACCATCTTCGCGTCGAACTTCGGGAACAGCACGAGCCGGGCGCCGATGCTCATGGCCGTCGTGAGGCACAGCGTCAGGCCGTACGCGTGGAAGAGCGGCAGCACGCCGTAGAACGTCTCGCCCCCGAGATCGAGGCCCGGCACCCAGGCCCGGCTCTGCATCGCGTTCGCGCGCAGGTTGCGGTGGCTGAGCACGGCGGCCTTCGGCCGACCCGTGGTGCCGCTCGTGTACTGCAGCACCGCGGTGTCGTCGAGCGAGGGTCGCGGATGCCGCTTCGCCACTGCCCGGCGCGACGTGAGCCGCTCCCACTCCACGAGTCCGCGCGCCTTCGGCTTCGTCGTGAGGGCACGCCGCGATCGACGAGCCGCTGGCACGGGCAGTCGCAGCGCCATCCGCTTGCCGAAGGGGAGGGCTCTCGTGAGGTCGACCGCGACGATGTGCTCGGGGCGGATGTCGCTCGGGAACTCGGCCACCGTGTCGGCGACGCTGTTCCAGACGACGGCGACCTTCGCGCCGTGGTCCTCGAACTGGTGCCGCAGCTCGGGCGGCGTGTAGAGCGGGTTGTGCTCGACGACGATGGCACCGAGCCGCAGCACCGCGTAGAAGGCGACGACGTGCTGCGGGCAGTTCGGCAGCACCAGGGCCACCCGGTCGCCCGCCCGCACCCCGAGGCGGCGCAGGCCCTCGGCGGCCGAGGCGATCTGCTCGCCGAGCTCGTGGTAGCTCGTCTCGGCACCGAAGAACTCGAGGGCCGTGCGGCGCCGGTACCGGCTGACGGCGTCGTCGATCATGTCGACGAGCGTCTGGCTCGGCTCCTCGATCTCGGGCGGCACGCCTTCGGCGTAGTGGGCGAGCCATGGCCGGTGCTCAAACGGGTTCATTCGTGCCTCTCACGGCCACCCGGTGCACGTCGTGCGGGCGATGCCCGCGAGATCCGGCGTGAGCGGATGCCGCGTTCAAGCGTAGGCGCATCCGCATGCCGCGTGCCGAATCCATCGCTTGGGCCCGCACGCGCAGGAGATCGGGCACCATCCCCGCTCCACGCGGATGAAGGTGCCCGATCTCCTGCAGACCGAACGGGGAGGACCGGGCGCGCCCGTGTCGAGGCGCGCCCGGAGTCGTCAGCCCCGCGAGGGCGTGCCGCCGGCCGCGCCGTTGGCCGAGCCGCCCTGCGAGGGCGTGCTGCCCGTCGCCGTCGAGACGGGATCGCCGTCGTCGGCCGGGCCGGTGACGACGGTGCCGCCGTCGTGCATGGCCAGCTCTGCGGCATCCGCTGCCGCTGCCTGCTCGCCCGTGATCGCCTCGCCGCGCGCGACCATGCCGGCCTCGTCGGAGAGCGGGATCTGCTTCAGGAAGAGCGCGAGCACGAACGCCGCGAGGATGAACGGGATCAGGTACCAGAACACCGGCGCGAGCGAGTCGGCGTAGGCCGTCACGATGGCGTCGCGCACGGGGCCGGGCAGCTCCGACAGGCGCTGCGGGTCGAGCGTCGACATGGCGTCGCCCGCCTGCGAGGCGTTCGCGCCGGCATCCGTGAAGATCTTCGTCAGGTTCTCCGACAGGCGCGTCGTGAAGAGCGCACCGAAGATCGCGACGCCGAGCGAGGCGCCGACCTCGCGGAAGTAGTTGTTCGTGCTGGTCGCGGTGCCCACCTGGGTGGCGGGAACGGCGTTCTGCACCACGAGCACGACGACCTGCATGATGAGGCCGAGCCCCGCGCCGAACACGAACAGGTACACGCAGATCAGCCAGATGGGGGTGTCGGCCGAGAGCGAGGTCATGGCGAGCATGGCCAGCGCGGTCACGAGTGTTCCGGCGATCGGGTAGGCGCGGTAGCGGCCAGACCTCGAGATCGCGATGCCCGACCAGATCGAGGTGCCCATCATGCCCGCCATCATCGGCAGCATCAGCAGGCCGGATGCCGTCGCCGAGGCGCCGGAGGACATCTGCAGGAACGTCGGAACGAACGCGATGGCCGAGAACATGCCGATGCCGAGCGTGAAGCCGATCGCCGTGGCGTTGATGAAGACCGGGTTCTTGAACAGCGACAGCGGGATGATCGGGTCCTCGGCCCGCGCCTCGACCACGACGAACGCCGTCGCGGCGGCGAGGAGGCCGACGCCCCACGCCCACGTCTCGACGGCGTCCCAGCCGTGTGCGGCGTTGCCGCCGAAGTCGGTGAAGAAGATGAGGCAGACGGTGGCCGCCGAGAGCAGCATGACGCCCAGCACGTCGACCTTCTTCTCGGCCTTCTTGCTCGGCAGGGTCAGCGTGAACCAGGCGATCGCGAACGCCGCGATGCCGATCGGGATGTTGATGTAGAACGCCCACTGCCACGTCATGTGGTCGACGAAGTAGCCGCCGAGCAGGGGGCCGGCCACGGCAGAGAGGCCGAAGATGGCGCCGAGCGGGCCCATGTACTTGCCGCGCTCGGAGGCGGGCACGATGTCGGCGATGATCGCCTGCGACAGGATCATGAGCCCGCCGCCGCCGAGGCCCTGCATCGCGCGGAACGCGACGAAGGCCCAGAACGTCGGGGCGAACGCGGCGCCGACGGAGGCCACGGTGAACAGCGCGATCGCGATGAGGAACAGGTTGCGCCGCCCGAGCACGTCGCCGAACTTGCCGTAGATCGGCATCACGATGGTCGTCGCGAGCAGATAGGCGGTGGTGATCCACGCCTGGTGCTCGACGCCGCCGAGCTCGCCGACGATCGTCGGCATCGCGGTCGAGACGATGGTCTGGTCGAGGCTCGAGAGCAGCATGCCGGCGATGAGGGCCGAGAAGATGATCCAGATGCGTCGCTGGGTCAGCACGAGCGGTCCGCTCGTCGCCTTGGGTGGTGCCGTGGTGGTCATTGCGGGTGCCTTCGGTGGTTCGGGGTGATTCAGGGGCGAGGGGCGGATGCCGGTGCGCAGGCCGCACGGGTCTCGGCCACGGAGTTGCGGAGCATCGTGGCGAAGTCGACGGGCGAGGTGTCGGCGTCGGCGAAGTACTGGTGGCCGACGCGGCCGACGAGCGCGCCGATCACGGCGGCCGCGGTTCGCGCGAGCGGGTCGCCCGGCTCGAGGTGCTCGCGCGCCTCGATGGCGGCGACGACGCGCTGTTCGAGCTGCTGGCCGGCACCGATCATGCGGGGGAGCAGTTGCGGCTCGCGGTCGATGATCGCGTGCGGGTCGATCGCGTCGAACTCGTCGTCCCAGGCGGAAACGGTCGCGATCGCGAGCTCGGCCAGCGCATCGAGCAGGGTCGGCGCGTCGTCGTCACCGCGCGTGAAGGCGGCCAGGGCCGCTTCGTCGATGCCGTCGGCGTCGTGGCCGATGACCGCGTCCTCCTTGGTCGGGAAGTAGTTGAAGAAGGTGCGGCGCGAGACGCCGACGTCGGTGCAGAGCTCGTCGACCGTGAAGCCCGAGAGCCCGCGTTCGATCGTGAGCTGGCGTGCTCGATGGCAGAGCGCGAGCCGGGTGCGGCGCATGCGCTGCTCGCGCAGCCCCGGCGTTGAACTTGCACTCTCGGTCATGAAGTGCAATTCTGCACTATTCCGCGAAGAGTGCAAAATCTAGCGAGGCTCGGAATTGACGGCCCAGCAGAAATTCAGGAGATCCGGCCTCACGCCCGCCCTGAGGGGCGCATGTGCCCAGATCTCCTGAATATCGCGATCTGACGAGGGCTCCTCACCGGGGCCGGTCGCTCACGCGTCGCGACGGATCCACCGGAAGGTCAGCCGGCTCAGCACGAGTCCGACGACGAGCCAGACGAGCAGCGCGATCGCGACCCCCGGCAGGTTCCACGACTCGTTCTGCTCGAGCGCCTCCCAGCCGTCGGGCAGGAACACCGACCGCATCCCCTGTGCGATCCACTTGAGCGGGAAGATGCTCGCGATGTTCTGCAGCCAGTCGGGCAGCATGTTCCACTGCAGGTAGACCCCCGAGATGAACTGGAGGATCAGGCCGATCGGGATGACGACCGCCGCCGCGCTCTTGCCGGAGCGGGGCAGTGCCGACAACGCGATGCCGATCAGCGCGCAGGTCGTGAGGCCGAGCACGAACACCCAGGCGAACGTCAGCCATTTCTCTGGCTCGGTCGGCAGCGCGATGCCGAGCACGAGCCACCCGGCGAGGATCAGCAGCGACGCCTGCAGGGTTCCGGTGACGAACACCTGGCCGATCTTGCCGAGGAAGTACGCGACGGGCGAGAGCGGCGTGCCTCCGAGGCGCTTCAGGGTGCCGTTCGACTTCTCGAGCGCGATGTCGATCGCGAGGTTCTGCACGCCCGACAGGAAGATGCCCGACGCGAGCATCGCGGGCAGGTACAGGGCCGCGACGGAGATCTCGGCACCGGGAGGGCCGGCGTCGCCCGATGCGCTGAACGCGGCCGAGAAGATCGCGAGCATCACGAACGGGAACAGGAAGGTGAAGAAGAGCGTGTCGGGCGCCCGGAAGTACATCTTCGTCTCGACGCCGATGCGCGAGGTGCCCTGGGTCGCGAGGTTGGTGCTCATGCGGCGGCCTCCTGCGAGCCGGCCGCGCCGGCGATGTCGTCGGCCCCGACGGTCGTGCCGTCGACCGCGGTGACCGAGCGGACGAGTTCGAGGTAGACGTCCTCGAGCGTGGGCCTGATGATCTCGAGTCCGTCGGGCTCGCGTCCGAGGCCGGCGACGACGGATGCCACGAGCAGGCCGGGTTCGTCGGTGCGCACCTCGTGACGCTCGCCCGCGGCATCCGTCCAGCGAACGAGGGGCACTCGCGCCTCTGCGCCGCCGATCTCGGTGATGCCGCCGACGTCGAGCAGGCGACCGGCGGCGATGACGCCCGCACGGTCGGCGAGCTGCGCGGCCTCGTCGAGGTAGTGCGTGGTGAGCAGGATCGTCGTGCCCTCGGCCTTCAGCGAGCGGATGAGCTCCCAGAACTGCTGGCGCGCCTCGGGGTCGAAGCCCGTGGTGGGCTCGTCGAGGAAGAGCAGCTCGGGTCGGCCCACGATGCCGAGCGCGACGTCGACCCGACGTTGCTGCCCGCCCGAGAGCTTCGCGACGCGGGTGTTCGCCTTGGCCTCGAGCCCGACGGCCGCGATCACGTCGTCGACCTCGCGCGGGTTCGGGTAGAGGCCGGCGAAGTGCCGCAGCACCTCGCGCACGGTGAGCAGGCCCGTGTCGCCGCCTGTCTGCAGCACGATGCCGAGCCGGGACTTCCAGTCGCGACCGCCGTGCGCCGGGTCGACGCCGAGCACGCTGACCTCGCCGGCGGTGCGCGAGCGGTAGCCCTCGAGGATCTCGACGGTCGTCGACTTGCCGGCGCCGTTCGGGCCGAGCAGGGCGAAGGTCTCTCCGCGGTAGATGTCGAGATCGAGGCCGTCGACCGCGGCGAACCCGCCGTAGACCTTTCGGAGGCCGCGGATGCGGACCACGGCGTCGCTGGGTGAGGAGTGCATGGGTCGAGCCTGACGGTTGGCGGCGCCGATTGACACCCCCTTCCGATTGATTCGCGGAAACAGCGTGTTACAGGATTTCGGACGTGCCCGTCGTGCGCAGTAGTTTCGAGGAATGCCCAGCACCACGGAATCCGCCCACGACCGCGACCGCGAACTCGTCGTCAGCGACATCGACGCGAGGTTCCGCGCCGATGTGAGCCTGCTCGGCGGACTGCTCGGCACGATCCTCGTCGAGGCGGGCGGGCAGGAGCTGTTCGACGACGTCGAGCGACTGCGCCACGCGACGATCGACGCGCACGAGACGCGCGACGGTGCGGCGCTCGCCGAGGCCGAGGCCATCGCGGCGTCGTTCGATCCGGCTCGCGCCGAGCAGGTCGCACGGGCGTTCACCGTGTACTTCCACCTCGTGAACCTCGCCGAGGAGCACCAGCGGGTGCGCATCCTCCGCACGCGCGCCGAGTCCCGCGAACGCATCTCGTTGTCGGGCGACGCGGTCGCCTCCGATGCGCCGTCGCTCGAGAACGTCGACGGCTCGCTGTCGGCCACCATCCGCCTGCTGGTCGACGAGGTGGGGGTCGACGAGGCGCGCGCCAGGGTCGAGCGGCTGCGGTTCCACCCGGTGCTCACGGCGCATCCGACCGAGGCCCGCCGTCGCGCGATCGCCTCGGCGATCCGGCGCATCGGCGCGCTCATCGACGAGCGCGACGACCTCGAGCGCGGCGACCGCACGATCGCCGAGATCGACCGTCGCCTCCTCGAGGAGATCGACATCCTGTGGCGCACCGCGCCGCTGCGCACGACCCGCCCGACGCCCCTCGACGAAGTGCGCAGCGCCATGGGCGTGTTCGACCAGACCCTCTTCGAGGTCGTGCCGCAGGTGTACCGCAGCATCGACGATCGACTGCAGCCGGATGTCGCGGGGCGGGCCGCGCCCGTCGCCCCGGCGTTCCTGCGGCTCGGCAGCTGGATCGGCGGCGACCGCGACGGCAACCCGTTCGTGACCGCCGAGACCACGCGCGAGGCCGCGCACATCGCCGCGGAGCACGTGCTGCTCGGCCTCGAGCGCGCCGCGAAGCGCATCGGCCGCACGCTCACGCTCGACGCGAAGGAGACCCCGGCGTCGGCCGAGCTCACGTCGCTGCTCGCCGCGCAGCAGGAGCTCGCGCCCGAGGTGACCGCGACCATCGGCACCCGGGCGCCCCACGAGCCGCACCGCCGGGTGCTGCTCGTGGTGGCCGAGCGCATCGCGGCGACCCGTCGCGGCGACGCCGGCCTCGCGTACTCCGCTCCCGAGCAGCTGCTCGCCGACCTGCGCGTGCTGCAGGAGTCGCTGCGCTCGGGCGGTGCGCTCCGCAGTGCGAACGGCGAGCTGCAGCACCTGATCTGGCAGGCCGAGACCTTCGGGTTCCACCTCGCCGAGCTCGAGGTGCGTCAGCACTCGAAGGTGCACCGGCAGTCGCTCGCCGAGATCCGCGCGGGCGGTGAGCGCGGCGAGACCACCGAGGAGGTGCTCTCGGTGTTCCGGGTCATCGCCGACCTGCAGCGCCGCTACGGCGTTCGCACGGTGCGCCGCTACATCGTGTCGTTCACGCAGAGCCCAGAAGACCTCGCGAACGTCTACGAGCTCGCGGCCGCAGCACTCGGCGACGAGGCGGCGGAGGTCGCGATCGACGTCGTGCCGCTGTTCGAGACGTTCGCCGACCTCGAGGCGAGCGTCGAGATCCTCGACGCCATGCTCGAGCTCCCGCAGGTGCAGGCCAGGCTCGCGGCGACCGGGCGCAAGGTCGAGGTCATGCTCGGCTACTCCGACTCGTCGAAGGACGTCGGTCCCGTCTCGGCGACGCTCGCGCTGCACGGCGCCCAGGCCCGCATCGCGGCGTGGGCCGACCGCAACGACATCGAGCTGACGCTCTTCCATGGCCGCGGCGGCGCGCTCGGCCGCGGCGGCGGGCCCGCGAACGAGGCCGTGCTCGCGCAGCCTGCGGGCTCGGTCGACGGCCGGCTGAAGATCACCGAGCAGGGCGAGGTCATCTTCGCCCAGTACGGCGATCCGGCGATCGCCAAGCGCCACCTCGAGCAGATGGCCTCGGCGGCGCTGCTGGCCGGCAGCCGGTCGAACGAGGCGCGCAACCGGGCGGCCGACGAGCGCTTCGGCGACCTCGCCACGACGCTCGACGCGGCATCCCGAACCCGGTTCCACTCGCTCGTGAAGGCCGACGGCTTCGCGCCGTGGTTCGCCGACGTCACGCCCATGGAGGAGGTCGGGCACCTCGCGCTCGGCTCGCGCCCCGCGCGCCGCGGCCTGTCGGTCGAGTCGCTCGACGACCTGCGCGCGATTCCGTGGGTGTTCTCGTGGAGCCAGGCCCGCATCAACCTCGCCGCCTGGTTCGGCCTCGGCACCGCGCTCGAGGCCGTGGGTGACGAGGCCCTGCTGCGCGAGGCGTACGCCGAGTGGCCGCTGTTCACGGCCATGATCGACAACTTCTCGATGTCGCTCGCGAAGACCGACGAGCGCATCGCCGCCCGCTACCTCGCGCTCGGCGACCGCGACGACCTCGCCGAGCTCGTGCTCGACGAGATGCGGCTCACGAAGCAGTGGCTCGGCCGTGTCACCCAGAGCGACGAGCTGCTGGTCGCGCGCCCGGTGCTCGCCAAGGCCGTGCGCCTGCGCAGCCCCTACGTCGACGCGCTCTCGCTGCTGCAGCTGCGCGCGCTCACGGCGATCCGGGCCGGCGAGGCCGACCTGCCGAGCGACGACCACCACGAGCTGCTGCTGCTCACCGTCAACGGCGTCGCCGCGGGCGTGCAGAACACGGGCTGAGTCCGGGGCGGGTCACGGGCGCACGCGGACGCGGCGCCCCTCGAAGCCGACGACGTCGCCGGCGTGCAGCTGTCGCCCGCGGCGCAGCTCGACCTCGCCGTTCACGGTCACGTCGCCGTCGGCGATCGCCTCCTTGACGTCGCCGCCGGTGTCGAGCAAGCCCGCGAACTTCAGGAACTGCCCGAGGCGGATCATCTCGCCGCCGATCGGGACGTCTTCGACCGGAGCGTCGTGTGTCATCCCCGAAGGCTAGTCGACCCCGCGCGCGAGCTCGGCGAGCCGCCGCTCGAGGAAGCGCCGCTCGGGCTCGGTCGGCGCGAGCTCGATCGCCTGACGGTAGCGGTCGGCCGCGACATCCGCTCGCCCGAGCCGGCGCAGCAGGTCGGCCTGCGCCGCGGGCAGCAGGTGGTAGCGATCGAGGGTTCCGGACGCCGCGAGCAGGTCGAGTGCGTCGAGCCCCGCCCGCGGGTGTCCGGCCAGGCCCACCGCCACGGCGCGATTCAGTTCGATCACGGGCGACGGCGTGAGCGCGAGCAGGTCGTCGTAGCACCGCACGATCGCCGCCCAGTCGGTGTCGTCGGGGTGCGCGGCCCGCGCGTGCTCGCGCTGGATCTCGGCCTGCAGGCGGTACGGGCCGGCCGCCGCACCGGTCCGCTCTGCATCAGGCCGACCGGCTCGACCGGTTACGGGTAACCGGTCGAGCTGGTCGAGCCGGTCGAGCACCGCGAGCCCCTCGGCGATCTCGGCCGCGTTCCACGTCGTTCGGTCCTGCGCGTCGAGCGGCACGAGCTCGCCCTCGGCGTCGACGCGCGCGGCCGAGCGCGCGTGCTGCAGCAGCAGGAGTGCGAGCAGTCCGGCGGCTTCGGGCTCGTCGGGCATGAGACGGGCGACGAGCCGCGCGAGCCGGATCGCCTCCTCCTGCAGGTCGAGCCGAAGCAGCCGGTCGCCGGAACTCGCGAGGTAGCCCTCGTTGTGCACGAGCATGAGCACCGCGAGCACGCCCGAGAGCCGGCGCCGCAGCTCATCGCCCTCGGGCACGCGGTACGGGATGCCCGCGTTGCGGATCTTGCGCTTCGCCCGCACGAGGCGCTGCGCCATGGTCGCCTCGGGCACGAGGAACGCCCGCGCGATCTCGGGCGTCTCGAGTCCGCCGACCGTGCGCAGCGTCAGGGCGACCCGCGCCTCGATCGGCAGGGCGGGGTGCGCGCACGTGAAGATCAGCCGTAGCCGGTCGTCGATCTCGGCCGTCGCAGAGCCAGAGGCCGAGATCGACGCCGCGGCGAGGTCGGCCGGATCGGTCGGAGCGCCGGGCCGCAGCAGCTCGTCCATCACCATCCACTCCTTGACCTTGTCGATCTCGACGCCGCGGCGCCGCAGCACGTCGAGCGCGCGGTTGCGCGCGACGGTCGTGAGCCAGGCGCCCGGGTTGTCGGGCACGCCCTCGACGGGCCAGCGCTCGGCCGCGCGCACGAACGCGTCGGCCGCGGCATCCTCGGCGAGGTCCCAGTCGCGGGTCGCGCGGATCAGCGTCGCGACGATGCGCGTCCACTCCTCGCGGTAGATGCGGTCGACGGCGTCGCGGGCAGTGTCGCGAGCGAGATCGGGCGCGTCGCCGCGCACGGCCGGTGCCGGGGCCGACGGGGGCCCGCCACCGGCATCCGTCGCTGAAGATTCGGGCTGCGCCCGCGTCATCCGTGGCTCATTCGTCTTCCTCGCCGTTCCAGAACGGCCGCAGCTCGATGCGCCCGCCCCTGGCCATCGGATGCCGCGACGCGACCTCGATGGCCTCGTCGAGGTCGCGGCACTCGAGGATGTCGTATCCGGCGATCCATTCCTTCGACTCGGTGAACGGCCCGTCGGTCACGATCGTCTCGCCGTCGCGGACGCGCACGAGCGTGGCGTCGCGCACGTGCTGCAGGCGCTGGCCCTCGATGCGCGTGCCGCGGGCGTCGTTCTCGTCGACCCACTGGTCGATGCCGATGCCCTCGTCGCCGGAGCGGTCGGGCTCGGTGTCGGTGGCCACGAACATGACGTATCGCATCTTGATCTCCTCGTGTCGGTGTTCAACGTATGCCCAGGCGACGAACGGCGACAGGGCGAATCGACAGGTCGACGAGAGATCCGTCGGTCGACGTTCGACCCCGCGTGCTAACGTGTCGCCGATCGTGATCCGAACGCAGGAGGTGAGCACCATGAACGCAGTGTCCGAAACGGGTGCTCCCCTGCAGTCCACGATCGTGCGACCGAGGTAGTCGTCGCCGGGAGCCCTCCACGCGAATCGCGAAAGGCGACTCCCATGAACACCACCACCTCTTCGATGCCAGAGGCATCGCACCACGCCGCCTCCACCACGGGCCGCCGCGCACTCGTGCTCGGCGGCGGCGGATCCGCGGGCAACGCCTGGCTCATCGGCGTCATCGCCGGCCTGCACGAGGCCGGGCTCGACGTCACCCGGGCCGATCTCATGATCGGCACCTCGGCGGGGGCCACGGCCGCAGCGCAGATCACGGGCACGGCGCCGGCCGCGCTGCTCGCCGCCGTCCTCACCGCAGTGCCCCCGCAGCGCACCGCCCCCGACGGCTCGGAGCGGCGAGGCGCGTTCGCCGGATCGGCGAACGACCACCTCGAACGATTCCGCCGCATCATCGCCGACTCGGCCGATGCGGGCGACATGCGTCGTCGCATGGGCGCGATCGGCATCGAGCAGGATGCCGCGACGAACGGAGCCCGCCAGGCGCCGTGGCGCTCGACCGTCGCGGCCCGGCTGCCGCAGCAGCAGTGGCCCGAACAGGACGTGCGCCTGACCGCGGTCGACGCCCGCACCGGCGAGCCGGTCGTGCTCGACCGCGACAGCGGCGTCGACCTGGCCGACGCGGTGGCCGCGAGCTGCGCGGGCGGATTCGCCTACCTGGTCGGCGACCGGTACCTCATCGACGGCGGCTACCGGCGCAACGAGAACGCCGACCTCGCGGGCGGCTTCGAGCGGGTGCTCGTGCTGTCGCCCCTCGGCGGTCGCACGCTGCATCCGCTCGGGTGGGGCATGCAGCTCGCCGCCCAGGTCGACGAGCTCCGCGCCGGGGGCAGTCGCGTCGAGACCGTCGTGCCCGACGAGCCCGCCCTCGCCGCCTTCGGCGACAACCTCATGGACCTGTCGACGCGGCCTCCGGCTGCGCGGGCCGGCCACGCTCAGGGTCTCGCGCTCGCCACCCGGCTCAGCGGGTTCTGGAACTGATGCGGCCCGGAGTGTCGATCTGCCCGCACCCCGTTCGTCGCCCGAGCAGAAGCACGACGACGAGAGGAGTATGACGTGATGGAGATCATGATGTTCGTGGTCGCCGACCCCGCAGTGGATGTCGGGCCGGTCGACGAGGAGGCCGTGGCCGAGTGGGACCGGTTGAGGGCCGAGCAGGGCGTGCTGAAGCGCGCGATGCGGTTGCGGCCGGCCGATGAAGCGGTCACCGTGCGGGTTCGGGGCGGCCAGACGATCGTGACCGACGAGACGGTCGTCACCGACGGGCCGTTCACCGAGTCGAAGGAGTGGATCGCGGGGTACGACCTCCTCGAGGTCGACGATCTCGACCACGCGATCGAGCTCGCGAAGGGCGACGAGCTCGCCCGGCACGGCGCGCTTGAGATCCGGCCGATCTGGCCGCTGAACGGCGAGGAGTGACGCCGTGGAGTTCCTGATGCTCGTGCTGCACGACGACGACGCCGAGCCGTATGTCGAGGCGGAGGACAACATCGCCGAATGGGGCGCAGAGGTCGGCGAACGCGGCGTCTGGGTCGCCGGCGACCGACTGCGCCCTCCGGAGTTCGCGAAGACCGTGCGCTTCCGCGACGACCGTCCGTACGTGACCGACGGTCCGTTCAGCGAGTCGAAGGAGTGGATCGCCGGGTTCGACGTGCTCGAGGTGCGCGACCTCGACGAGGCCATCGAGATCGCCGCGAAGCATCCGATGGCCCGGTTCGGCCGCATCGTGCTGCGCAAGGCGTGGCCGCTCGGCGAGGGCTTCGACCGGTAGGGCTTCACGCAGTCGGCGGATGCCGCGGGCCGGCGTTTCTCGCGTCGGCCCGCGGCGCTCGGCTCAGTGCGGCGCTCCGCTCAGTGCGGCAGCAGCAGTCAGTGCGGCAGCACGAGCATGACGCCGAGCCCGATCATGACGACCGCGATGACGCCGTCGAGCACGCGCCAGGCGCGCGGGCTCGCGAGCACGCCGCCGAGCAGCCGCGAGCCGTAGGCCAGCCCGAAGAACCAGGCGATGCTCGCGAGGCCGGCCCCGGCAGCGAACGCCCAGCGATCGTCGCCGTGCGTGTTCGCGATCGAGCCGAGCAGGAACACCGTGTCGAGGTACACGTGCGGGTTCAGCCAGGTCAGCGCGAGGCACGTGAGCACGGCCGCCGCGAGGGTCGTGCGGCCGGCGCGGGTCGGGCTCGCGGTGCGCGACGGGCTCACGGTGCCGGTGCGCTCGATCGTGGGGGTGACGGATGCCGCGGCCGCGCCGGGAACGGAGGCCGAGGTGTCCCGACCCGAGCCATCCGCACCCGGGCCGCCCGCGGCATCCGCCCCGCTGCCCGTGCCCTCGCCCACGTCGACGCCGACGCCGCTGCCGACGCCTTCGACGCGCTCGCCCGCGATCAGCGCGTCGCCGCTCGGCCGGATCGCACGCTTCGCGGCGAGCAGCCCGTAGACGACGAGGAACGCCGCGCCGGCCCATCGCACGGCCTCGACGAGCCACGGCACGGCCTGCAGCACCGCGCCGACGCCCGAGACGCCGAGCATGATCAGGGCGAGGTCGCTGAGCGCGCAGATCGCGGCGACGGCGAAGACGTGCTCGCGGCGGATGCCCTGGCGCAGCACGAAGAGGTTCTGCGCGCCGATGGCGACGATGAGCGAGAGGCCGAGGCCGAGGCCGGCGAGCAGGGCGGAGAGGGGCACGTTTCGACGGTAGGCGCCATTCGGTCATCAATCCAGCTCAGGTTCCTTCAGAAGCATTAGCGTTGCTTCAGATGGAGATCCCGACCGACCTCGCCCGCACGCTCGCCGTCGTCATCGACGAGGGCACCTTCGACGCGGCCGCCCGCCGCCTGCGGCTGACCCCGTCGGCCGTCTCGCAGCGCATCAAGGCCCTCGAGCAGCAGCTCGGCCGGGTGCTGGTCGTGCGCAGCAAGCCCGCGCGGGCGACCGAAGCGGGCGCCGCGGTCGTGCGGTTGGCGCGCCAGCTCGCCCTGCTCGAGCACGACACGCTCGCCGCGTTCGGGCTCGGCGGCGACGACCACGGCGGCGACGACGGTCGCGACGCGGGCCGGCCCCGGCCCGTGACGCTGCCGCTGGCGGTCAACGCCGACTCGCTCGCCACCTGGTTCCTGCCGGCGCTCGCACGGGTCGCCGACCGACATCCCGTGGTCTTCGACCTGCACCGCGACGACCAGGACTTCACGGCCGGCCTGCTCGAGTCGGGCACGGTCATGGGCGCCGTCACCTCGCAGGCCGATCCGGTCGCCGGATGTCTCGTGCGACCGCTCGGAACCATGCGCTACGAGGCGGTCGCCACCCCCGCCTTCGCCGCGCGATGGCACCTGCCCGAACGCACGGAGTCGTTCGCCGACGCCCCGATCGTGGAGTTCGACCGTCGCGACGACCTGCAGCGGCAGTACCTCGCCGCCCGCGGCGTCGACCCGGTCGCCCCGCCCCGCCATTTCGTGCCGGCCTCCGCGGACTTCGCGGCCGCGATCAAGCTCGGGCTCGGGTGGGGGCTGCTGCCGGGGTTCCAGTCGGCCGACGACCTCGCCGCCGGAACCCTCGTGCCGCTCGGCGGACCGCCCGTCGACGTGCCGCTGCACTGGCAGCAGTGGAACCTGCGCTCGCCGCTGCTCGACGCCGTCGCCGACGAGCTCGCCGTCGAGGCCGCGACCGCGCTGCGTGCCGCCGCCCCTGCGGCGACTCCCGCGCCGCCGCGGGCCATGTGCTAGGCGATCCCGGCTGTGAACTCAACCCCTAGTCGCACCCGGCCCGAAGGCGTTTGACTGGGTCTCGAGCACGGCAGACCGCGGCGCTCGGAAGGAGTTCCACCATGGGAATCGACGACCGCATCAAGAACACCGCCGAAGACCTCGGCGGCAAGGCCAAAGAGGCCCAGGGCAAGGTGACCGGCGACGACGCGAAGGTCGCGGAGGGCAAGGCCGACCAGGCCAAGGCCGACCTGAAGAACGCCGCCGAAGACGTCAAGGACGCCTTCAAGCACTGACGCCCTCCAGACTCCCTCGACAGCGATGACGCGGCCGAGGGGCTTCAGAACGAGAACGCCTGCACACCGGGGAGTGCGGGCGTTCTCGTGCGTCCGGGTGCCGCCGACGTCGGCGCGTCAGCCGAACAGGCGCTGCAGGCGCTGCACGCCCTCGAGGAGTGGTGCGTCGCCCAGGGCGTAGCTGAACCGCAGGAATCCGCTGGGGCCGAACGCCTCACCGGGAACCGCGGCGACCTCGGCCTTCTCGAGGATCAGGTCGGCGAGCTCGAGCGAGTTCGTCGGCGTGACGCCGCCCCATTCGCGACCGAGCAGCCCCGTGACATCGGGATAGACGTAGAACGCGCCCTCTGGCACCGGCACGGTGAAGCCGTCGATCTTCGACAGCTCCGAGACGATGAGGCGGCGACGGCGGTCGAACGCGCGGCGCATCTCTTCGACGGCGTCTTGGGGGCCGTTGAGCGCGGCGATGGCGGCGCGCTGCGAGATGTTCGACACGTTCGAGCTCAGGTGCGACTGCAGGTTCGCGGCGCCCTTGATGACGTCGGCGGGGCCGACCATCCAGCCGAGGCGCCAGCCGGTCATCGCGTAGGTCTTCGCGACGCCGTTGACGAGGATCGTCTGGTTCGCGAGGCCGGGCACGGCCTCGACGATCGACAGCGCGCGCGGGGCGGCGGCATCGGCCGGGCCGTCGATGGGCGCGTAGGTGAGGTTCTGGTAGATCTCGTCGGAGACCACCCAGATGCCGTGCTCGAGGGCCCACTCGCCGATGGCGCGGGTCTGCTCGGGCGAGTACACGGCACCGGTCGGGTTCGACGGCGAGACGAACAGCAGCACCTTCGTGCGCTCGGTGCGAGCGGCCTCGAGCTGCTCGACCGTCACGAGGTAGCCCTGCTCGGAGCCCGCGAACACGTCGACCTGCACGCCGCCGGCGAGCTTGATCGCCTCGGGGTAGGTGGTCCAGTAGGGCGTCGGCACGAGCACCTCGTCGCCCGCGTCGAGCAGCACCTGGAAGGCCTGGTAGACGGCCTGCTTGCCGCCGTTCGTGACGACGACCTGGCCGGGGGAGACCTCGAGGCCCGAGTCTCGCAGCGTCTTCGCGGCGATCGCCTCGCGCAGCTCGGGCAGGCCGGGCGCGGGCGTGTAGCGGTAGTTCTTGGGGTCGTGCACGGCCGCAAGCGCCGCCTCGACGATGTGCTCGGGCGTCGCGAAATCGGGTTCGCCCGCGGCATACGAGATGACCGGGCGGCCCTCGGCCTGCAGGGCCTTCGCCTTCGCGTCGACCTTGAGGGTCGCGGACTCGGCGATGGCGGCGATACGGGACGACAGGCGCGGCTTCTCGGTCACCCGTGAAGTCTACCGAGCGGATGCCGCGGCGGCCCGCTCGTGACGGGAGCCGGTCCGGCGGCCGGCCACGGGTCCGGGATGAATTTCTTCGAGCAGTGGGAATGCGCGTTCCGCGCTCCGTGCGCTGCCCCCGGGAAGCCCTGCAGTGCTCCCGGGCCCGCCACGGCGCGCGACCGGGAACTGAGCGCATCGCTCACGTGCGGTGATCGATTCGATCCCGGCCGAGCAGGCACGCGTCGAGGTTGGTGAATTCGTTCTTGACGGGCTTTCACCCATACGAGAGGCTCGGGCAAAACCTGAACGAAACTGCACGATTCAGTGAGTTTCGATCAGCTTGAATCATTGTCGATGAGCGTTGGCCGCCCTGCGAGACCACGCGAAGGGAACGAGCATGACCGCCTCTCCGGTATCCGTCCGTCGGAAACTCGCGCTGCTCCTCGCCGTCGGGCTCGCGCTGCCGCTGGCCGCGGTCGCCGCGCCCGGCGCCGCGACCGCCGAGTCGACGACCGTCATCGTCGACGACGCCGTCTCGAGCGGCACCAACCGGTTCGAGTTCGGTGCGGGGTGGAACGCGGGATCCGGCCTCGACCCGGCGAAGTGGAACGCGGGCACCGAGCACTGGGCGAAGGCCGCCGATCGCTCGACGCTCACGTTCTCGTTCACCGGGGAGCAGGCGCGACTGTTCGGCATCAAGGACGTGCCGCACGGCAGGTACGCCGTCTCGGTCGACGACGGCGCCGAGGTCGTGGTCGACGCCTACGCGGCGACCCGCACCTTCAAGCAGCTCATCTTCGACACCGGCGCCCTGCCGGCCGGGCAGCACACCGTGAAGCTCCGGCTGACCGGCGAGAAGAGCCCCGCCGCGTCGCGCGCCGACGGCCAGATCGACTTCGCGGAGGTCATCGCCCAGCGCGTGCCGGTGACGGGCGTCGAGATGGACACCGAGCCGCTGGCGCTCGTCGAGTCCGCGACGCGACAGCTCGAGGCAACCGTCGTCCCCGCAGGGGCGACCGACGCAGGCGTCACCTGGTCCTCCTCCGACGACTCGGTCGCGACCGTCGGCGCCACCGGCCGCCTCACGGCCGTCGGCGGCGGCACCGCGACGATCACCGCCACCAGCGTCGACGGCGGCTTCACCGCATCCCGCGAGGTCACGGTGACCGCCGCGCCGACCACGCTCAGCGGCGCCGTCGGCGAGACGAACTTCCACTACGCGACCACCAAGCTCTTCGATGACTACCGCCGCATGTACCTGAGCGACGTCATCGGCATGACGGGCACCGCCTGGACCGACTCCGCGTGGCGCAACGACCGCGTCAGCGGCCAGTTCGTGCTCTGGACCGGCGACGAGCCGAAGACCGGAGTGCGCGTCGAGAGCGCCACGCTGGTCGGGGCATCCGGCGCCGAACTGGATGCCGACGGCCTCGACGTGGACTTCGTCGCCTCGGTCATGGCGGGACGCGGTCGACCTTCGCTCGGGCGCCCGCAGGAGCCGATCCCGGATGTGCTGTCGAAGGCCGAGCGCATCGACATCCCCGCCGACACCGTGCAGCCGCTCTGGCTGGCCGTCGACGTGCCCTCGGATGCCGCAGCGGGCCAGTACACGGGCGAGATCGTCGTCGTCGATGACCAGGGCGAGCGCATCGAGTTCGACCTCGCGGTCGAGGTCCTCGACCTCGAACTGCCCGACGCGGGCGACTGGGACCAGTTCATCGACCTCTGGCAGAACCCGTACGCGGTCGCCCGGGTCTCCGGCATCCCGGCCGACCAGCTCTGGACCAGGGCCCACTTCGACGCGATGCTGCCGCACTACCAGCGGCTCCGCGACGCGGGCCAGGACGTCATCACGGCGACCGTCGTCAACGACCCGTGGGCCTCGCAGACGTACGACCCGTACGGCTCGATGGTGCAGTGGACCAAGAAGGCCGACGGCACGTGGGGGTTCGACTTCACCGTGTTCGACCAGTGGGTGTCGTTCATGATCGACGAGGTCGGCATCGACGGCCAGATCGACGCCTACTCGATGGTCAACTGGGCGAGCAAGGTGCAGTACCTCGACGAGGCGTCCGGCCAGACGATCACGGCGAGCGTGCCGGTGGGCACGGCGATCTGGACCGAGATGTGGAGCGCGTTCCTCGAGGCGTTCGGACCGCACCTCGAGGCCAAGGGGTGGTTCGACCGCACGTACATGGCGATGGACGAGCGGGCGCTCGGCGACCTGCTGAAGGCCGTCGACCTCATCGACGCGCACGCACCGGGCCTCAAGGTCGGCGCCGCGATGAACTACAACAGCCTCTCCGACCCGCGACTCGACCGCATCGACAAGATCTCCGTGTCGTCGGATCACGTCCTCGTCGGCGACGAGGTCTTCGAGGCGACGATGAAGCACCGTCGCGAGCTCGGACTGATCACGAGCATCTACTACTGCGTCGGCATCTACCCGAACACGTTCATCCGGTCGAACCTGGCCGAGGCCGCGTGGACGCAGTGGAAGACCGTCGCGACCGACTCCGACGGCTACCTGCGCTGGGCCTACGACAGCTTCGTCGAGGACCCGTTCGCGACCACCGACTTCAAGACCTGGGAGTCCGGCGACACGGCGCAGGTCTATCCCGGCAACGTCTCGTCCGTGCGCTGGGAGCGCATGAACGAGGGCATCCGGGACGCCGAGAAGGTGCGCTGGCTGAGCGAGCAGTCCCCCGAGGCAGCTGCCGAACTGAAGACGGCGCTCGGGGCGATGGGCAACCCCGGCGTGAAGCGCGACCCGTTCGGCGGGGTCATCGACCCGGGCGACGTCGACATCGCGGCGGAGGTCGACCGCCTCGAGGGCGAGCTCGACCGCATCACGCGGGCGTACCTCGAGTCCCGTGCCCCGCTCGACGTGACCGTGAGCGTGCAGACGCGCTGCATCGCCTCGAAGGCCGTGCTCGCCGTCACGGCGAGGAACGGCGAGGCCGTGCCGGTGTCCATCTCGTTCACGTCACCGTACGGCGGCAAGTCGTTCGCGAACGTCGCCTCCGGGAAGAACGCCACGCACGCGTTCAGTACCAGGGCGTCGAGCATCCCCGAGGGCGCCGTCACGATCGAGGCCGTCGCGACCATCGGCGGCGAGGAGCGTTCGTCGACCAGCACCGCCGCATTCGACGCGAGGGCCTGCTCGAGCTGATCCGATCCATCGTTCCGAAGCCGTTCTCGAAGTCGTTCTCGAAGTCGTTCCCGAAGTCGTTCCCGAAGGAGTGGACATGCCCGTCAGACGTCACACGAAGGCGCGGGCCCGCGTCGCGGCAGCACTGGTGCTCGGCGCCGGCGTGATCGCCGCGACGCTCGTGCCGACCGCGGCGCAGGCCGCGACCAACCCGGCCCCGCGCATCATCCCCGAGCTGCAGACGTGGACGGGCGGGGACGGCGCGTTCACGCTCGACGGCACCGGCCGCATCGTCGCCGATCCCGAGCTCGTCGAGGTCGCGGCGCAGTTCGCGGCCGACCTCGAGGCGACCACCGGCATCGTCGCCGAGGTCGCCGACGCCGCGGGCGCCGCCCCGTCGGCGGGCGACCTCGTGCTCGACTTCGACGAGACGCTCAGCCACGCTGCGGGCGGCGAGCTGTTCCAGGCCGAGGGCTACCGCCTCAGCGTCACCGCCGACGGCGTCGAGATCGCGGCGCCGAGCACCGACGGCGCGTTCTACGGAACCCGCACGGTGCTGCAGGCGCTGCTGCAGTCGCCCGGGCGTTCCGAACTTCCGATCGGCGAGAGCATCGACTGGCCGAACCACGAGGTGCGCGGCTTCATGCTCGATGTCGGGCGGCGCTTCTTCACCCCCGAGTTCGTGCGCGACTACATCACCATGATGAGCTGGTACAAGCTCAACGAGTTCCAGATCCACCTGAACGACAACGAGATCGCGAGGCCCGCGGGCGGATGGGTCGACGCGTACGACGGGTTCCGGCTGAAGACCGACAACCCCGCCTTCGCCGGCCTCGCGTCGGAGGACGGCGCGTACGACCGGGCAGACTGGCAGAGCTTCGAGGATGCCGCCGCGTCGCACGCGGTGACGATCATCCCCGAGATCGACGCCCCGGCCCACTCGCGCTCGTTCATCCGCTGGAAGCCCGAGATCGGGTTCAACGGCGGCGACTCCGACCACCTCGACCTCTCGAAGCCCGAATCGACCGAGACGATCAAGGCGGTCTTCGACGAGTTCACGCCCTGGTTCGAGGGACCCGACGTGCACATGGGCACCGACGAGTACCCCCGTGAGGGCAGGGACGACTACCGCACCTTCTTCAACACCATGGCCGACCACATCCGCGGACTCGGCAAGCAGCCGCGCGCGTGGGGCAGCATGACGGTGATGCACGGCTCGGCTGCCGGCTACGACCGCGACGTGACGATCAATGCATGGAACAACGGCTGGTACGGCATGGCCTCCGCGCTCGCCGACGGCTACGAGTTCATCAACACGAACGACGGCGACCTCTACGTGGTGCCGTTCGCGAACTACTACCACGGCAACGGCCTGAACAACTCCTCGCTCTACGCCTCGTGGCTGCCGAACAAGCTCGGCAGCACCGAGGTCGTGCCGGCCGGCACGCCGAAGGGCGCGATGTTCGCGGTCTGGAACGACCTCGTGCACGAGGACTACTCCGAGCTCGACGTGCACGGGCTCATGCGCGATTCGTTCCCCGTCATCGCCCAGAAGACCTGGAAGTCGACCACTCCCGCCCTTGCCTACGGCGACTTCACCACGCTCCAGAGGCAGGTCGGCCCCGGCCCCGGCCTCAGCACGATCGAGCAGGGCGTCGGCACGGCGGCAGCGGGCGAACGCTCGCTGGGCGCCGTGGTGACCGCTTCGTCGAGCGGCGAGGGCACGCCGCCCTCCGCACTCACCGACGGGCGATCGCTCACCAGGTGGGCGACCTCCGAGGACACCGCCGACGTCACGATCGACCTCGGTGCGTCCGCGCCGACGGGCCGGGTCGAGATCGACTGGGCCGGTACGCCGCCCGAGAGCTACGACGTGCACGTCTCGACCGACGGACGCTTCTGGCAGCACGTGACCGATGACGTCGACGGAACGACCGGCGTGGTCGACGTCGGCGGCCTCGCCGCCCGCTACGTCGCGGTCCGCGACATCCGCTCGGGTGACGGCGACATCGCCGCGTGGCGGATGTCGGTCTTCAGCCCGAAGCCGCTCACCACGGGCGCGACGGCGACCTCGTCCGGCGTCGAGGCCGCGGCCTTCCCGCCGTCGCTCGCCGTCGACGGCAACGACGCGACCCGCTGGTCGGCGAGCTACGTGGCCCAGCCGTGGATCGCGGCCGACCTCGGGGCGCAGCAGCGCTTCGGCGAGGTCGTGCTGAAGTGGGAGGGCGCCTCGGCGAAGGACTACGCGGTCGCCGTCTCGACCGACGGACAGGCCTGGACGACGGTCGCGACGCGCACCGGCATGGCCACCGGCGCGCGAACCGACACCGTCGGCTTCGACCCGGTCACCGCGCGGCACGTGCGGGTCACGGTCACGGCCAAGAACCTGAGCCCGTACCTGAGCCTCTTCGAGCTCTCGGTCCCGTCGTCGGCGGAGCCCGAGGCTGCGATCACGGCTGAGATCGCGCCGGCCGAGCCCGACCTGCCCGACGGCTCGTACTCGGTGCCGCCCTCGGTGACGATCAGCGCGACGGGCACGGCGGGAGACGTCTCCGGCCTCGAGTACCGGGTCGACGACGGTGCCTGGGCGGATGTCTCGGGGCCGATCGTGCTCGATGCGCCAGGGGAGCAGCGCCTCGAGTACCGGGCGCTCGTCGGCGACATCGCGGTGGCGGGCCACGGCGTCGTCACGGTCGCGGCCACGCCCTCGCTGGAGGTCGAGGCGACGGTGTCGAGTCGGTGCGTCGCGGGTGCCGCGGTGCTGTCGGTCCGTGCGGTGAACGGCGAGGAGGCGCCGGTCTCGGTGGCGTTCGCGTCGGAGTTCGGCGAGCGCTCGTTCGCGTCCGTCGCGCCGGGGAAGAACGCGTTCCACGCGTTCTCGACACGGGTGGCGGAATTGGCCGCCGGCGAGGTGACGATCACCGCGTCGGCGGAGGTCGGCGGCGAGACGGTGTCGTCGACGCAGGTGGTTCCGTACGAGGCTCGCTCGTGCGGCTGATGGCGTGGTTCACGGGCCCGAACGGCGGGCCGACCCGAGTGACGAAGGAGAGAACGATGACGAAGGCGAAATGGCGCATCGGCGCCCTGGTGGGTGCCGCGGTGTGCGGTCTGGTCCTGGCCGGCAACGCGGGCATCGCGATGGCCGATGAGGAGCACGGTGGCGGCGAGGTCGACGTGAGCGTCGAGGTCTCGGAACTGGCGGAGCCCGGGATCCTGGCGATGAGCATCGCGGGCACCCAGGTGGCGCTGACGGAGGACGGCTCGACCGAGCTCGTGCGCCAGTTCACGGGGTCGCTGCCCGCGGTGACGATCACCGACACCCGCACGGCCGAGGAGATCCCGGCCGGGTCGGCGTGGTATGTGCTCGGAAGCTCGTCGGGCTTCACCGGCGACGCCGGGCAGGCGGAGATCGGCGCGGGTCACCTCGGATGGGCACCCGAGCTGATCGACGGCGGCGAGTCCGGCCTGGTCTCCGCGGGCGACGAGGTGCTGACCGTGCTCGACGGCGCCCCCGACAACGTCGGCCTGGTCGACCAGGAGCTCTTCGCGAGCGCCTGGGATTCGGGCGAGATCGCGGTCGAGGGCTCGTGGACCGCGACGGCCGGCCTGTTCTTGCGGACGCCGGCGACGGTCGAGTCTGGCACCTACTCCGGCACGGTGACGCTCTCGCTCTTCGAGTAGACCGGAGCGGATGCCGCGTCGCGGCGTCGAACGGGCGGGCGGATGTCGCGGCATCCGCCCGCTCGTTCTGGTGTGCGCCGTGCCGGACGACCGCTCAGAGGTTCTGCCCGATGTCCCAGAGTCGGTCGGGGCGGCCGTCGATCGCCTCCGAGACGGCGAGCGCCTGGTCGTCGCTGAGGGAGGCGACGTAGTCGACGACGCCTCGCCCGAGGCCGAGGCGGTGCACGTCGCCGGCATCGGGGATCGGAACCCCCTCGGGCTTCGTCACGCGGAGCAGGGCGTACCCCTCGGTCGCGAGCTCGACGAGCTCCCGCAACCGCTCGGGCACGCGGTGCCGGTCGATGTCGTCGGTGATCCAGGCCGTGAGGCCCTTGACTGCACGCGTCAGCACCCTGCTGAGCCCGCGCTGGTACATGGCGATGTCGGCGCGGTCGAGGATGAAGTGCCGGTGCACGAACTTCAGCACCTCGACCTCGTGCCAGGCGAGCCGGTCGAGCGTCACGAGCCCGGTGCGCACCTCGTCGGCCGGCGCCGGCACGACCGAGGTCTGCAGGTGGTTGATCCACCGGTTCGTGAACGACGAGAGCGCGCGCTCCGAGGCGATGGAGCCGTCGAAGGGGGTCGCGAGCAGGCCGTCGACGAGATCGTCGGCGACGACGTCGACCGCCTCGGCGAAGGCCTCGTCGGTCGCGATCCAGGAGTCGCTCCGGTGCAGCTTGCGGCGCAGGCCCTCGAGCGCGGCGCCCGGGGGAGCGGACCGAGCAGCGAGGGCGTCGTCGTCGAGCTCGCGGAGGGTCGCGCCTTCCTCGATGAAGCCGCGGAACTCGCGGGCCACCGACCCCTGGCTCAGGAGGCCCGCGCGGTAGAAATCGTCGACGTCGTGGATCGAGTACGCGATGTCGTCGGCGATGTCCATGATCGAGCACTCGAGCGACTGCTGCATGGCGGGAAGTCCGCGCCGTGCCGAGAACAGGTCGGCGGCGTCGAGGTCGTAGGCCGAGAACTTCACGACGTCGATGCCGCCCGAGACGCGCCGCATGCCGCGCGGCAGCGTTCCGGGTCCGAGCGATGCGGGGTCGACGAACCGGGTCCACGGGTACTTCGCGACGGCCGCGCGCACGGCGGCCGTGAGGTTCAGCCCGTGCGGGGCGTTCGCCGAGACGTCGAGCGTCCCGATGATGCGATAGGTCTGCGCGTTGCCCTCGAAGCCGTCGGAGAGTCCGAGCGTCTCCCGGGCGAGCCGGTCGAGCACGCGCTCGCCGAGGTGCCCGAACGGCGGGTGGCCGAGATCGTGCGCGCTCGCCGCCGCCTGCACGACGACGGCGTCGCAGCCGTGCTCCAGTGCGAGCGCGCGCGCCGGCGACGCGGCATCCGACAGCCCGACCGCGATGGCGCGCGCGACAGCGGTGACCTTGATGGAGTGGGTCAGCCGGTTGTGGATCAGCGGGCCAGCGCCCGGCTGGGCGATCACCTGCGTCACGGCCGAGAGCCGCGAGAAGTACGGCGAGAACCTGATGCGCTCGAGGTCGAGCCGGAACTGCGAGTGCTCGCCCGTGACGCGCACGCTGCTCTGCGGCTCCGTGACGAGTCGGGTGCCCCGTTCGATCGACATCCTCCCAATCTACGGGTGGGGCGGCCGACGCCCGTGCATGGCGCGAACATCACAAGTGGGTCACGCGACCCACTCTGGGGTATGCTCCGCGCGTGACGATGCACCCCGGCGCGAAGAAGCGCCCTGCTCGACCCGCGCTCGCCGTGGTCGCCGCCCTGATCCTGCTCGCGCTCGGCGCGGGCATCGCGTTCGTGCTGACCGATGCGCTCGGCATCCGCACCGAGGCGGCCGACATCCCCGTCGAGACGCTCGAGGCGGCGCCGGTCGCGGCGAGCGTGCCGCCGCCCGTGTTCACGAGCATCGCGTCGTCGGGTGCGGGCGCCGCGACCGCCTCGCCCGCCGCGCCGACCTCGCCGGCCTCGCCGCGGGTCGCCGCGGCCCTCGCCGAGCTCGACGACGCGGTGGCGGATGCCGCGACCACCGACGGCACCGCGACCCTCGAGGTCGTGGCCGGCGACGGCGACCCGGCCGACGAGTCGTACGCGCTCGAGGGCACTCCCGCCGCACTGCGTGTCGTCGCCGCGAGCGAGCGAGGCGCCGTGCGCGGCGTCTACGACCTCGCGCAGGCCGTGCGCGACGGCCGTTCGACCGCCGAGCACCTCGGCGAGACCGTGGAGTCGAAGCTCGGGTTCCGCATGGCCGACCTCGGCGCGGTCGGCGTGACCGTCGACGAGGCCGCGTGGGCGGCGGGCGACGACTACTCGCACAACTCCAAGGCGTTCGAGGACGTCATCCTGCCGGACGCCCCGTACATCGACCAGGACGCGCTCGCGATCGCCCGTGACGACTTCGACGCGTACGTCGCGCACCTGCTCGCCGAGGGCTACACGGCGATCGCGGTGCCCGGGCTGCTCGAGTACCTGACGTTCTCCGACGTCGGCGACGGCACCGAGGTCTACGAGCCGGGCGACGAGCACGTGGCCCGCGCCCTCGCGATGCGCGAGGCCTTCGGTCCGATGTGGCAGTCGGCGAAGGATGCCGGCCTGCAGGTGTTCCTGCGCACCGACATGCTCGTGATCACGACGCCGCTCGAGGAGTACCTCACCGAGCGGTTCGGCGGCCTCGACACCGAGAACCCCGAGTTCTGGCAGGTCTACGCGGCGGGCCTCGACGAGTTGTACCGTGAGCTGCCGGCGGTCGACGGCGTGCTCATCCGCATCGGCGAGGCCGGCCAGGTCTACGACCTGCCCGACTGGGACTACCGCTCGGCGCTCGCCGTGACCACCGTCGACGCCGTGCAGGCCATGCTCACGACCCTGCTCGACCAGGCCGAGCGGGCCGACCGCGAGGTGATCTTCCGCACGTGGACCGTCGGCGTCGGCGCCGTCGGCGACCTGCACACCAATCCGGACTCGTACCGCGCCGTGTTCGAGGGCATCGACTCCGACCGGCTCATCGTCTCGACGAAGTACTCGCTCGGCGACTTCTACAGCCACCTGCCGATCAACGACACGCTCGAGATGGGCGACCAGCGCCGCATCATCGAGTTCCAGAGCCGACGCGAGTTCGAGAACTTCGGCGCGTGGCCGAACGACCTCGGCGACCTGTACTCGCAGACGCTCGACCGCCTGCTCGCCGCGAATCCGAACATCGAGGGCGTCTGGACCTGGACGCAGGACGGTGGCCCCTGGCGGGCCGGTCCGCTCTCGCTCGAGCTCAAGGCGGGCTTCTGGCAGCTCGCGGAGCTCAACACCGAGCTGGCCGTGCGCCTGGCCCGCGATCCATCGCTGGATGCGGCATCCGTCACCGCCGACTGGGCGCGCCGTTGGTTCTCGGATGACCCGACCACCGTGCAGGCGATCACCGAGGCCATGACCGACTCGCGCGAGGCGATCACCGACGGGCTGTACATCGGCCCGTACGCCGAGCACCGGGTGCAGGCGATCGGGCTCGAGCCGCCGCCCATGATGTGGATCTTCGAGTGGGACATCCCGACCGGCGACAGCGCCGCGCTCGACGTCATCTACGCGATCGCCCGCGACGACCTCGACGAGGCGATCGCCGGGGGATCGCGCGCGCTCGAGGCGGTCGAACGCATGCAGGCGCGCATCGACGGCACCGACGCCGCCACGTGGAAGGATGCCGCGCTCCGCGACGCATTCGTCGAGTCGCTCGCGTACGAGCACAGCACCCTCGCGATGCTCGCCGACTACCGCGCCATGGTGCTGCACAAGGCCGAGTGGCACGACACGAAGGATGCCGCGGCGTACGACGCGTGGCAGGTCGCACGTTCGGCGTTCCTGGGGTCGTCGGCCGCGCACGAACGCGACTACGCCGGCGACCCGTACCACCCGGCCTACAACCTCACGGCCGCGCACCTCGGGTTGGAGCGGGCCGACCGCGATCAGGCGATGGCGTGGATGGCGATCGTGATGCTCGCCGTGACGCTCGCCTGGATCGCCTACGGCATCGCCGCGCGATGGCCGCGGGTCTCCCGGTGGCGCGGCGCCCGACTCGCCCGTGCGACGTGGATCGCGGGCACGCGGCCCTGGCGCGCCCCCGAGGTGACGGCCGCGCTCGGCCGCGCCGAGCGCGTGCTGCTCGTCGCGATCCCGGCCGCCGCGCTGGTGCTGAGCCGGTGCATCCTCACCTGGTTCGCGGCGCCCGCGCACCTCGTGGTGACGCTCGGAGCGTGGCTCGTGTTCGGAGCGGTGGCGCTGCTCGTCGCCCGCTGGATCGGGGGCCGGGCAGCATTCGCCTCCGTCGCGGCATCCGTCGCCGGAGCCGTGCTGCTGCGCGTCGCGCTGCTCTCGTTCGCGCTCGCGCCCACCGGGCCCGGCGGGTACTGGTTCGGGTTCTGGACCGAGCCGGTCGCGCGCTCGGCCTACTCGACGGTGGCGTTTGCGCTCTTCGCCTGGGTGCTCGTCGCGGCGGCTTGGGCGCTCGCGCAGTCGGTCGGCGCGCGCCGGGCGATCGGGGTCGTCACGGCCGCGTGCGGTGCCGCGCTGGCCGTGATCGCGGGCCTCGTCGCCGTCATCGGACTCGAGGCCGCCCTCACGGCATGGAACGACCAGATGGCGCTGCTGCCGTGGGGCCTGTCGCGCATCCTCGGCATCACCGTCTACCTCGACATCCCGACGGATGCCGCGGCGTGGGCCGCCCTCGCCGGCGTCGTGCTCGCGATGGTCGGAGCCCTGCTCGCGAGCCCTCGAACAGGCCGGATCCCACGCCGGTTTGGCGGTGGGGCATCCGTCACCTAAACTTGCTGAGGTTGCGCACGACGACCAAGCTTTCCCGTGCCCGGATGTCTTCGGATTTTCGAGTAGGGTGAGGCCGGTCAGAAGGTGTGATCCTCGGAGGCGACGTCTCCGAAGGGCGGTGGCTCAATTGGTAGAGCAGCGGTCTCCAAAACCGCAGGTTGCAGGTTCGAGTCCTGTCCGCCCTGCGAGCCGGCAGCGATTGCCGGCCCACGAAAGGTGTACGAGGTGGCCCGGAAGATCATCGACGAACCCAGCGAGGATGTCGTCGCCAACGCGAAGCGCGAGCGCGCATCGCGGCGAAACCCCTTCGCGCGGATCGTGTTGTTCATTCGACAGGTCATCGCCGAACTGAAGAAGGTCGTCACTCCGACCCGCAAGGAACTCTTCAGCTTCACCGTGGTCGTGCTGGTGTTCGTCATCATCATGATGGCCCTCGTCTGGGCACTCGACTCGGTGTTCGGATGGGTAGTGCTGTACGTCTTCGGGTCGACTGGGGCCTGATCAGCCACTCGTCCTGAAGAACCGCGCGTCGCAGGACGCACGCAAGAAAAGGAATCGAGAAATTGGCAAAGACTGAGCGCGACGACGTCGACTGGGCCACGGCCGCAGAACAGTCGGCCGAAGACGACGAGGCCCAGGAGGGCAACTCGCTCGAGCACGACGAGCAGTCGGTCGAGCCCGCCGAGCAGCGTGCCGTCCACCTCGTCGACGACGAGGGCAACGACGTCGACCTCGATGCCGTGCTCGACGCCATCGCCGAGGCGAACGACCCCGAGGCCGACGCGGTCGTCGACGACGCACTCGACATCGACTCGGTCGAAGAGGCCGATGCCGCGCTCGAGGCCGTGATCGAAGAGAGCGAAGAGCCCGAGCACGACCCGTACGAGGAGTTCCGCAACGAACTGCGCTTCCTCCCGGGCAAGTGGTTCGTCATCCACTCCTACGCGGGCTTCGAGCGCCGCGTGAAGGCGAACATCGAGCAGCGCCGCGAGTCGATGGCCATGGCCGACTACATCTACCAGGTCGAAGTCCCGATGGAAGACGTCGTCGAGATCAAGAACGGCCAGCGCAAGATGGTCACCCGCGTGCGCATCCCCGGCTACGTGCTGGTGCGCATGGACCTCAACGAGGAGAGCTGGTCGGTCATCCGCCACACTCCCGGCGTCACGGGCTTCGTGGGCAACGCCCACAACCCGGCACCGCTGCGCTTCGAAGAGGCCTTCGGCATGCTGAAGAGCCTCGTCGAGATCAAGGACGTCGCCCCCGTCAAGGGTGCGAAGGGCGGCCAGGCCACCGGCGCCGCCCGCGCCATCCAGGCCGAGGTCGACTTCGAGGTCGGCGAGACCATCACGATCAAGGACGGCTCGTTCGCGGGCCTGCCCGGTTCGATCAGCGAGATCAAGCCCGAGAGCGGCAAGCTCATCGTGCTCGTCTCGCTCTTCGAGCGCGAGACCCCGGTCGAGCTCAGCTTCGACCAGGTCACCAAGCTTTGACGCGAGCCGGATCAGTGCTGCGAAGCAGCGTTGATGCGGCTCGGGGCAAGGTCGAGTAGCGCCCGACGAAGTCGGACGCGTATCGAGACCCCGCAAACACTCAGCCAACCCTCCGGTATACTCGGAGGGTTGTGCTGCGTGAGCACCACGATCCACCGCCCTCCGGAACCGCCGGTCGAGCGGGAGAGTGCCCAGGACTTGGGCGTTCGAACAGAAAGAGAGAAATCATGGCACCGAAGAAGAAGGTCACTGGTCTGATCAAGCTTCAGATCAAGGCCGGCGCCGCCAACCCCGCCCCGCCCATCGGCCCGGCGCTGGGTCAGCACGGCGTCAACATCATGGAGTTCTGCAAGGCGTACAACGCGCAGACCGAGTCGCAGCGCGGCAACGTCATCCCCGTTGAGATCACCGTCTACGAGGACCGCTCCTTCACCTTCATCCTGAAGACCCCGCCCGCCGCAGAGCTCATCAAGAAGGCTGCCGGCGTCGCCAAGGGTTCGGGCGTCCCGCACACCACCAAGGTCGGCAAGCTGACCCAGGCGCAGGTGCGCGAGATCGCCGAGTCGAAGATGGTCGACCTCAATGCCAACGACCTCGACGCCGCGTCGAAGATCATCGCCGGCACCGCCCGCTCGATGGGCATCACGGTCGAGTAATCGCCTCGCCGGTCGAAGCGTCGCTCCGCGTCGCAAGATCGGCACGGGATGCCGCGGCATCCGTCACTTCAGAATTTCACTCGTGGCAGCGCCCGCCAGGCGCGATGACCACACTCTCTCCAAGGAGAACCAACATGGCACAGAAGTCCAAGGCCTACCGGGCCGCGGCCGAGAAGATCAAGGCCGACACGTTCTACACCCCGACCGACGCCGTCGCGCTCGCGAAGGAGACCGGTTCGGCGAAGTTCGACTCGACCGTCGAGGTCGCGCTGAAGCTCGGCGTCGACCCCCGTAAGGCCGACCAGATGGTGCGCGGCACCGTCATCCTGCCCCACGGCACCGGCAAGACCGCTCGCGTCATCGTGTTCGCGACCGGCCCCGCCGCCGAGGCAGCCATCGCAGCCGGCGCCGACGAGGTCGGCGGCGCCGAGCTCATCGAGAAGGTCGCTGCGGGCTACACCTCGTTCGACTCCGCCGTCTCGACCCCCGAGCTCATGGGCCAGGTCGGCCGTCTCGGCAAGGTCCTCGGCCCGCGTGGTCTCATGCCGAACCCCAAGACCGGCACCGTGACCCCGAACGTCGGCCAGGCCGTCTCCGACATCAAGGGCGGCAAGATCGAGTTCCGCGTCGACAAGCACTCCAACGTGCACTTCGTCGTCGGCAAGGCCTCGTTCACCGCTGAGCAGCTCGACGAGAACGTGAAGGCCGCCCTCGAAGAGGTCGTCCGTCTCAAGCCGTCCAGCGCCAAGGGCCGCTACATCCAGAAGGGTGCCGTGTCGACCACGTTCGGCCCCGGCATCCCGCTCGACGTCAACGCGATCTGATTCGCGCAGGCTGTTTCGTCTGACGCGGCGACGCGTCGCCTGACGATCGCGAGGGCCCACCGGTTCGCCGGTGGGCCCTTTCGCGTACCCGGGCGGCGGCTCGCGGCATCCGACCCTCGCGGCGTGCGATGCCTCGTCGGCGTCGGCGTCGGCATCGGCGTCGCGGTATCGGCCTCCCGGTATCGGCCCGAGGAATCAGCCCTGGCGTCGGCCCTCGGGACGGGCGCCCTCAGCGGAGGATGACGAACCCGTCGTCCTCGTCGCGCGGCTCGAGGTCCGCCGCGATCACCCCGGATACCTCGGCGCCGGTCGGCCCCTGCTCGAGTCGCCGCAGCAGCTCGAGCACGGCGGACTCGGTGCCCTGCGCCTCGACCTCGACGGTGCCGTCGGGCAGGTTGCGCACCCAGCCCGTGACCTCGAGTCGCTGGGCGTGCTTGCGCGCCAGGTAGCGGTAGCCGACGCCCTGCACGAGCCCCGAGACGACGACATGGCGACGGATCACCCGCTCACCCTACCGGCGGGCGATCGCGGGGCTGTGCTCCGTCCGCCGGGCCGGGTGGAGGCGCTCGTGTCCCCAGTTCGCGGGGCGGTCGGCCCGAACGTGGCGAAACGCACTGGCCGTAGCCGGGTGCCGGTGGCAGGATTCCGCCATGGGGATCATCGACGCGCACCTCGAACGCGCGGCCACCGGCAATCGCGCCGCGCTCTCACGCGTCTACGCCGTCGCACGCGAGGCCACACCAGACCTCACCGAGGGCGAGAGCTACGGCATGCCCGCGCTGCTCTACCGGGGCAAGGGCTTCGTCGCCGCGCTCGAGTCCAAGTCGCACCTCGGGCTCTACCCGTTCAGCGGCAAGGTGCTGCCCGCCATCAGCGACCGTCTCGCCGGCTTCGACTGGTCTCAGGGCGCCCTGAAGTTCACCGCGCAGCACGAGATCCCCGACGACCTGCTGCACCTCATCTTCGAGACCCGGCGCGGCGAGATCGACGCCCAGCTCGACCGCAAGAAGCGCTGACCGCACAGACGACGGATGCCGCCCCGAGAGGTTCGGGGCGGCATCCGCTCGCTCTGCTGTGGCGAGCCTGGCTGAGGCGCGGTGACGCCGGTCAGTCGACCTTGGACATCGAGGCGGTCTCGGCACGACGCACGGCCAGGCGCTCGGCGACCTCGATCGCGTCGCCCGCGGGGGCGTCGGACTTGCGGTCGGGGCGCGCGATGAACAGGTACGCGAGGCCCGAGACGAGCACGACGCCGAGCCCGATCCAGACGGCGTAGTCGGCCACGACGTCGCCGGAGGAGCCGGGGGTGGCGAGCAGCCAGATCGCGAACACCCCGTAGGCGAGCGCGAGCACGTTGATCACGATGCCGGCGCCGCCGAGCGAGAACGTTCCGGCGGGCTTCCACCCGCGCAGGCGCTGGCGGAGGGCCCCGAGCACGACCATCTGGAACGCGATGTAGATGCCCAGCACCGCGAAGGCCGTGACGGGCAGCGTGATCGCCGGGTTCACGTAGATGAACACCGTGATGATCGCGGGCACGGTGCACGCGACGATGAGCGCGTTGCGCGGCACCTTCGTGTTCGGGCTGACCTTCGCGAGCCAGCGGTGGCCCGGGATCATGCCGTCGCGCGCGAAGCTGTAGAGCAGGCGGCTCGCGGCGGCCTGCAGGCTCAGCACGCACGAGATGAACGCGAGCACGGCGACGCCGAGGAAGATCTTGGCGCCGACGGTGCCGAGCGTCGCCTCGAGGATTCCGGGGATCGGGTCGGCGTCTTCACCCGAGACGATCGAGGCGAGGTCGGGGGCCGCGAGCACGTAGCCGCCGAACGAGAACAGCGCCGAGACGCCGCCCACGAGGATCGTCAGGATCATGGCCTTGGGAATGCGGCGACCCGGGTTCGAGACCTCTTCCGCGACATCCCCGCAGGCCTCGAAGCCGTAGAAGAGGAAGAGGCCGGCGATGGCCGAACCGATGAACGCGGTCGCGTACGAGCCGTCGCCCTGCACGTTCATGGTGTCGAAGAAGACGCTGAACTCCTGCTTGCGCTGGAAGACGAGCAGGTAGAGGCCGACCCCGATGACGCCGATGAGCTCGGCGGCGAGGCCGATCTGTGCGACGCGGGCGAGCGTCTTCGTGCCCGTGAAGTTGAAGATCAGGGCGATCACGAGCAGGCCGAGCGTGATCGCGAGGGTCGACTCGGGCGTCGCGGTGATGCCGACGAGGCTCGCGACGAAGCCCGAACCGTAGCCGGCCACGGCGGTGATCGTGACGATCATGGCCCAGATGTAGATCCAGGCGGCCATCCACGCGTAGCGGCGACCCCAGAGGCGCCGGGCCCATGGGTAGATGCCGCCGTGGATCGGGTACTGCGAGACGACCTCGCCGAACACGAGCGACACGAGTAGCTGGCCCGCACCGACGATGACGATCCACCAGATCGAGGGCGGTCCGCCGATCGAGAGGGCGACGGCGAAGAGCGAGTAGACGCCCACCAAGGGGGAGAGGTAGGTGAAGCCGAGGGCGAAGTTCGCCCAGAGACTCATCGAGCGATTGAACGAGTCCTGGTAGCCGAGGACTTCGAGGTGATCGCCGTCGCCGAGGTCGGTCGGCTTGGCTGGTTCGACGGACATATGCGCCTTTCAGGGTCGTCAAGAGGTGCCGTCGACGCCCCCACGCCGCGACCACCTCATCGTGGTTGCGCCAGCATAGCCATACTTCCGGTCGTAAAACTATAGGTTGGGATGATTAAGTTCGCGGATGCCGCGGCGCGGCCGATCCGAGCAGCGCGGGCAGTTCGTGCATGCTCGTGAAGATCTGCGAGGCGCCGGCCGCGGCCAGCGATTCCGGCGCCGTGGCCGCAGGCCCGCCGGGGGCGAAGCCGAAGACGGTCGCCCCGGCGGCCACGCCGGCCGTGACGCCGGCGACCGTGTCCTCGACGACGGCGCAGTCGCGGGGATCGACGCCGAGCCCCGCCGCCGCGGCGAGGTAGACATCGGGGGCGGGCTTGCTGCGCGGTGTCTCCATGCCGCTGTACACGTGCTCGCCGAAGGCGTCGGCCAGCCCGATCTTCGCCAGCTGCAGCTCGATCTTCGCCCGATCGGCGCCCGAGGCACAGGCGATCCGTCGGTCGAACGCGGCGGCCACGGCCGTGACGGCGGCGACCGCTCCGGGGATCGGCTCGAGCTCGACCGCGAGGGCGCGATTGCGCCGGTCGCGGAACTCGAGCAGCCAGGCCTGGTCGGGCCGCACGCCCGTGTGCGCCTCGATGACGTCGAACTCGTCGGTCAGGGCGCGGCCGATGAAACGTTCGACGCACTCCTCGCGGCTGATCGGCCAGCCGAGCTCGTGCAGCATGCCGCGCAGCACGCCGTTGGTGATGACCTCGGAATCGACGAGCACGCCGTCGCAGTCGAAGAGCACGGCCTGGAATCGCTGCGTGGGAGTCACCCCATCGACGCTACCTCGCGCACCCGGCCAGAACGACGGATGCCCCGGGGCGTCGGCCCCGGGGCATCCGGTCGTGCGAACGGCGAAGCGCAGATCAGCCGATGCGGATCATCTTCTTGTTGACGAACTCGTCGGCGCCGAAGCGGCCGAGCTCGCGGCCCGAGCCCGAGCGCTTGATGCCGCCGAAGGGCAGCTCGGCGCCGTCGGCCCCGACGACGTTGACGAAGACCATGCCGGCCTCGATCTTGTCGGCGACGCGCAGCGCCTGCTCGGAATCGGTCGTGTAGACGTACGAGCCGAGGCCGAACGGGGTGTCGTTCGCGAGCTCGACCGCGGCGTCTTCGTCGGCGACCTTGAAGACCTGCGCGACGGGGCCGAAGAACTCCTCGTGGAACGCGTCGGAGCCGGGCTTGACGTCGGTGAGGATCGTGGCCGAGTAGTAGTTGCCGTTGCGCGTGCCGCCCGAGTGCAGCGTGGCGCCCTGCGCGACGGCGCGGGCCACCTGGTCGGCGAGGCCGTCGGCGGCCTTCGCCGACGAGAGCGGGCCGAGTGCAGTGCCCTCGGCGGCCGGGTCGCCCTCGGTGACGGCGTTCATCGCGGCCGTGAACTTGTCGAGGAACGGCTGGTACAGCTCTTCGACGACGATGAAGCGCTTGGCCGCGTTGCAGGCCTGGCCGTTGTTGTCGACGCGCGCGAACACGGCCGCCTCGACGGTCGCGTCGAGGTCGTCGGTCGAGAGCAGCACGAAGGGGTCGGAGCCGCCGAGCTCGAGCACGACCTTCTTCAGGTGACGGCCGGCGATCTCGGCGATCGCGGCCCCCGCGCGCTCGGAGCCCGTGAGCGAGACGCCCTGCACGCGCGGGTCGGCGATGACGGTCTCGATCTGGTCGTGCGAGGCGTAGAGGTTGACGTAGGCGCCCTCGGGGAAGCCGGCGTCGAGGAAGATCTGCTCCATCGCGGCGGCCGACGCGGGGCACTGCTCGGCGTGCTTCAGCAGGATCGTGTTGCCGATGATGAGGTTCGGGCCGGCGAAGCGGGCCACCTGGTAGTACGGGAAGTTCCACGGCATGATGCCGAGCAGCGGGCCGAGCGACGAGCGGCGGATGAGGGCCGAACCCTCGCCCGCGAGGAGCTCGATCTGCTCGTCGGCGAGCAGCGACTCGGCGTGGTCGGCGTAGTACTCGTAGATCGCGGCGGCGAACTCGACCTCGCCGACGGCCTGCTCGATGGGCTTGCCCATCTCACGGACGATGATCGCGCCGAGCTCCTGGGCGCGCTCGTTGTGCAGTTCGGCGACGCGGCGGATGAGGGCGGCGCGCTCGGCGACGGTCGTGTTCTTCGACCAGGCGCGGTGCGTCTCGGTCGCCTTCGCGATGGCGGCCTGCAGCGCCTCGTCGGAGATCGTGTCGTAGGACTCGACCGTCTCGCCGGTGGCGGGGTTGATCACGGCATAGCTCATGGGTTTCTCCTTCTCGGGTGCACACGCAGAGCTTCGTCTGCCTCGGTGCATACGCTCGAAATCAAAGATATATCAACGGATGATTTGATTCGACCCGGATGCTGCGGGGCTGCCCCGGGCGACCGGTGCGGCTACGGGCGGGCCGCCGCCGAGGGCGCGACGAGCACCCGGAACGGGGTGCCCTCGCACGCGATCGTCGTCGCCGCGTCGCCCGCGAGCTGTCCGACCTGGAGCGCGGGTTCGGTCGACAGCACGACCCGCGCGTCGGCGTTCACGAGGGCGAGCGGGGTCTCGGCCGCGAGGAATCCGGCGAGCAGCTCGGCCTCGAGCCGGCGAACGGTGATGTCGGCGCCCACCACGCCGACCATGCGCTCGCCGTCGGGCGCGTGCACCGGCATCGTGAGCGTGAGCAGGTAGTCGCACGTGCAGAGGTGATCGACGTACGGCCCCGTGACGTGCGCCTGCCGCGTGGTCGAGGGGATGCGGTACCACTCGAGCGACCGGAAGTCGCGCAGGTACTCGGTGTAGCCGCGCGTCGAGAGGTCGAGCCTGGTGGGCGCGTCGGTCGAGCCGAGCACCGGGTTGTCGGCGAGCGGGCCGAGCCACCAGGCGAAGTGCACGTCGCGTCCGCGCACGATCTCGCCGTCGGCGATGAACCCGGCGCCGACGTAGCGAGGCTCCGGCTCGACGAGCAGGGGCAGCACGAGGCCCGCGACGACCTGGTCGAGTTCGGCGGGGCGCACCTCGCCGACCGCGGTGTCGCTCGCGATCTCGCGGATGCCGGGGGCGATCGCCTGCTCGATCGGCGACCGCCAGGCGGCGAGCTGCTCGAACACCTCGGCGAACAGGCGCGACACGGCGACCGCGGCGTCGAGTGCCGCGGCGGGCGTGGGCTGCTCAGTCCTCATCGATGCCTCCTCCGCGTTCGACCCGTGCCTTGGCGGCGAGCAGTCGCCCGGCGAGGGCGGTCACGAGCTCGCCTGCGGCCGTGCGCGCCTCGCTCGGGCGGTGGGCGGCGACGCCGGCGACGATGCGTCGGTCGGCGGCCGCGGCATCCGCTCGCTCGCCCTCGTCGTCGAAGCCGAGCAGCAGCAGCGGACCGAACTCGGCCTGCAGGCGGATCTGCTCGCGCACGAGCCTGGCCGACTGGCTGAGCACGGCGAGCTCGAGGAAGAACCCGCCCTGGTTGGTGCGGGCGCCGGCGGCGGTCGTGAAGTCGGAGGCGTCGAGCCAGGCGCCGAGGCGCTCGGCGTCGGCGTCGGAGGCGCGTTCGGCGGCGCGTTCGGCGATGCCCGCGAGGATCGCGCCGAAGTAGACGGCCATGTCGCTGAGCTCGACCTGGGCGAGTGCGCGAAGGCGCGCCGTGAGGATCGTGCGGTGGTCGGCGTCGTCGGCCACGACGAAGCTGCCGCCGTCGCGACCGCGGCGGGTCTCGACGAGCCCCGCCTCGCGGAGGATGCCGAGGCCCTCGCGCACGGTGATGAGGGCGACGCCGAAGCGGCGGGCGAGCTCGGGCTCGCTCGGAAGGCGTTCGGCCGGGTTGAGCACACCCAGCACGATGCCGTCGGTGAGGCGCTGCGCGACCTGTTCGGCGCGACCCGCATCGGCGAGCTGGGCGAACACGGCTTCGCGTGCGCCGGGGCCCACCCTCGATTCCATGCGTTTCAGGCTAGTCGAGCGGTGAGGTCGCGGATGGCGGCGCGCCATAAAAAGATTCACTATAGGATGAATGTGAGTCGACGGTGATGGAGGCGGACGATGGCGAACGAGCAGCGCAGCAGCGCGACGACGGGCGTGCTCACCGGCATCCGCGTCGCCGACTTCTCGCGCGTGCTCGCCGGGCCGTACGCCACCATGATGCTCGCCGACTTCGGCGCCGACGTCGTGAAGATCGAACCACCGGCCGGCGACGACACCCGGCACTGGACCCCGCCCGTCGACGCGAACGGGCAGGCCACCTACTTCGGCAGCGTCAACCGCAACAAGCGCTCGGTCGCACTCGACCTGACGGATGCCGCGGGGCTGGCCGAGGCTCGTCGGCTCGCGGCCACCGCCGACGTCGTGATCGAGAACTTCCGGCCCGGCGTCATGGCCAGGTTCGGACTCGCCTACGACGACGTGCGCCAGCTCAACCCCGGGGTCGTCTACTGCTCGATCACGGGCTTCGGCGCAGGGCCCGGCGCAGCCCTCGCCGGGTACGACCTGCTCGTGCAGGCCGTCGGCGGGCTCATGTCGATCACCGGAGAGCCCGACGGCGACCCCGCCAAGGCGGGCGTCGCGCTCGTCGACGTGCTCACCGGGCAGAACGCGCTCGCCGGCATCCTGCTCGCCCTGCGCGAGCGCGACCGCACCGGGCATGGCCAGCAGGTCGAGCTCGACCTGCTCGGCAGCCTGCTCTCGGCGCTCACCAACCAGGCAGCGTCGACGCTCGCCACCGGCTCGCCGCCCCGCCGCCTCGGCAA
This sequence comes from Agromyces aureus, assembly GCF_001660485.1. GTDB lineage: Bacteria > Actinomycetota > Actinomycetes > Actinomycetales > Microbacteriaceae > Agromyces > Agromyces aureus. The sequence continues at coordinate 680,599 of NZ_CP013979.1, forward strand.
CGCGCACCCGAGCATCGCGCCCTACGCGGTGTTCCACGCCGCCGACCGCGAACTCGTGATCGCCGTCGGCAACGACAAGCAGTTCCGGGCGCTCGCGGGCGTGCTGGGCGAGCCCGCGCTCGCCGATGACGTGCGCTTCGCCGCGAACGGCGCTCGCGTCGGGCATCGCCACGAGCTGACCGAGATCATCGAGGCGCGCCTCGCCGCGGCATCCGCTGCGCACTGGATCACCATGCTCGAGCCCGCCGGCGTGCCCGCTGGACTCGTGAACGACATCGCCGAGGCCATCGCGTTCGCCGAGGCGCTCGGGCTCGAACCCGTCGCCGAGACCGGCACGGCGAGCCGCTCGGTCGCGAACCCGATCCGCCTCACCGCGACCCCCGCGACCTACCGCACGCCACCGCCCTCGCTCGACGAGCATGTCGGCGCCGACTGGCATCCGCTCGACGCACCAGCCCCGAAAGGACCGCACGCATGACCGCCACCGCACCCCGCATCGACTCGGTGTTCGACCTCGACGCCCTGCTCACCGAGGAGGAGCGCGAGTGGCAGCAGCGCGCCCGTGCCATCGCGCAGGAGCAGATCGCGCCGATCATCGAGGACGACTTCGAGCACAAGCACTTCCGCCGTGAGCTCATCAAGGTGCTCGGCGACGCGGGCCTGCTCGGCATGCACCTGCAGGGCTACGGATGCGCCGGCGCGGGCGCGGTGGCCTACGGGCTCGTCTGCCTCGAACTCGAGGCCGCCGACAGCGGCTGGCGCACCTTCGTGTCGGTGCAGGGCTCGCTCGCGATGAGCGCGATCCACAAGTACGGATCCGAGGAGCAGAAGCAGCGGTGGCTGCCCGGCATGGCCGCGGGCGACCTCGTCGGGTGCTTCGCGCTGACCGAGCCGCAGGGCGGCAGCGACCCCGCGGCGATGACGACCACCGCGCGCCGCGAGGGCGACGAGTGGGTCATCGACGGCGCCAAGCGCTGGATCGGCCTCGCGTCGCTCGCCGACGTCGCCGTCGTGTGGGCGCGCGTCGACGACCCCAGCGGCGCATTCGGCGAGGGCGCCGCCGCCGTGCGCGGCTTCCTCGTGCCGACCTCGACGGCGGGCTTCACGGCGACCCCCATCGACGGCAAGCTCTCGATGCGCGCCTCGGTGCAGTGCGACGTCGACCTCGACGGCGTGCGGGTGCCCGCCGACGCGTTGCTGCCGGGGGCAGCCGGCCTCTCGGGTCCGTTCGGCTGCCTCAACGAGGCGCGGTACGGCATCGTCTGGGGTGCGATGGGCGCCGCGCGTTCGTGCCTCGAGTCGGCGCTCGAGCGCTCGATCACGCGCGAGGTGTTCGGCAAGCCGATCGGCGCGAACCAGCTCACCCAGGCCAAGCTCGCCGACATGTTCGTCGAGGTCGAGAAGGGCGTGCTGCTCGCGCTGCACCTCGGGCGCCTCAAGGAGCGCGGCGCCCTGACGCCCGCCCAGATCTCGGTCGGCAAGCTGAACAGCGTGCGCGAGGCGCTCGAGATCGCCCATCAGGCGCGCTCGATCCTCGCGGGCGACGGCATCACGAACGCGTTCCCCGTGATGCGGCACGCGGCCAACCTCGAGTCGGTGCGCACCTACGAGGGCACCGACGAGATCCACCAGCTCGTCATCGGCCGTGCGCTCACGGGCATCGCCGCGTTCTAGGATTCGTCCGGATGCCGCTCACCCTGCGTCATCCATCACCACCGCACCACCCACAAGGAGCAGTCATGAAGGCAATGGAGCCTCGACTCACCCGCGCCGTCGTCGAATGGACCGGCTGGGGCACCGCCCCCGCACCGGTCAGGGACGATGCGCGCGTCATCGCGAAGTTCGGCGCCACCGCCGGGCCGGCGCTCGTCAAGGCGGCCCGCCGCCTCGAGGCCGACTACGGCTTCGGCTCGGAGGAGTTCCGCCTCCGGCATCCGGAACTCGGCACCGATGCGGTCGACGCCCTCGCCTGGGCGAGCGCCTACGACGCGTAGGGACCGAGCGGAACGACGAAGCGGCCCGCCCCGGATGGGGCGGGCCGCTTCGCGCGTGTGAGGTCGAGGTCAGTTGATGCCGGGGATGATCAGCCAGTGGTTCGCCAGCACGACCCAGATCGCCAGCACGACGAGGGCGGCGACGGTCACGCCGCGGCCCGTGCGGCCGCCGGCGAAGAGGGCGACGACGAGCGCGATGATCGTCGCGACGCCGAGCACGAGCGAGCCCCACGGAATGCCGGGCACGAAGAGCGAGAGCAGGAACAGTGCGGAGACGATGATCTCGATGACGCCGACGATCGTCGAACCGCCGCGGGCGCGCAGGCGCCAGATGCCGTCGACGAGGGCGAGCACGCCGCCGATGAGTGCGAGGAGCAGGAGCCAACTCAGGGTGATCATGGGGTTCCTTCGAGTCGTGATGCGGGGGACATCGCGCCGTCGTGGGGTCGACGACTCCGCAAAGTTAGCGGGGGCCGGGGCGGCGGCGGCGGGGGTTGCGCCGGATGCCGCCGAACGTGTATGCCGTTCGGCGCATGCTGGCCGGCGCCGTGGTCGCAGCCGGGCGGGAATGCAACGCGGGGTCACGCGGTTTCACTCTGGGACGCCCGCGTGATGCACTCGACGTGCGCCCGGGCGGCCGACCAGGCACCGGCGCACGACGCCATCCCCACGAACGGAGCACCACCCGCATGTCACGTGTCCGCAGCATCCTCGGCCTCGCCGCCGCATCCGCAGCCGTCCTGGCCCTCGCAGCCTGCTCGAGCGGCACGCCCGCTGCGAGCGAGAACGCGGCCGACAACGAGTTCGGACTCGTGAAGGCGGGCACGCTCACGGTCGCGACCGAGGGCACGTACCGTCCGTTCAGCTACCACGACGAGGGCACCGGCGACCTCGTCGGCTACGACGTCGAGATCGCCCAGGCCGTCGCCGACGAGCTGGGCCTGAAGGTCGAGTTCCAGGAGACCCAGTGGGATGCGATCTTCGCGGGCCTCGAGGCGGGCCGGTTCGACGTCATCGCGAACCAGGTCTCGATCAACCCCGAGCGTGAAGAGAGCTACCTCTTCTCGACGCCGTACACGGTGTCGCCGAGCGTCGTGGTCGTGAACGAGGGCGACACGTCGATCTCGAGCTTCGAAGACCTCGCGGGAAAGACCACCGCGCAGTCGCTGACGAGCAACTTCTACGAGCTCGCGACCGAGGCCGGCGCGAACGTCGAGGCCGTCGAGGGCTGGGCCCAGGCCGTCGCGCTGCTCGAGCAGGGCCGCGTCGACGCGACCGTCAACGACAAGCTGACCTTCCTCGACTATCTGAAGACCAACCCCGACGCGAAGCTCGAGGTCGTCGCCGAGACCGACCCCAGCGAGAGCGCCCTCGCGTTCACGAAGGACAAGACGGCACTCGTGAAGGCCGTCGACGAGGCCCTCGCGAAGCTCAAGGACGACGGCACGCTCGCCGAGATCGGCCAGAAGTACTTCGGCGCCGACGTCTCGGAGTAGTACCTTCCAGAACAAGCGTGCGAATGCACCGGCGTGAGTGCGAGCGCGTCCGCTTCGGCGGGCGCGCTCGCGTCTCGCGTCGGCCGTTCGCCTGAGCGGAAGGGGCTGACCGGGTGGATTCCTCGGGCTGGCAACTGTTCCTCGACTCCTTCTGGCCGATCGTCTGGGGCGGGTTGAGCGGCACGATCCCGCTCGCCCTGTCGTCGTTCGCCATCGGCCTCGTGCTGGCCCTCGGCGTCGCGCTCGCGCGCATCTCGAAGAACCGCGTGCTCTCGGGGGCGGCGCGCTTCTTCATCTCGGTGATCCGCGGCACGCCGCTGCTCGTGCAGCTATTCGTGATCTTCTACGGCCTGCCCGCGATCGGGCTCGTCATCGACCCGTGGCCGAGCGCGATCATCGCGTTCTCGCTGAACGTCGGCGGCTACGGTGCCGAGATCATCAGGGCGGCGATCCTCTCGGTGCCGAAGGGGCAGTGGGAGGCCGGCTACACGATCGGCATGTCGTCCGGCACGACGCTGCGCCGCATCATTCTGCCGCAGGCCGCCCGCGTGTCGGTGCCGCCGCTGTCGAACACGTTCATCTCGCTCGTGAAGGACACCTCGCTCGCGTCGCTGATCCTCGTGACCGAGCTGTTCCGCGTCTCGCAGCAGATCGCGGCGTTCAGCCAGGAGTTCATGCTGCTCTACCTCGAGGCCGCACTCGTGTACTGGCTGTTCTGCCTCGTGCTGTCGAGCGGGCAGACCGTCATCGAGCGGAGGCTCGACCGCTATGTCGCCGTCTGAGGAGCCCGTGATGCCCGAGAACCACGAAGAGCCCGAATTCACCGAGGCGGATGCCGCTGGCCGGCCGCGCGCCGGCGACCCCCTCGCACCCCGAGCGACGCCCGACGATGTCGTGCTGCTGACCGCACGCGGCATCCGCAAGTCGTTCGGCGACAACGAGGTGCTGCGCTCGATCGACCTCGAGGTGCGACGAGGCGAGGTCGTCGTGCTGATCGGCCCGAGCGGGTCGGGCAAGACGACCGTGCTGCGCTCGTTGAACGGACTCGAGACGCCCGACGCCGGCATCCTGAGCTTCGCGGGCGGGCCCGAGCTCGACTTCGCGGGCCGTGTGACCAAGCAGGGGCGGCTCGCGATGCGCGACCGCTCGGCCATGGTGTTCCAGCAGCACAACCTCTTTCCGCACATGACCGTGCTCGAGAACGTCATCGAGGGCCCGGTGCGCGTCCAGCGCGTGCCGAGGGCGCGGGCGATCGCCGAGGCTTCCGCCCTGCTCGACCGCGTCGGCCTCGCCGAGAAGCGCGACGCGTACCCGTTCGCCCTGTCGGGCGGGCAGCAGCAGCGCGTCGGCATCGTGCGTGCGCTCGCGCTGAAGCCCGACCTGCTGCTCTTCGACGAGCCCACGAGCGCGCTCGACCCCGAGCTCGTCGGCGAGGTGCTGAAGGTCATCAAGGAGCTCGCCGACGAGGGCTGGACCATGGTCGTCGTCACGCACGAGCTCGGCTTCGCGAGACAGGTCGCCGACGAGGTGCTGTTCATGGACGGCGGCGTCGTCGTCGAGCGCGGCGCACCGGGGGCCATGTTCACGAACCCGCGCGAGGCGCGCACCCGGCAGTTCCTCGACCGGATCCTGCGGCCGCTCGACTGAGCCGGCGGCGACGGCGGCGGCGGCGAGCAGCGGTGCTGGCGTAGCGTTGAGGCATGCCCGCCGTGACGTCCGGACTCTCGCAAGAGGCCCGGACTCGGCGGGCGCGCATGCTGCTGGGCGTGTTCCGGCTCGCGATCGTCGCGCTCGAGGTCATCGCGCTCATCGGCAACTTCCGCTACGTGCTCGGCTTCCGCACGTTCGCGACGGCCAACTTCTTCAGCTACTTCACGATCCAGTCGGCGTTCCTCGCCGTCATCACGCTCGCGATCGCGGCCGGGTTCGCGCTGACCGCACCACGGGACCCGGCGTGGCTCGGCATCCTGCGCACGTGCGTCACGGTCTACGTCGTGCTCTCGGGCATCGTGTTCGCGATCATCGTCGCCGAGTCGTCGTCGCACGGGTACCGCGTCGACGTGCCCTGGTCGGACACGCTGCTGCACTTCGTCGTGCCGGCGCTCGCGGTCATCGCCTGGTCGGTCGACAGCGTGCTCGGCGTGAACCCGCCCGTGCCCTGGTCGACGGTCGGCTGGGTGCTGCCGTTCCCGTTCGGCTGGCTGATCTACACCTTGATCCGAGGTGCGGATGTCGGGTGGTACCCGTACTTCTTCCTCGACGAGGCCCAGGTCGGCAGCGTGCTCGGGGTGGTGGTCGCGTGCGCGATCGTGCTCGCGATCTTCCTCGCGCTGACGGCCAGCTTCGTCGCGATCAACCGGTGGCTGTGGCGAAGGGCTCGAGATCGGCGAGCACGGCCGAAACGAAGTCCTGATCCGACAGCTGCTCGAGTCGGGTCGCCTGCGCTGCGGCGATGACGCCGACGAGCACGGCCTCGCCCGAGCCGGTCGCGACGCCGACGTCGATCCACCTCGCGACCGTCGGGAACCCGCCGACCACGCTGAGCACGGATGCCGGTGAGCCGGCGTCGGACGCCTCACCCTCGGCCTGCGCCTCCGCCGTGGCGTCGGCCGCGACATCCGCTCGCCAGAAGGGGGCGTCGAAGGCGAGCCAGACGACATCGACCACGCCCATGCCGAGCTGCGCGATGGCGAGCTGGTACGGGCGCGGCAGCGGCGGCTGGAACCGCACCTGGTCGGTCTTCAGCACGCCGAGCGGCAGCGTCGACACGACCCGGTCGACCGTGAGGGACTCGCCGGTGTCGAGGCGCAGGCTGACACGGGTGTCATTGGTGGCGATCTGCGTCACCGCGCTCGTCAGCACGATGTCGAGCCCGTCGGCGAGCTGATCGAGCACGCCCGAGATGGGCGAGGTCGGCAGGCTCAGGCCGGGCGGAGGAGCAAGCAGCTGCGCCGGATCCCACGCCTGGGCGGAGACCACGGTCGCGGCCGCGCCCGTCAGCGGCTCGAGCCCGCTCGAGATCGCGTGGCGCAGCCATCCGGCCGGGCTCACGCCGTCGTCGCCCGGCGCCTCGGAGGCCGGCACCTCGCCGGACTGCAGCAGCGCGGTGGCGACCGACACATCGTGGGGGAGCGCCTGCGACCAGACGTGCGCGCGCACGAGCGCGTCGGTTCCGGCCGTCGACGGCTCCACCTGGGTGCCGTCGATCCGCACCACGGCGGCCGACCCGAGGAACGGGATCGTGCCGACGGATGCCGCGGCCAGCGCCCCGACGAGCCCCTCGTCGTCGCCGACGAGCCAACTGCCGAGCTCGACCGGCGTGCCGAACGCGTCGTCGACGACGGATTGCACGCGCCCGCCGATGCGGTCGCGCGCCTCGATCACGATCACCTCGAAGCCCTGGTCGACGAGTTCGCGCGCGGCCGTGAGCCCGGCCAGGCCGGCGCCGATGACCGCGATGCGCTCGCCCGGCTCTGCGAACCCGGCGATGTCGCCGGCAGCCCGCAGCCCCGAGAGCCGAGCGCCCTGCAGCGTGCCCGGGGCGAGCGAGGACGTCGCCTCGCCCGCGAACACGAGGCGGCCGCCGATGGGCGTCGCCAGGCGCGTGCGCATCTGGTCGGTCGAGCCGAACTCGGCGAAGCTGAACGCACCGCGGGCGTACGGATCGGTGCCCCACGCCGAGCGCCGCATGTTCGTCGGACGCGGCACGGCCGACGGCGTGGGCGGGGCCGTCGGGGTCGGCGTCGCGGTGGGCGTCGTCGTCGGACGCGGCTCGTCCCACGTGCAGCTCGCGAGCACGATCGCGGCGGCACCGGCGAAGCCCGCGGCGAGGCCCGCCCTGAGGAACGTCCGCCGGGGGATCCCGTTAGGCGCGCCCCGTTCGTCCATGCGACTCAGGCTAGCCGACGCGCCCCGCCCGCCACGCGACGCCGCCCTGAACGCCCGGTGGCCCGGAGCGGTACGACCGGGCGCGGCCGTCCGCGACATCCGCTCGCGCTGCAACGACGAATCGCCCGATTCCGAACGGAACCGGGCGATTCGAACGCCGTGACGGGCGTGGGTCAAACGACGTACGAGTCGGCGACCGTGAGCGCCTCGTCGATGAGGTCGAGGCCGCGCACGAGCTCCTCCTCGCTGATCACGAGCGGGGGAGCGACGTGCAGTCGGTTGAAGTGCACGAACGGCCAGAGGCCGGCCTTCTTGCACGTAGTGGCCACCGCGCCCATGGGGGCGGCATCGGCACCGGCGGCGTTGAACGGTACGAGCGGCTCGCGCGTCTCGGCGTCCTTCACGAGCTCGATCGCCCAGAACAGGCCGAGGCCGCGCACCTCGCCGACCGACGGGTGCTTCGCCGCGATCTCGCGCAGGCGCGGACCGACGACGCGCTCGCCGAGGTCGCGCACGCGCTCGAGGATGCCGTCGCGCTCGAACACCTCGAACGTGGCGACGCCCGGGGCGCACGCGAGCGGGTGGCCCGAGTAGGTCAGGCCGCCCATGAAGGCCACGGTGTCGAAGTGCGCGGCGATCCGCTGCGAGATGACGACGCCGCCGAGCGGGGCGTAGCCCGAGTTGACGCCCTTCGCGAACGTGATGAGGTCGGGCACGACGCCGAAGTGGTTCACCGCGAACCACTCGCCGACGCGGCCGAAGCCGACCATGACCTCGTCGGCGATGTAGACGATGCCGTACTCGTCGGCCAGCGCGCGCACGCCCTCGAGGTAGCCGGGCGGCGGAACGAGCACGCCGTTCGTGCCGACGATCGTCTCGAGGATGATCGCGGCGATCGTGTTCGCGCCCTCGAGCACGATGACCTGCTCGAGGTGGGCGAGTGCACGCTCGGTCTCCTGCTCGGGGGTGGTCGCGCCCCACGACGAGCGGTACTCGTAGGGGCCGAAGAAGTGCGCGACCGACCCGTCGGACGGCTCGTTCGCCCAACGGCGCGGGTCGCCCGTGAGCGAGATCGCCGTCGCGGTGCCGCCGTGGTAGCTGCGGTACATCGACAGCACCTTGCGGCGCCCGGTGACCGCGCGGGCCATCCGCACGGCGTACTCGTTGGCGTCGGCGCCGCCGTTCGTGAAGAACACCTTGTCGAGATCGCCCGGGGCGACCTCGGCGATGCGGCGTGCGAGCTCGCCGCGCACGTCGTTCGCCATCGACGGCTGGATCGTCGCAAGGCGACCCGCCTGCTGCTGGATCGCGGCGACGAGGTCGGGGTGCTGGTGGCCCAGGTTCAGGTTCACGAGCTGGCTCGAGAAGTCGAGGTACGCGTTGCCCTGGTAGTCCCAGAACGTCGAGCCCTCGCCCGCGGCGATGGGCAGCGGGTCGATGAGGGCCTGCGCGCTCCAGGAGTGGAAGACGTGGGCGCGGTCGTCGGCGCGAACCTGCGCCTCGGCGCCGGCGTCGGGCAGCCCGTGCGCGGCGCCGTGGCGGTCGGTGTGCACCGCGGTCGCGGTGTCGCTGAGGGTGTCGGTCATGATGGAGGGTCCTCGCGGGGTCAGTGGTTCTGGGGGAAGCCGAGGTTGATGCCGGTGTGCGCGGAGTCGTTGCGGGTGGCCGGGTCGAGCCAGCGGGCCGTGATGGCCTTCTCGCGGGTGAAGAAGTCGAAGCCGTGCACGCCGTAGGCCTTCGCGTCGCCGAACAGCGACTGCTTCCATCCGCCGAACGAGTGGTAGGCGACGGGCACGGGGATCGGCACGTTGATACCGATCATGCCGACCTGGACCTCGTTCTGGAAGCGGCGGGCCGCGCCGCCGTCGTTCGTGAAGATGGCCGTGCCGTTGCCGAACTGGCCCGAGTTGATGAGGTCGAGGCCTTCGTCGTACGACTCGACGCGCACGACCGAGAGCACCGGGCCGAAGATCTCCTCGGTGTAGGCGCGGCTCGTGGTGGGCACGTTGTCGAGCAGGGTCGGGCCGAAGAAGAAGCCGTCCTCGTGGCCCTCGACCGTGAGGCTGCGGCCGTCGACGACGACCGTCGCACCGTCGGCCTCGGCGATGTCGACGTAGCTCGACACCTTGTCGCGGTGCACGTCGGTGATCAGCGGGCCCATGTCGGGCTCGACGCGCGTGCCGTCGCCGGCCTCGACGCCGGCGCCGTTGCCGATCTTCAGCTTCGCGATGCGCTCGGAGATCTTGGCGATGAGCTCGTCGGCGACGGGCTCGACGGCCAGCACGACCGAGATCGCCATGCAGCGCTCGCCCGCGGCGCCGTACCCGGCGTTGACGGCCGAGTCGGCGACGAGGTCGAGGTCGGCGTCGGGCAGCACGAGCATGTGGTTCTTCGCACCGCCGAGCGCCTGGACGCGCTTGCCGTGCTTCGAGGCGGTCTCGTAGATGTACTGCGCGATCGGCGTCGAGCCGACGAACGAGATCGACTGCACGAGCGGGCTCGTGAGCAGTCCGTCGACGGCGAGCTTGTCGCCCTGCAGCACGGTGAACACACCGTCGGGCAGGCCTGCCTCGCGCCAGAGTTCGGCGATCCAGAGCGCGGCCGACGGGTCCTTCTCACTGGGCTTGAGCACGACGGCGTTGCCCGCGGCGATCGCGATCGGGAAGAACCACATCGGCACCATGGCCGGGAAGTTGAACGGGCTGATGATGCCGACCACGCCGAGCGGCTGCTTGATCGAGTACACGTCGATGCCCGACGAGGCGTTCTCGCTGAACGCGCCCTTGATCAGGTGCGGGAACCCGGTCGCGAGCTCGACGACCTCCTGGCCGCGGAGGATCTCGCCCATCGCGTCGGAGACGACCTTGCCGTGCTCGGCGGTGATGATCTGCGCGAGCTCGCCCTTGCGCGAGTTCAGCAGCTCGCGGAACGCGAACATCACGGTCTGACGCTTCGCGATCGAGTAGCCGCTCCAGACCTGGAACCCGGCGTGCGCCGACGCGATCGCCGCATCGATCTCGGCCTGGTCGGCCAGCGCGACCTGCGCCCGCACGGCGCCTGTCGCGGGGTTGTACACCGGGGCCGTGCGGCCCGACGTCGAGGCGCGCACTGCGCCGTCGACCCAGTGCCCGATGGCGGGCAGGTCGGACGTCGAGGTGGTCGACGGGGCGGTCTCGGTGATGCTCATAGGTGGTTCCCTTTGCTGAGGACGGCGGTGAGTTCGCACCGAGTCGGACAGAATGACCGACGTCGGTTAGGCTTCTGATCTCAAGTCTGACAGAGCAGGTGAGGCGAGACCGATGCCAGAACGTCGCGAAGACGCAGCGATCCGAACAGACCGTCCGGCGGTCTCGGCGACCTCGGCGGCCGATGGAGGGCTGCCCACCGTGCGCGAGATCCTGACCCTGCCCGCCGTCGCGAACGGCGTGCCGGAGGTGCTCGCGGTCGACGAGCTGCTCGACGCGAGGGTGCGCTGGGTGCACGTCTCCGACAGCGGCGGCGTCGCCCGCCTGCTCGACGGCGGCGAGCTGCTGCTCTCGACGGGGTCGGGCTGGCCCACCGAGCCGGCCGAGCTCGATGCGTTCATCGCCGGCCTCGTCGAGGCCGGGCTCTCCGGCCTCGTGCTCGAGCTGGGCGTGCACTACCGCTACGTGCCGGCCGTGGTCGAGCGTTCGGCGCGCGAGCACGGCCTCGCGCTCGTGGTGCTCCACCGCGAAGTGAAGTTCGTCGCGCTCACCGAGGCCGTGCACAGTCGCATCATCTCGGAGCAGACGACCGCGCTCCGGGCGCGTGACGAGGTGCGCGAGCGGTTCACGGCGCTGAGCCTGCGCGGCTCGCCTGCGGACTTCATCGTGCACCAGCTCGCGCAGACGCTCGGTTCGGCGGTGGTGCTCGAGAACCTCGCCCACGAGGTCGTCGCGGCCGAGGTGCCGCCAGCCGACGAGGCCGAGCTGTTCGCCGACTGGGAGGCGCGCTCGCGGTTCGAGCACCGACGCGGCGGCATCGGCGAGTGGCTCATCGTGCCCGTCGAGGCGCGCGGCACGAGATGGGGTCACCTCATCGCGCTGCCGGGTCCGGTGCATCCGGCCGGTCGCACGAGCGTGCTCGAGCAGGGCGCGATCGCGCTCGCGCTGGGGCGTCTCGCCGACGGCCCGAGCGACGAATGGACGCGGATCGGCCGCCAGCGCCTGGTCGACGGCCTGCTCGCCGGGCGATTCGCGGGCGTCGCGGGCGCCGCGGCGCGGGTCGCCGCGGCCGGTCTGCCGATCGAGGGGGCGGTGCTCCACGGCATGGTCGCATCGGGGGCCCCGGTCGCTTCGGGAGTGGCGGATGCCGCGGCGCGGGCGTTCGCCGGCCGCGCGATCGACGGTGCCGCGAACGCCGCAGGCTCGTCGACCTCGGCTCGCATCGTGCTGGTCTCGGCGCCCAAGGCGTTGACCGAGGCGCAGGTGCAGGCGTTCGCCCTCGCCCTCGTCGGTGGAGACCGGGCCGCGGCGGAGCGGCTCGTGCTCTCGATCGGTGCTCCCGCCACGGGACTCGAGGGCGCGCTCGGTTCGGTGCAGGAGGCGATCGACCTCGCCCGCGGCCCCCGCCCGCGTGGCGCACGCGGACTCGTCGTGCGCCGCGGCGACGACCGCCCGCTCATCCGGCTCGTCACCTCGCTGCGTGACGACCCCCGCCTGCTGCAGCACAGCGAGCGCATGCTGGCCCCGCTCATCGAGTACGACCTCGCGCGCGACGGCGACCTGCTGAGCGTGCTCGGAGCGATGCTCGCGCACCCCGGCAATCGCACCGCGGCGGCCGGGGCCTCGCACCTGTCCCGGTCGGTGTTCTACCAGCGCATCTCCCTCATCGGCGACCTGCTCGACGTCGACCTCGACGACGGCGAGGTGCTCACGGCGCTGCACCTGGCGTTGCTCGTGCGGCGCAGCGCCGCGCACTGACGGGCGCCGGCGGGCCCGGGCGCTCACGGGCCGACGCGCGCTGACGCCGGCCGGCGCGGGCGCTCACGGGCCGACGCCGTGCTGCGGCATCCGAAGTTCGTTACTTGCTATTGACAAGTTCACTTGCAAAGAGCAAGCTAGGCGATGTCAGCACGACCAGACCAAACGATCTCCCGGAGGCGATCATGACCGCGACCAGCATCTTCGTGAACTTTCCCACCACCGACCTCGACCGCGCGAAGGCGTTCTACGAGGCCCTCGGGTTCAGCATCAACCCGAACTTCACCGACGACAACGCCGCCTGCGTCGTGCTCAGCGACACCATCTACTTCATGGTGCTGAAGCGCGAATACCTCGCGACCTTCACCGACAAGCAGATCATCGATCCCAAGACGCACGCGCAGATGTCGATCGCGCTGAGCCGCGACTCGCGCGACGAGGTCGACGAGGTGCTCGCGAAGGGCCTCGCTGCCGGCGGCACCGAGCCGCGCGAGGCGCAGGACTACGGCTTCATGTATGCGCGCGACCTCGACGACCCCGACGGCAACAACCTCTCGTTCGTCTTCATGGAGGCCGCGGCCGCCGAGAGCGGACCCGAGGCGTACCTGGCCGAGCAGGCCGCGGCCGAGCCGACGACCGCGACGGCCTAGTCTCGACCGCATGGCGACACGCGGCACGCGAGGCTACGGCCAGTTCGGCGGAGCGGCGAGGGCGCTCGAGCGGGTCGGCGACCGATGGGCACTGCTCATCGTGCGCGACCTGCTCGTCGGCCCCCGCCGCTACGGCGACCTCAAGGCCGGTCTCCCCCGGATCCCGACCAACATCCTGAGCGATCGGCTCAAGGAGTTGCAGGAGGCCGGGGTGCTCCGCCGTGTGCCGACCGTGCGCGGCGGCTACGAGCTCACCCCGCTCGGGCGCGACCTCGAACCCGTCATCACGGCCCTCGAGCGCTGGGGCTGGGCCGTGCTCGGCGAACCCGCCGACGACGAGACCGTCAGCGCCGACTCGCTCGCGTTCGCGCTGCGCGCCGCCTTCCGAGCGGATGCCGCGGCCGCCCTCCCGCCGACCGAGTACGTGCTGCACGTCGGCGCCGTCTCCCTGTCGGCGATCGTCGTCGGCGGCACGCTCGACGTGGTGCCCGTGGGCGCCGGAGCGCTGCCGCAACCGCGACGTCGATCGGCGATGGAGCCCGTGCCGTCGGGCGTGCTCGAACTCGAAGTGCAGCCGCGTGCGCTCGCCGGACTGCTCTCGGGGGAGCCGCGGGGCGAGCGCGGCGCCGGCGGCCTCACGGTCGTCTCGGGCGGCGACGAGCTGCTCGAACGGTTCGGCGTCACGTTCCGCATCGAGCCGGGCACGCCGACGACGGATGCCGAGGCGGCCGTCGCGGCGTAGGCGGAGGCTCGTTACCGGAGGCTCGTTACCGGATCGGAACGAGGCGGTCTGGTCGCCGCCGGTGGGTGCTCAGTATCCTGATGATCCTCGGACTCGCCGAGCCTGATTCGGAAGCAGCCCGAAGATGCGCATCCACCCCGCTCGGATCCTCGGCGCCGCGGTCGTCGTGTTGACGCTCGCGGGGTGTGCCCCGACTGCTGGGGCCGACCCGGCACCCTCGCCGACGCCGTCGGCGGCGCCCGTCGAGACGCCGAGCGAGACGCCGACGCCGATGCCCGAGCCGGTCGTCATCGACCCCGCCGACGTCTCGACCTGGGTCATCTCCGGCCAGGGCATCGGGCCGCTCACCCGCGGGGCTGCGTACCCCGACGTGATCGCACCCCTGACCTCGTACACGGCCGATGAGTGGTGCCCGGGCATCGTCGGGCTGGTGGGCGAGGACGCCCCGGGCTTCACCTTGGCGCTGAACGACGACCGCACGGTCCGGGCACTGTGGGTCTCGTCCGCCGTCGACCCGGCGCTTCCGGTTCCGGCGACCGAGTCGGGAATCCGGGTGGGGTCCACGAAGGCGGAGCTCGACGCGGCGTACCCCGCACTGGAGGTCGCCGGCCAGATCGCCCAGGAGACGTTCGTCTTTGCGGCCGGTGACGACGTGAACGGCTGGGTCGACTTCACGGTGATCGGCGACGAGGTCTCGATGATCGGCGTCTCGAGCACGCCGATCGCGCCGAAGGAACTCTGCGGCTGAACTCTGCCGCCGAACTCAGCCGCCGAACTCTGCGGCTGGGCTCGGAGCGCCCGTCAGCGCGGTCGCGTCAGGCGCGGCTGCGCGTGGCGACCGCGCCGACCTCGACGAGGATCGCGGGGTCGACGAAGGGCATCGCGTGCGTGAGCGTGAACGCCGGGCGGATCTCGGCGTAGACCTCGCCGTGCGCGCGGGCCGCCTCCTCCCAGTTGGCGAAGTCGCTGACGGCGAGACGGCTGTGCACGACATCCTCGAGCGAGAAGCCGTGCTCCACGAGCACCGACTCGATGGTCGCGAGTGCCGTTCGCGTCTGCGCGTAGAGGTCGTCGCCCGCGCCGGCGGTCTCGGAGATGTGGATGGTGTCGTCGACGACGACCGCCCGCGAGTAGCCGATCCGGGTCTCCCAGGGCGATCCGGTGGTGACGAGCTTGCGCATGGCGGTGCTTCCTGACTGTTCGGGGGTGGTCCGTCCACTTCTACCGGTGCAGGATGCCGCGTGCAACACACGTGACCCCGTGCGACGCGTGACTCCGTGCGACCGGCACGGGGTCACGCGTTGCCGTCTACTTCGCGACGAACGAGAGGCGGCGGTTCGCGAACTCGCCGATGCCGATGGGGCCCATCTCGCGCCCGAACCCGGAGCGCTTGACACCGCCGAACGGCAGTTCGGCGGCTTCGGCGGCGATGGTGTTGACGTGCGTCATGCCGACGTCGAGCCGAGAGGCGATCCGTGCGGCGCGGGCCTCGTCGGTCGAGAAGACGGAGCCGCCGAGGCCGAAGGGGCTGTCGTTGGCGAGGTCGAGCGCCTCCTCGTCGCTGAAGACGCGGTAGACCGTCGCAACGGGGCCGAACATCTCCTCGCGGTAGGACTCGGAGTCGCGCGGAACGCCGGTCAGCACAGCAGGCGAGTAGTACGCGCCCGGCCCTTCGGAAAGCACGCCGCCGACCTCGAGCGTCGCGCCGGCGGCGACGGCCTTCTGCACCTGGGCGTGCACCGTCTCGGCCGCGGCGCGAGACGAGAGCGGCACGTACTGGCCGTCGCCGAGGTCGAGCTGGTCTCCGGGCTCGAGTCCCTCGGCGAGGCGGCGCAGTTCGGCGACGAACTCGTCGTAGATCTCGTCCATCACGATGAACCGCTTGTTCGAGTTGCACACCTGGCCGCCGTTGTAGACGCGGAAGTCCCATGCCGCCTTCGCGACGCCGGCGACGTCGTCGGAGTCGAGCACGACCATGGCGTCGTTGCCGCCGAGCTCGAGCACGCACTTCTTCAGGTGCCGCCCCGCGTGCTCGCCGATGATGGCTCCGGCTCGCTCGGAGCCCGTGAGCGAGACGCCCTGCACGCGCGGGTCGGCGATCATGGTCGCGATCTGGTCGTGCGACGCGAACACGTTCTGGTACCCGCCCACGGGAACGCCGGCCTCCTCCATGATCTCCTGGATCGTGAGGGCCGAACGGGCGCAGATGTCGGCGTGCTTCAGGATGATCGTGTTGCCGAGCACGAGGTTCGGGGCCGCGAACCGCGCCACCTGGTAGTACGGGAAGTTCCACGGCATCACGCCGAGCAGGGCCCCCACCGGAAGGTGCTCGATGATCGCCTTGCCGGGCACCGTGCTCGGGATCTCGTGATCGGTGATGAGGCTCGGCCCGTGCACGCCGTAGTAGTCGATGATCGACCGCGCGAACTCGACCTCGTCGAGCGACTCGGCGATCGACTTGCCCATCTCGACCGAGATGAGCCGGGCGAGTTCGTCCTTGCGCTCCTCGAACAGCTCGGCCACGCGCCGCACGGCGGCCGCGCGTTCCTGCACGCTGCGTTCGCGCCACTCGCGGTAGGCGCTGTCGGACGCCTCGAGCGTCTGCTCGATCTGCTCGTCGGTCGCGGCCTCGAAGGTCTCGACGATCTCGCCGGTCGCGGGGTTCTGAACTCGGTACTTCGCCATGTCTGTCTTCCTTCCAGTCCGCGCCTCAGCGCGAGATGAACACCTTGCGGAGCGTCTCGCGCACCGTCCACACCGTCGTCATGCCGGCTTCGAGCCGTGCAACCGATCCAGGCCCGAGCTCGATCGACGCGAGCGCCGGGGACTCGAACTCCACGGTCGCATCGCCCGCGAGCACGACGAACACCTCGTCGACCTCGACGTCGCGCATTGCGCCGACGGACATCTCCCAGACGCCGATCTCACCGGCCTCCGAGGCGTCGAGCGCGAGGTAGGCGGTGGTCGGGGCCCCGGCGACGACCTGATCGGCCGGGACGGGTTCGTGCGCGAGCGCGAGGCCCGCGGCATCCGTCAGCGCCCCCGCGACGAGCCGCAGCGCGTCGGCCTGCTCGCCGGTCACGAGTCGAACCCCAATCCGAGGGCGTCGAGGGTCTTCAGCAGCACGTTGCGCCTGCCACGGTTGTGGTCGGCCCGGTCGAGCGACCAGCGGGTCGCGTTGATGCCGATCGCGGCGGCCGGTTCGGGCGGGAACGGCAGGGGGCGCTTGCGCACCATCTCGAGCTGCGTGCGCTCGTTCTCGCGACGCTCGAGCAGGTCGAGCATGACCTCGGCGGCGAACCGCGTCGAGCCGACGCCGAGCCCGGTGAAGCCTGCGGCGTAGGCGACGCGGTGGTCGCGCGCCGTGCCGAAGAACGCCGTGAACTGCGTGCTCGTGTCGATCGCGCCGGCCCACTGGTGGCTGAACTGCAGGCCCTCGAGTTGCGGGAACGTCGTGAAGAAGTGGCTCGCGAGCTTCTGCCAGGTCTCGGGCCGGTTCTCGTAGGAGCTGCGCACCTTGCGCCCGTAGTGGTAGATCGCGTCGTAGCCGCCGAAGAGGATGCGGTTGTCCTTCGAGAGCCGGTAGTAGTGGAACTGGTTCGCCATGTCGCCGATGCCCTGGCGGTCGTTCCAACCGATGCTCGCCAGCTGCTGCTTCGAGAGCGGCTCGGTCATGAGTACGTAGTCGTACACGGGCACCGTCATGAGCCGGTTGCGCTTCAGCAGCGACGGGAACACGTTGGTCGCGAGCACGGCGTGGGTCGCGTCGACGCGGCCGCCGTCGGTGACGACGCTCACGGCTCCCGTCGAGCCCGGCGTCTCGATGCCCTTGACGGGCGAGTGCTCGAAGATCTCGACGCCGAGCTCCTCGGCGACGCGGGCGAGCTCCGACACGAGCCGGGCGGGGTGCAGCATGCCGTTCGTGTTCTTCTCCCACACGCCCGCGAGGAACGTGGGGGAGGCGACGGATGCCTGTACGGCCGCTTCGTCGAGGTAGACGACCTCGTCGCCCTCGCCCTTCGCCACCGCGCCCGCGTGCCAGTCGCGCAGCCACTCGACCTGGTGCTCCTCGATCGCGGGAGCGAGCTGCCCGGTGCGCTCGAAGTGGAAGTCCATGCCGAACTCGGCCTCGGACGCCTCGATCGCGTCGAGGTTCGCTATGCCGAGGCGGTGCAGCGTCGGCATCTCGTCGGGCCAGCGCGACTCGCCGTTCTCGTCGCCGTGCGTGAGGCTCGCCTCGCAGAAGCCGCCGTTGCGGCCCGATGCGGCCCAGCCGATCGACTTCGCCTCGACGAGCACGACGCGTGCGTTCGGGTTGCGGCGCTTGGCGAGCACGGCGCTCCAGAGGCCCGTGTAGCCGCCGCCCACGATGACGAGGTCGGCGACGCGGGTGCCGGCGAGCTTCGGGCGCCCGCCCGTGGCGCCCGCCGGCAGGTCTTCGAGCCAGAACACCGCCTGCCGCGTTGCAGCGAGCGAGTGCTCGACGACGGATGTCTGGGGGCGGCGTCGTTCGAAGACGGTGGTTCCCACGGGGTATCACTCCGATGCGATGGTTGGTTGCTCCATCCTCCCGCGCGGCTCGCGGACGGCGCCAGTGGCGGATGTCTCGACATCCGCTCGCCGTCGGACAGGCTGTGCCGCTCGGCTCGTGGGCCATCGATGACCAGCACCACGCGCCCAGGGCGTGGGCGGCACCGCCGGGTCAGCGCGTGCGGCGCTGCAGCAGCTGCTCGATCGCGATGAGCGTGCGGAAGCTGCGCACCATCTCGCGCGTCGACGCGAAGTTCAGCACGATGTCGACGTCGTGCACCGGGTCGTGGAAGAGGTGCGTCGCGAGCACCCCGATGTGCCCGACCGGGCGGGGCAGGCCTCGGAGCAGCGGGGAGAACCCCTCGAACCGCACCTGCATCAGGCCTGCACCGTAGCGGATGCCGGGGCGGAAGCGGTTGCGGATCTCGCTCAGGTACTCGAGGCTCGCCTCGCTCACGAGCTCGCCGTGGTGCAGTGCGCGACTGAAGGTCGCGAGGTCGCCCGGCGTCGAGACGATGCCCCCGCCGGCCCAATCGCAGCTGAGGCTCGTGAACCGGCTCGCCTCGACCCGGCCGAGGCGGAACGGGGCGAGATCCACCGAGGCGGCATCGAGGGCGTCGACGGAATGGAACAGCAGCGCGCTGCGCTGCAGGCCGAGCGGCGTGAAGATCCGCTCGTGCAGCAACTCGTGGAACGCGCGGCCAGTGGCCTGCTCGAGCACTCGCCCGAGCAGCACGTATCCGGTATCGGAGTACGCGAAGCGCTCGCCGGGGCGCCCCAACGGGCGTTGGCGTTCGCGGCTGAAGTCGAGCAGATCGGCCGGCGACCAGCGACGGTCGGGTTCTGCGGCCACGAGGTCGAGCATCCGCGGGCCGGTCGAGACGGCGCCCTCGAAGTAGTCGGCGACGCCCGCCGTGTGCGTGAGCAGGTGGTGCACGGTCGCGCCGCCCGCGGCATCCGTCGTGCCCTCGATCTCGAAGAGGCCGGCGAGTTCATCGCGGGGGAGCAGCGCACTGACCGGCGTGTCGACCGTGAACGCGCCGGCCTCGACGAGCTGCATGACGAGGGTGGCCGTGAAGGCCTTGCCGATGCTCGCGACGTGGAATCGCCGCTGCTGGTCGCCGAAGCGGTAGTCGAGGCCGAGTCGCTCGGAACGCACGGCGACCTGTGGCGCGCCGAGCTCGCGGCGGCGGCGGGTGACGCGGGCGAGGTGGGCGTCGAGCGTCGCGGTGAACGCCTCGGGGTCGAGCGCGTGCCGCGGCTGCGATCGTGGTGTCGATGGTCGTGGCGTCGATGGTCGTGCGGCGGGCATCTGCGAGAATCCTTCCGACGGGTCGCGGTTCGTGATGTCACTGTTCGATACATCACGGAACGTAGCATCAAGGGCGACCCACCGCATCCGTCGACGACCGATTCCTGAGAGGAGCCGCATGGGCAACGTGATCCTCGGGCTGCTGCTCATCGGCCCCCAGACGCTCTACTCGCTCAACAAGCAGTTCGAGCAGGGCATCTCGCTCTTCTACCGCGCGAGCTACGGCAGCCTGCAGAGCGCGCTCAAGTCGCTGCTCGCGAAGGGGCACGTCACCTTCGTCGAGGGCATCGACGGCGGGCGCAACAAGAAGACCTACTCGATCACGGATGCCGGTGGCGAGGCGTTCGACGCCTGGATGCGCGCCCCCGTGGCCGGCGGAGACCTCGAGGTCGCCGCCCTGTCGAAGCTCTACCACCTCGGACTCGTCGACGACGACGAGGTGCGGCAGGCGGTGCTCGACGACCTCGTCGCCGCGATCACCCACGAGCGCGACGCCCTCGAGGGGTTCGCCGGGCAGATCGACGCTCTCGAGGTGCCCGACGAGTACGCGCGCCTGTTCCGGTACCGCCGCGCGACCCTCGACTACGGCATCGTGTCGCACCGGGCGAGCCTCGACTGGTTCCTCGCGCTCGCCGAGGAGGAGCGCCGCCGCTGACCCGCCGCTACCCCGCCTGCGAAGTCGGCGCGTGCGCCTCGAGGAACGCGAACACCTCGGTCTGGTCGACCCCGGGGAACGTGCCCGTCGGCAGTGCCGCGAGCAGCGAGGTGGGCGTGCGCGCGGCCGGCCACGAGGCATCCGCCCACCGCTCGGCGAGCCCTGCCGGCGCCTGGCAGCACGCGGGGTCGGGGCACCGTGAAACCGCACGGTGGGGTGTCTCGCGCCCGCGGAACCACTTGACGTGCTCGAACGGCACGCCGACCGACACCGAGTACTCGCCCTCCTTCGCCTTCTCGATGCGCGACGTGCACCAGAACGTGCCCGACGGGGTGTCGGTGTACTGGTACCAGGGGCTGAAGCGGTCCTCGACGTCGAACACGGTGCGGGCCGTCCAGTTGCGGCACATCGTGGTGCCCTCGATGGCGCCCAGTGCGTCGCTCGGGAAGCGCACGCGGTCGTTCTCGTAGGCCTTGATGATGGTGCCCGACTCGTGCACCTTCGTGAAGTGCACCGGGATGTCGAGGCGCGCCGTCGCGACGTTCGTGAACCGGTGCGCGGCCGTCTCGTACGACACGGCGAACGCGTCGCGCAGGTCTTCCATCGAGATGCGGCGCAGGTTCTTCGCCTCGGTGAGGAAGCGCACGGTCGCCTGCTCGGGCAGCAGGATCGCCGCGGTGAGGTAGTTCGTCTCGATGCGCTGGCGTAGGAACTCGGCGTAGTCGCGCGGCTCGTGGTGGCCGAGCAGGTGCGAGGCGAGCGCCTGCAGGATGGGCGAGCGCGAGTCGCGCGACGGCGACTGCGCGGTGGGCAGGTACACGCGGCCGTTGCGCTTGTCGGTGACCGAGCGGGTCGAGTGCGGCAGGTCGCCGACGTAGTGCAGCGAGTAGCCGAGGTGCCCGGCCATGTCGGCGACGAGCTGGTGCGAAACGGGCCCGCCCGTGTGCCCGACGGCCTCGAGCAGCTCGGCGGCCTTGGCCTCGAGCTCGGGGTAGAAGTTGTCGCGCGCCCGCATCTCGGCGCGCAGCTGCGCGTTCGCGCGGCGCGCCTCCTCAGGGGTCGCGGCGCGTTCGCGGTGCAGGCGGTCGATCTCCTGGTGCAGCGCGAGGATCGTCGTGAGCGTCTGGTCGCTCATGCCCTTCGCCACGCGGAACGACGGCAGCCCGAGCGCGGCGAAGACGGGCCCGCGCTGGGCTCGCTCGACGGCGATCTCGAGCGCCGCGCGCTCCGACGGGGCATCCGTCTTCAGCAGTTCGTCGGCCGTCGTGCCGAGCGCGAGCGCGATCGTGCGCAGCATCGAGAGTCGGGGTTCGCGCTTGCCGTTCTCGATCGCCGAGACCTGCGACGGGGCCCGCTCGATGGCCGCGGCCAACTCGCCGAGGGTCATGGCCTGCGCCGTGCGACGCTCGCGGATGCGACGGCCCAGCGTGAGCGCGTCGACCTCGGTGCCGGGCTCCGCGTCGAGCTCGAGCGCGGTCGATGCTGCCGCACGCGGGTCGAGTGCGGTGCGGAGGGGGCGTCGATCGGCGGTGATCATCTTCCGATGGTCACACGCGCGAGCGGATGCCGCAAACGGAACTCCGTGCGTAGTTCTGCGTGATGTCGGCTCAGGAGCCCGAAAACGTGGAAATCGCACCCGTGCAGCAGTGAAGACCGCCCGTTGTTCGCAATCGCGGGGCCGCGGCATCCGCCCGAAACACGGGATCGAGAGGTCTGGCACCGAGCGCACCCGCGCCGATATGCTCTGGATCATCGGGCACCGTCGAGGGTGCCGAGATGTTGTGCTGGGGGGCTCATGGACATCTTCGTCGTCATCCTGCAGGCAGTCGTCGTCATCGGCGCGATCGTCATGGGCGTTCGAACCGGCGGCCTCGGCCTCGGACTCTGGGGCGTCGTCGGCACCGCGATCCTCGTATTCGGATTCCACCTGCCGCCGGGCGCGATCCCCATCGACGCGTTCTTCATCATCATCGCGGTCATCACCGCGTCGTCGGCCATGCAGGCTGCGGGCGGCATCGACTACCTCGTGGCGATCGCGTCGAAGATCATCCAAGCCAATCCGAAGCGCCTCACGTACGTCGCGCCGATCGTGGCCTTCGTCTTCACGGTGCTCGCCGGCACCTCGAACATCTACTTCGCCCTCATCCCGATCATCTACGAGACGGCGTACCGCAACGGGCAGCGCCCGGAGCGTGCGCTCGCGTCGTCGACGGTCACGTCGGCGCTCGGCATCACCGCGAGCCCCGTCTCGGCGGCGATGGCCGCCTACCTCGTGCTGATGGACGGCACGGGGTTCGGTCTTCCGCAGATCCTCGCCATCACGATCCCGGCCTCGCTCGTCGCCTGCGTCGTGACCTCGGTCGTGCAGCAGCGGCTCGGCAAGGAGCTCGTCGACGACCCGAAGTTCCGCAAGCGCGTCGAGGAGGGCGCGGTCGAGGTGCCGCCGGTGCTCCAGGCGGAGTACGCCGCGGCGACCGGGTCGACGGCGACGGCGACCGCGGGTGCCGGCGATTCCGCGGGCACCGGCCTCGGCGAAGCGCCCGCGGCGACGGCCACCGCGACGCCCCCGCCGCCGACCTCGTCGAAGGCGGACCGCATCGAGCACCCGGTGCCGAAGGGCGGTGCGACGGCCGCGTGGATCTTCCTCTCGGGCACGTTCCTCATCGTGCTGTTCGGGCTCTTCTCGGGCCTGCGCCCGTCGTTCCCCAATGAGGACGGCGACCTCGTGCCGATCGGCATGTCGACCGTCATCGAGATGGTCATGTTCAGCGCCGCCCTCGTGATCATCCTCGTGCGCAAGGTCAAGCCGTCGGTGGTCGTCGAGCAGCCGCTGCTGAAGGCGGGATTCGTGGCGGCGGTGGCGCTGTTCGGCATCGCGTGGATGGCCGACACGTTCATCAGCGCCAACGAGGAGACGATCATCGCCCCGCTCGGCGCCTTCATCGAGCAGCAGCCGATCATGCTCGCCGTCGCGCTGTTCCTGGTCGCGGGTCTCACCACGAGCCAGTCCGCGACGACGAACACGCTCATCCCGATCGCGCTCGCCGCAGGGCTCGGGCCGGGCGTCATCACGGCGATGTGGCCCTCGCTCGTCGGCGTCTGGCTGTTCCCGGCGAACGGCTCGCAGATCGCCGCCGTCGAGACCGACCTCACCGGTTCGACGAAGCTCACGCAAGTGCCGATCTGGCACTCGTTCACGATCCCGATGCTCGTCTCCTGGGTCGCGGTGGTCGGCGCCGGACTGCTCGTGCAGCTCTTCATCTCCGCCTGACCGGCCCGGGTCGCGG
The DNA here is from genome assembly GCF_001660485.1 of Agromyces aureus. Classification (GTDB taxonomy): domain Bacteria; phylum Actinomycetota; class Actinomycetes; order Actinomycetales; family Microbacteriaceae; genus Agromyces; species Agromyces aureus. The sequence continues at coordinate 704,096 of NZ_CP013979.1, forward strand.
GTCGCTTCGCGACCGCACACGAGGCTCAACCCGTTCCGCACTTCGTTCCGTACTCCGTTCCGCACTCAAGGAGGAACCATGTCAGAGTCCGACGACCTGAACGCCGCAGCGGCGGCGCTCATGCCAGACGTGATCGAGCGCCTCGAGGCGCTCGTCCGCATCCGATCGGTGGCCTTCCCCGGGTTCGACCCCGAGCCCGTGCACGCCATGGGCCAGGCCGTCGTCGACCTGTTCACGGATGCCGGTGCCGAGGGCGTGCGCCTGCTCGACGTCCCCGACGGCTACCCGTGCGTCTACGCCGACCTGCCCGGCCCCGAGGGGTCGCCGACCGTGCTGCTCTACGCGCACTACGACGTGCAGCCCGCACCCGAGTCGCAGAACTGGTCGAGCGATCCTTGGGAGCCCGTGACGAAGGAGGACGGCCGCATCTACGGGCGCGGCGCCGCCGACGACAAGTCGGGACTCGTCATCCACTACGGAACCCTGAAGCTGCTGGGCCCCGACCGTCCGTGCCGTGTCAAGCTGCTGGTCGAGGGCGAGGAGGAGACGATCTCGCACCTCGAGGCGTTCGTCGAGGCCAACCCCGACCTGTTCGCGGCCGACGCCTACGTGATCGGGGACATCGGCGGTCAGTCCGTCGGGCGTCCGGGACTCACGACCGCGCTCCGCGGCGACGTCGCGTGCACGGTCACGGTGCGCACGCTCGCGTTCCCGGTGCACTCCGGCGAGTTCGGCGGCGCGGCGCCCGATGCGATGACGGCGATGATCCGCATCCTCGACTCGCTGCACGACGAGCACGGCGACACCGCGATCCCCGGCGTGCCGAGCGGCACCTGGGAAGGCGCCGACATGGACGAGGACGTCTACCGCGGCGGCTCGGCGATCCTGCCGGGGGTCGACTTCCTCGGCACGGGCTCGCTCTCGGACCGCATCTGGGCGAAGCCGTCGGTCACCGTGCTCGGCATGGACCTGCCGAGCACCGCCGAGGCGTCGAACGTGCTGCTGCCCGAGGTGAAGGCCAAGCTGTCGATGCGCATCATCCCGGGCGTCGACGCCGAGGAGCAGCTCAACCTGCTGATGGACTACCTGCGATCCCAGCGGCCGTGGAACTGCGAGGTGACGGTCGAGAAGGTCAAGACCGGCTACCCGTTCCACGTCGACGAGTCGCACCCGGCGATCGTGGCCGCCGAGGAGGCGCTCACCGAGGCTTACGGCGTCGAGGTCGAGCAGATCGGCAGCGGGGCGTCCATCCCGCTGGTCGCGTCGCTGAAGAAGGTGTCGCCCGATGCCGCGATCCTGCTGTGGGGCGCCGAAGACACCGCGCAGTCCCGCATCCACGCGTCCGACGAGTCGGTCGACCCCGGCGAGATCGAGCGGATGATCGCGGCGCAGGTCGGCTTCATCCGCAAGTTCGTGGCGGCCGAGGCCGAGTAGCACCCGGGCGGATGCCGCGCCGGCGCCCGCCCGCGGCATCCGCTCGTCCGCGTGTGCGCGGCACTGGAGCTGGCGTGCGAGGGCTGGCCGTCAGGCAGTGGCGACGGCGGTCGCGACGGGCTCGCCGAGCTGCGCCAGGTAGTGCGTGTTGGTCATGATGCCGAGCGCGTTGCCGAAGGGGTCGACGACCGAGGCGGTGACGAAGCCGGGGCCGTGCTCGGTGATCGGCAGCAGCGGGGTCGCACCGAGCTCGAGGAGTCGGGCGAGCGAACCCTCGAGGTCGTCGACGTGCCAGTGCGCGAGCGGACCGGCGGTGCGGCCGTCGACGGTCGTCGGGGCGAGCGAGTCGGGCGCGAACCGGCGGTCGATGAAGCCGAGCTCCTGCTGGTGGTCGCCGATGCGGAACTCGACGTACGCGGGCGTGCCATCGGGGCCGTTGCGCGTGAAGTACGGCTCGATGCCGAGCACCTCTGCGTACCAGGCGGCCGCGGCGGCGGGGTCCTCGACGTAGCAGTTGACGGTGGCGATGCCTCGCAGCATGATGACTCCTTCGGTGGCGAACGACCCGGTGCCGTCCTGATGAATTCCATACTCCTCCCCATAAGTGCTCACCTTCTGACTACTTTTCAGACGAGAATGGAATCATGCGCGCAGATCGCCTCGTGGCCACCCTCCTCCTCATGCAGGCGCGTGGTCGCGTGACGGCCGCCGAGCTCGCAACCGAGCTCGAGATCTCGGTCGCCACGGCCCGTCGCGACCTCGAGGCGCTCTCGTCGGCGGGCATCCCCGTCTACCCCCAGGCCGGTCGCGGCGGCGGATGGCAGCTGCTCGGCGCGGGTCGCACCGACCTGAGCGGGTCCACCGCGTCTGAGGCGCGGGCGCTGTTCCTCACGCTCGGTCCTCGTGCGGGCGAGAGCGAGGCCGCACGGTCGGCCCTCCGCAAGGTCATGCGCGCGCTGCCCGAGACGTTCCGCGCCGAGGCCGAGGCCGCGGCGGAGTCGGTCGTGGTCGAGGCCGCGGATGGGGGTCGGCGGCCGTCCGCCCGGCAGCCGTCGCCGTGCTGCAGGCGGCCGTGGTCGAGCGGCGCGCGGTGCGCTTCGACTACGCGGCGTGGGGCAGGCCCGCGCGTGCGCGGACGGTGCATCCGCTCGGGCTCATCGACAAGGGCGGCACCTGGTACCTCATCGCCGGGCCGGTGACGGATGCCGCGGGCGCGCGCCCGGCCGAAGGCGGGCGGGGTGCCGGCGAGGCGCCCGCATCCGCAGCACGGCGATCGGCGACATCCGACACCGCATTGCGCAGTTACCGGGTGGATCGCATGACCGCGGCCGAGGCGCTCGACGAGCGCTTCGAGCCGCCGGCCGACTTCGACCTGGATGCGGCCTGGGCGCGGCTCAGCGCCGAGGTGGGCCGTGCCCGTTCACGTGCGACCGCGACGGTGCGCGTGGATCCGGGCGTCGTCGAGGCGTTCCGCGGATGGGTCGGCGGCACCGAACTCGTCGACGACGCCGGTCCCGGCGCGGCCCCCGACGAGACGGGTCGCGTGCTCGTGCGGGTCACCGCGCCGAGCGACGAGGCGCTCGCCCGCCGACTCGCCGCCTGGGTCGACGGGGCCGAGGTGGTCGAACCAGAGGGCGTGCGGCAGCGGCTCGCCGCGTTCGGTGCGCGCCTCGTCGAGACCTACGGGGCGGTCGAGCCGCCGAGCAGTTCGTCGACGCTCACGACCTCGGCGTAGCTGTCGCCGAGCGCGGCCATGAACGCAGCGTGCACCTGGGCGGCCGGCACGACCTGGTCGCCGAACGTCAGGTCGGGTGCCGCGCAGGCGTCGTGGGCCACGGTCACCGTGTAGCCGAGGTCCGCGGCGGCGCGCACCGTCGCATCGACGCACATGCTCGACATCATGCCGACGATGACGACGCCGTCGGCGTCCGCGCCGGCCTCGCGGAGGCGCTCATCGAGGTCGGTGTCGAGGAACGAGTTCGGGTTCGCCTTGACGACGACGGGTTCGCCCTCGATCGGAGCGACGAGCTCGTGGATCTCGACGCCGACCGTGCCGGGCGCGAAGAATGCGGCATCGGGGGCGTCCCACACGTGCTGCACGTGCACGACGGGCTGCCCGGCCTCGCGGTGCGAGGCGAGCAGTCGGGCGGCGGCGGTCGCGGCGGCCTCGGGCCCGACGAGCGGGTGCGCGCCACCGGGGAAGTAGTCGTTCTGGATGTCGATGATGAGCAGGGTGCGGGTCACGCGAGTCACGCTAGTGCACCGGGGCGCGTTCGTACCCGGTCGCGACCGATCGGAGGCGATCAGGCCGACGCGGCCCGTTCGCGTGCGGCCAGCACCTCGGGGACGTGGCGCTCGGCCCACGCGCGCATCGCGTCGATGGGCTCGAGCAGCGACTCCCCGAGCGGCGTGAGCGAGTACTCGACGCGGGGCGGCGAGTCCTGGAACGCCCGACGGCTGACGAGCCCGTCGTCTTCGAGTGCGCGGAGCGTCTCGGTGAGCACTTTGGGCGTCACCCGCCCGACCTGTGCCTTCAGCTCCGTGAAGCGCAGCGTTCCTGCGCGAGCCAGCGCCAGGATCACGAGCATGGTCCAGCGCTCGCCGATGCGCCCGAACACGACGCGACTCGGGCAGTCGGGGGCGAGCACGTCGTGGCCCGCGACCTCGGACGTGCCCCGGTCGTCCACGACGGATGTGACGTCGACGCGCATGATGTGACCCCAGGTTTCGTCGAGGGAAGTTCCGTTGAAGATACCGGACGTCGATCCGTACCGTGATCGACATGACCATTCTCCTCACCGGCGCGACCGGGTACATCGGATCCGTAATCCTCGACGCCCTCCTCGACGACGGGCACGACGTGCTCGCCGTCGTCCGCAGCGACAGCGCGGCCGAACGGGTCGCCGCCCGCGGTGCCACCGCGCTGGTCGGCGACGTGACCGATGTCGCGTGGTTCGCACGCGTGCTCGCCGACGCCGACGGCGCGATCCATGCCGCGGCCCCCGAAGCCGACGCCGAGGCGTTCAACGCCGCCGTGGTCGATGCGGCCGTGCAGGCGTTCTCGGGCACGGCCAAGCGCTTCGTGCTCACGAGCGGCGTGTGGGAGTACGGCGACGGCGGTGGCGACGCGATCGTCGACGACGGCCCGCTCGCACCGCCCGCGCTCGTCGCCTGGCGCGTGCCGATCGAGGAGCGCCTGCTCGCCTCTGGCGTCGACGCGGTGATCGTGGCCCCCGGCATCGTCTACGGCCACGGCAAGGGCCTGCTGAACCTCGTGACCGACGCCCCCGTCACCGCCGACGGCGAGCTCACGCTCCTCGGCGACGGCGAGCAGCGCTGGTCGTTCGTGCACGTCGACGACCTCGCACGGCTCTACCTGGTGGCGCTCACGAGCCCGGCCGCGGCCGGCCGCGTGATCGGCTCGGACGGTGCGCCGGTGAGAGTGCGGGCGCTCGCCGAGGCGGCGGCCGCGGCATCCGGAGCCCCGGGCGTCGTCACCGAGCCCGTCGAGGCGACCCGCGAGCGCCTCGGGGCCGCCTTCGCCGACGCGCTCCTGCTCGACCAGGCGGCCGACGGCGCGAAAGCCAGCGCTCTCGGGTGGGTGCCGCAGCGTGCGAGCGTGCTCGACGAGGTCGTGCTGACGAACGCGTAGGCCGCCTCGCCGCCCGAGTCGCCTCGTCGTTCGGTCGCTTGTGGTCGCATCGCGCGTCGGATGGCGACCACAGGCGACCGAACGATGTGCGCGGGTGCGGGTGCGGGTGCGAGGTGCGCTCAGGCGTCGGATGCCGCGTACACGCGCTCGCCCTCGACGAAGGTCTGCAGCACCCGCGTCGCCCCGATCTGCGAGGCGGGTCCGGCGAACGGGTCGCGGTCGAGCACGACGAGGTCGGCGTACTTGCCGACCTCGATCGTGCCGGTCACGTCGTCGAGGTGGTTCACGTAGGCCGAGCCCGCCGTGTAGGCGGTGAGCGAGGTGGCGAGGTCGATGGCCTGCTCGGGCAGGAACACGTCGTACTCGCCTTCTTCATGGCCCGGCGCAGAGAGCCGGTTCACGGCCACGTGGATCGCCGCGAGCGGATTCGGCGTCGAAACCGACCAGTCGCTGCCCGCCGCGAGCACCGCGCCCGAGCGCTGCAGGTCGCCGAACGGGTACTGCCACGCATCGCGCGGCGACCCGAGGAACGGCAGCGTGAGGTCGACCATCTGCGGCTCGAGCGCAGCCCAGAGCGACTGCATGTTCGCGGCCACGCCGAGCTCGCGGAACCGGCGGATGTCGTCGGGGTGCACGACCTGGATGTGCGCGATGTGGTGGCGGTGATCGCTTCGGCCGTTGCGTTCGATCGCGTGCTCGACGGCGTCGAGGCACTCGCGCACGGCACGGTCGCCGATGGCGTGGAAGTGCAGCTGGAACCCGATGGCGTCGAGCTGGGCCGCTGCCGGCAGCAGCACCGCGGGGTCGACGAACGAGATGCCCGAATTGTCGGTGAAGTGGCCGTGGCCGTCGCAATAGGGCTCGAGCATGGCGGCCGTGAAGTTCTCGGCGACGCCGTCCTGCATGATCTTGATGCTCGTCGAGCGGAAACGCCCGCCCTGGTACTGCGCGCGCTTCTCGACGAGCTCGTCGATCTGCTCGAGTCCGCGCAGGCGGTCCCACCAGAGTGCGCCGACGACGCGACCGGTCAGCTTGCCAGATGCTGCGGCCGAGACGTACGCAGGGCCGGGGTCGCCCGCGTCGCCGTACGTCCCGACGATCGCGTCCTGCCAGGCGGTGATGCCGTACGAGTGCAGGTACTCCTGTCCGAGCAGCAGCGCCTGCTCGAGCTCCTCGTCGGTCGTGCGGGGCAGCAGCCGGTTGACGAGGCCCATCGCGCCTTCGTGCAGGGTTCCGGATGGCGCGCCCGAGGCATCCCGCTCGATGCGGCCGTCGCTCGGGTCGGGCGTGTCGCGATCGATGCCCGCGAGGCGCAGTGCGGCGGAGTTCACCCAGGCGCCGTGCCCGTCGCGGTTCGGCAGGAACGCCGGGCGATCGGGCACGACGGTGTCGAGCTCGGCCGCGGTCGGGGTTCCGCCGGGGAAGGCCGACATCGACCAGCCGCCGCCGAGGATCCACTCCTCGTCGGGCTTCGCCGCGGCGTACGAGGCGATCGCGTCGAGGTAGGCGTCGCGCGTCTCGAGCTCGGCGAGGTTGCAGCGCATGAGGTCGAGTCCGCCCCAGACCGGGTGCACGTGCGCGTCCTGGAACCCGGGCACGAGCATGCGCCCGGCGAGGTCGACGTGCTCGGTGCGCGGACCGATGAGCTCGCGCACCTCGTCGTGCCCGACGGCGACGATGCGTCCGCCGGTCACCGCGACGGCGCTCGCACGTGTGCGCTGCGTGGTCGAGGTGAACACGGGCCCGCCCGAGAAGACGAGGTCGGCGTGGGTCATGAGGCTCCTTTCGCGGGCGCAGCAGCGCGCGGCCGCGGCATCCGGAAGTCGGTCGGAAGGGTGGGTCGCGATGGACCGGGTCAGCCGCCGCCCATCGTGCGGGCGATGTCGGCCGCGGAGTCGCCCGCGCGGCGCAGCACGTAGGCGACGAGGCCGAGCGCGATGAGCGTGAGCACGAGCATGATGGTCGAGACCGCGGCGATCTCGGGCCGCAGGCCGCTGCGCAGCGCACTCAGCACGTACACCGGCCACGGCGTCGAGCCCGAGACCGAGACGAAGGCCGCGATGACGGTGTTGTCGAGGCTCAGCGTGAACGAGAGCAGGAACCCGGCGAGCACCGCGGGCATCGCCAGCGGCAGGGTGACCTTGCGGAACGTGCGCACGGGCGTCGCGTAGAGGTCGGCCGACGCCTCCTCGAGGTTCGCCTCCTGGCCGACGAGGCGTGCGCGCACCAGGTACGACACGACCGCGACCGAGAACAGCGAGTGGCCGATCACGAGGCGCACGATGCCGTCGTTGAAGAGGGACATGCCGAGGTCCTGGCCGAGGAACACCATCCACGGCAGCAGCGCGACGGCGTCGACGATCTCGGGCGTCACCGACACGAGCAGCAGCAGGCCGAGGAACCACCAGACCCACTTGCCCGGGTTGCGTGCCATCGCGATGCCCGCGAGGGTGCCGAGCACCGTGGCGACGAGGGCGGCGATGAAGCCCGTCTGCACCGAGATCCACACGGCGTCGCGGATCGCGGGCTTCGCCAGCAGCGCGAGGAACGAGTCGAAGCCGAAGTGGTCCCACGAGACGAGCAGTCGCCCCACGTTGAACGACGACACGATGATCACGAGGATCGGCGCGAAGAGGAAGAGCATCACGAGGACGCCCCACACGTTGAACGCGACATCCGACCACGATCTGCGCGGTCGTCGGGTCAGTCGATCGCTCACGCGCCGACCTCCTCACGGATCGAAGCGGATGCCGCGGCCGGGCCGGAACCCGTCGTCGAGGCCACGGGGTCCGGCGGGCCGATGACCAACCGGTTGCGGGCGCGGAACGGCAGCGTCACGAGCCACACGATGCCGGCGCCGAGGCCCGCGGTCAGCAGGATCACGAAGATCAGCACGACCGCCATCGCCGACCCGAGCGCCCAGTTCTGCGCGGTCTGGAACTGGCTCGCGACGAGCTGGCCGACCATGTTGCCCTTCGCCCCGCCGAGCACGGTCGCCGTGATGTAGTCGCCCATGAGCGGGATGTACACGAGCAGCACGCCCGCGATGATGCCCGGCTGCGCGAGCGGCAGCGTCACCCGGAAGAACGTCGTCCACTTGCCGGCGCCGAGGTCCTTCGAGGCCTCGCGCAGCGGCCCGTTGACCCGGTCGAACGCGACGAACAGGGGCAGGATCATGAGCGGCAGGTAGTTGTAGACCACGCCGAGCAGCACCGCGCCGCGCGTGTTGAGGATCGCGAGCGGCTCGAACCCGATGGCCTGGAGCGCCGACGACAGCCAGCCGTCGGGCGAGAGGATCACCTGCCAGCCGATGGTGCGCACCAGGAAGTTCGTCCAGAACGGCACCATGACGAGCGCGACGAGTAGGCCGCGCTTCGACGGCGGCGCCTTGACGGCCATCCAGTACGCGACCGGCAGGCCGATCAGGAAGCAGAGCGCGGTACCGGCGATGCCCACCCACAGGGTGTTCTGGAAGGTCGCGAAGAAGGTCGGGTCGAGCACCTCGGCGTACCGGTCGAACGAGAGCCGGTCGGTCGCCTGCGTCGCGAAGATGCTCGGCTTGTAGCCGAAGCTGAACCACACGACCATCGCCACGGGGGCGATGAAGAAGATCAGCAGCCAGGCCCACGCGGGCGCGGCCAGCAGGAATCCGGGGGTTCGTCTACGCACCAGCCGCCGCCTTCATCCGGTTCCAGATCTGCACGATCCGTTCCTGCGCCTCGGTCAGCTCGCCCTCGTGCATGGTGGCGAGCTGCTCGGGGGTGAAGAACACGAGGTCGAGCATCGGCAGCCCGGCATCGGCGGCCGCCTGCTCGGCGTCCTTCGCGCCCGTGTGGTAGCCGATGTAGTCGAGTTCGTCGAGCGCGTTCTGCGGCTCGAGCACGTAGTTGATGAACGCGTGCGCGGCCTCGGGGTGGGGTGCGCCGGCGGGGATCGCCCAGTTGTCCATCCAGATCTCGGTGGCGGGGGAGCCCAGCACGAACTTCCAGCGGTCGGGGTCGGGGCTCTCGAGGATCCCGAGCCGCGCGTCGCCGTTGTACGACTGCATGAGCATCTGCGTCGCCTGCGGGATCGCGCCGCCCCCGGGGTACGGGTCGAAGGCCGAGATGTGCGGCGCCAGCTCCTCGACGAGGAACTTCTCGGCGGCGTCGAGCTCGGCCTCGTCGGTCGTGTTCCACGGAACGCCGTTCGCCCAGAAGTACAGGCCCGTGAGCTCGGCCGGGTCGTCGAGCACCGACGTCTTGCCGCTCGCCTCGTTCTGCGCCGCGTCGATGAAGTCGTTCCAGTCCTTGAGCTCGCGCTTGATGAGGGTCACGTCGTAGACGAAGCCGGTCGTGCCCCAGGCCTTGCAGATCGAGTACTCGTTGTCGGGGTCCCAGGCGCGGCCGAGGAACGCGGGGTCGAGGTACTCGATGTTCGGGATCAGGTCTCGGTTCAGCTTGGTCAGCAGCCCGTGCTCGGCCATCTGCGCGACGAACGTGCCGGTCGGCACGACGAGGTCGTAGCCGCTCGTGCCGCGTGCGCCGACGAGCTTGGCCACCATCTCCTCGTTCGAGTTGAAGGCGCTCAACGACACCTTCGGGCCGAGGTCGGCGGTGAACGCGTCGAGCACGTCGGGGGCGTCGTAGTCGCCCCAGGTGTAGATCGAGAGGCGGTCCTCGAGGGGAGCGCCCGATGCGCGGGTCGTCGTCGAGGCGCCCGGTGACGAGCACGCGGCGAGGGCCGCCGTCGTGCCCGCCGCGGCGGCGAAGCTCAGGAACCGGCGACGCGAGAGCTCGCGGCGGATCGTCTTGGCCGCGCCGGCCGGGGCGAGGATTCGGATGTCGGGTTCGCGTGACATGGGGGATCCGATCGGGCTCAGGCCGTGGGCGGCGCGACGTAGCCGCCCGCGCTCGCCGCGTCGTCGGACGGGAACAGCAGCACGCTCTCGGCGCGCCACGAGCACACGACGGCGTCGCCGACCGCGAGCTGCGGCGCCTCGGGCGACGGGCGGCGTGCGATGAGGCTCTGGTCGTCGCCGAGCTGCACGAGGTACTGCATGGTCTCGCCCAGGTGCGAGACGCCGATCAGCCTGCCGCGAGCGGTGTTCGAGGTTCCGGATGCCGCGGCATCCGGTGCGTCGGCCGCGATCTCCACGAACTCGGGGCGCACGGCTGCCTGGCCCTGCTCGCCCACGGCCAGTTCGGCCGCCCCGCCGCGCACGAGGGCATGCACCGAGTCGACGGCGGCACCGCCCTCGACGACCGTGCCGCGGAAGAAGTTCTGCTGGCCGACGAATGCGGCGACGTAGGCCGAGGCCGGCCTGGCGTAGACCGTGTCCGCGTCGGCGAGCTGCTCGATGCGTCCGCTGCGCATGATCGCGATGCGGTCGCTCATCGAGAGGGCCTCGCCCTGGTCGTGCGTGACGAACACGAACGTGATGCCGAGCCGGGACTGCAGCAGCTTCAGCTCGAGCTGCATCTCTTCACGAAGCTGGCGGTCGAGCGCGCCGAGCGGTTCGTCGAGCAGCAGCACCGAGGGGCGGTTGACGAGCGCGCGCGCGAGTGCGACGCGCTGCTGCTGGCCGCCCGAGAGCTGCGTCGGCTTGCGGTCGGCGAAGCCGCGCATCTGGGCGAGGTCGAGCGCGTCGACGACGCGCTGCCGGATCTCCGACTTCGGCGTGCGCTTCTGCTGCAGGCCGTAGGCGACGTTCTCGGCGACCGACATGTGCGGGAACAGCGCGTACGCCTGGAACACCGTGTTGACGTCGCGGCGGTACGGCGGCACACCCAGGACGGATCGTCCGGAGACGCGGATGTCACCGGCATCCGGATGCTCGAAGCCCGCGATCATGCGGAGTGTGGTGGTCTTGCCGCAGCCCGAGGGGCCGAGGAGCGAGATGAACTCGCCCGGCTGGATCGTGAGCGAGAGGCGGTCGACGGCGGTCGCGTCGCCGTAGTGCTTCGTGACCGAGTCGATGACGACGGTTCCGGGCGCCTCGCCGTGCGGGGTTCCGGCGCCGGGAGCCGCACCGCCGCCGGCCTCGATCGTGGTTGCCGTGGTCATCTGATGACGCCTCCTGTTCACCCGCGCAGCATCGCGCCGGAGGCCATTCAAGCTCTGCGGCCGCCGCCGTGCAACGCCGCGGAGAGGAATGAGACATTCCATCGCGGTCTGAAGTCGCGACCCGACAGTCCGTCTGGTCGGTCGGCTGCGGGTCGTCGGCCGGCCCGCCGGCCCGTCGCGGTCGCGACTCCGTTCCCGCGACGTCGCCGATCAGGCGAACTTGAAGACCGGCGGGAAGACGACCACGAGGATCGCAGCCCAAGCCAGGTAGACGGGCAGGTACCCGGTCTGCCACCGCTCGAGGCGATCGAACGGCTCCCGTCCGCGGAGGAACCCGAGCTGCAGCCAGGCCGCCCAGGCGAGGTTCACGAGCAGGATCAGGTTGAGCCCGAGCGACGCCGTCTTGTTCGGGCTGAAGCCGAACTCGCCCGTGCGCCCGACCATCGCGACGAGCACGAACACGTCGACCACGAGCGCCGCGACGAGCATCGCGAACTGGATGCGGTCGAACCATCCCGGCCGCTGCAGCGGGTCGCGCGACGAGTACGAGTACACGAGCAGACCGAGCACGACGACCAGCACGAGATCGAACGCGATGAGCAGCTCGCGATCGGCATCCACGATGTTCCACTGCAGCACGGCGGCCACGACGAGCGCGATCAGCATGATCGCGAACAGCGGGGTGAAGACCTTCGTGAGCACTGGGGCGATGTTCTCGATCACGCGCTGCTTGGCGTCGACGAGCCACGCGGCGACCAGCAGCGCGCCCGGAATCGCGCACGGCAGCACCCACTCCCCGAAGAACCACGCCACGTCGACGTCGATCGTCGAGAACACGCCGATCGTGAGCGCCGAGAGGGCGGCGCCGACGAGCGCGATGAGCACGTAGTACACGAGCCACTCGCCGCTGAACCGCACGAAGTCCATGCGATCGGCGCTGCTGCGCCACCGCCCGGCCGCGTACGCGACGCCCGTCATCAGCCAGAGTGCGGCGGCGGCGCCGAGCGAAGCCAGCAGCTCGGTGTCGGTGACCGGGCCGCCGAACGCCTGCGCATCGCTGAGGGAGGCCCACGGGAAGACGTTCAGCGCGACGGCCGCGACCGCGAACGCGCCCGCGACGGCGAGCACGGCGCCGACCGGCGGGCGGTGGCGCCACACGAACCAGGCGGCGAGGAACGGCAGCACGAGCAGCGCGGCGTTCCGCAGGAAGAAGGCGGGGTCGGCCCCGAGGAGCGCGGCGGCCTTCACCGCAGCGCCGGCGCCGACGCCCAGCGCGAGCGCGACGGCGAGCCCGTTCGCGCGCTTCCAGAACGGGGCGCGCGTGCCCGCGGCATCCGCTCGGTCGGAGGTTCCGGATGCCGCGGCGAGCGTGTTCGCGTCGGCCGCGCCGGGCTCCGCGTGGCCGTCGAGCACGAGCTGCTTCCACAACCGTTCGGAGTGCACGCGGGCGTACTCGTGCGAGAGCTCGTCGACCGCGCCGAGCCGCTTGACGGCGACGAGGAAGGCCTCGTCGTCGTGCAGCCCGACCTCGCGCAGCCCGTCGACCCGGTCGAGCAGGTGGCTCTCGAGCTCGTCGAGGTCGGCGTCGGTCACGGCGTCGTGGCGCTGCATCCAGGTGCGCCAGGAGGCGACGAGGGTGTCGAGCTCGTCGGGTGCGTGGGGTGCGTGGGGTGCGTGGGGTGCGTCGGGCGTTCCGGGAGCGGTCGCGTCGTGCTCGGGGGTCTCGGGCGCCATGTCAGATCTCCCCGAAGGCCAGGCGCATGCGCGGGCCGCCGTCGTCTGGCCAGACCTTGCTGAGCAGGTCGCCGACGACCGACCACTGGCGGCGCTGCTCGGCGAGCACACCCGCACCCTGTTCGGTCAGGCGGTAGTGCTTGCGCGGGCGCCCGCTGTCGGACTGGCGCCACTCGGAGCGCACGTGGCCGAGGCGCTCGAGTCGGTGCAGCAGGGGGTAGAGCATGCCGTCGCTCCATTCGAGTTCGCCGTCGGAGAGCGCGGTGATGCGCTGCAGGATCGCGTAGCCGTACGACTCGCCCTCGGCGAGGATGCCGAGCACGACGGGCGTCGCTGCCGCGGCGACGAGGTCTTTGCCGATGCGCATGATTGGCCTCTTCCGGATCGTACCTTGCAGCTCAAGGTATCTGGATCAGCAATATACCTTGCACTGCGAGGTATCGCCACTCGCGGGTGACTCGTCTCCATCGAGATGCCACTTCTTGCCGCATCCGGAGGCCTGAGTGCGACCAAAGCTGTCATCTCGGCGGGTGAGGGCTCGTCCTCCACACAGCGGCCGCGCGAGCCGCCGTCGGCTCGCGGGCGCTGGTCGGCGGTCGCAGCGCGGAGACGCCGCGACGATTCGCTGATGACCCGACCGACACCGCTTCCACGCCGGTTCGAAGACGTGCCGTTCACCACCTCCGACGCGATCGCCGCGGGTGTGACGCCCCGTCGGCTCCGCTCCGTCACCTTGGCGTCGCCCCATCGTGGTGTCCGGGTCGATGCGCGGCGCCTCCGCGATCTGCACGAGCGCTGTTCGGCGCTCGCCGTGGTCATGACCGATGGCCAGGCCTTCACCGGTCCGACCGCGGCCGGGCTGCTCGGCCTGCCGTTGCCGCTCGCGCTCGTACGCGATCCGCGACTCCACGTCGTCGTGCTCGACGGCACGCGGGCGCCGCGGCGGCGCGGGGTGATCGCGGGCCGCAGTTCGGCGAGGCCGGTCCTGGTCGGCGTCGCCGGCGTGCGCGGAACCCTGCTGACCTCTCCGGCCGACACCTGGTGCTCGCTCGCGGTGCACGTGGGTCTCGACGACCTCATCGCGGCCGGCGATCGCCTGCTCGGCCTCCCGGCGCCGCTCGCCGGCGAGCACGCGATCGACGAGGCGATCTCGCGCCACGGATCGAGGCGGGGTGCGCGCCGCCTCGCCGAGGCGCGGCTGGCGATGCGGGCGCACGTGTACTCGCCTCGCGAGACGTTCACACGCCTCGCGCTCACCCGTGCAGGACTGCCCGAGCCCGAGCCGAACGGCATGATCGTGCTGCGTTCAGGTCGTCGTACGCGCGGCGACCTGGTGTTCCGCATGTACAAGGTGCTGGTCGAGTACGAGGGCGAGCAGCACCTCTTCGACGTCGACCAGTGGGCGACGGATGTCGGGAGGCTCAACGATCTCATCGACGACGGGTGGTGGGTGATCCGCGTCACGAAGCGGATGCCGCGAACCGAAGCCGTGGCCCGCACTCGCCGTGCGCTCCTGGATCGCGGGTGGCCCGGGCTTCGCCGGACGCCGAGATGACATGTCTGGTCGCCACTCGGCGCTCGGAAGCGGCGACAAGTGGCATCTCGACGCCCGGTGGGGGGCTCGGCGGGGCCGGCGGGGCGCGGCGGGAGGCCGGACAGGCGCACAGACGCCGAAGATTTCGCGGCGCAGAACTTCCTCAGAAGTTCACCCCCCGAATCGTCGGTCGAGGTGTGCAGGCCGCCCGCAGAGTGGAAGCACAGCCACCCCGGACGGTGTCGAGGCAGACACCGGAAGGGCCGCAGGAGACATCCGCCCGAGACATCCGACCGCCGCATCGAACCGGCGCCGGACCGCACCGAAGGAGCACCACGATGAGCACGAACCGCCCCGGAGACCAGACCCAGACCGCAGCCGAACTGCAGCTCGAGTGGGACGCGAACCCGCGCTGGGAGGGCGTCAGCCGCGACTACACCGCCGAGGACGTCATCGCCCTCCGCGGCCCGGTGCGCGAGGAGCGCACGCTCGCCAAGCGCGGCGCCGAGCGCCTGTGGGACGACATCCAGAAGAACACGGGCACCGCGTTCGCGCCGCAGGAGGACCCGCAGTGGTCTGCCGCGCTCGGCGCCCTCACCGGCAACCAGGCCGTGCAGCAGGTGCGCGCGGGCCTCAAGGCCATCTACCTCAGCGGGTGGCAGGTCGCGGCCGACGCGAACCTCAGCGGCCAGACCTACCCCGACCAGTCGCTCTACCCCGCCAACTCGGTTCCGGCGGTCGTGCGCCGCATCAACAACGCGCTGCTGCGCACGGGCCAGATCGAGCAGGGCACCGAGGCCCAGACCGGCATCGCCGACTGGATGGCCCCCATCGTCGCCGACGCCGAGGCCGGCTTCGGCGGCCCGCTGAACGCCTACGAGCTCATGCACCAGATGATCGAGGCGGGCGCGGCCGGCGTGCACTGGGAGGACCAGCTCGCGAGCGAGAAGAAGTGCGGCCACATGGGCGGCAAGGTGCTCATTCCGACCAGCCAGCACATCCGCACCATCAACGCGGCCCGTCTGGCGGCGGATGTCGCGGGGGTGCCGTCGATCATCATCGCCCGCACCGACGCGCTCGCCGCGACCCTCATCACGAGCGACCACGACGAGCGCGACAAGCCGTTCGTCACGGGCGAGCGCACCGCCGAGGGCTTCTACAACGTGCAGAACGGCATCGAGCCGGTCATCGCCCGCGGTCTCGCGTATGCCGAGTACGCCGACCTGCTCTGGGTCGAGTCCGCCGAGCCCGACCTCGACCTCGCGCGTCGCTTCGCCGAGGCCGTGCACGCGAAGTTCCCGGGCAAGCGCCTGAGCTACAACTGCTCGCCGAGCTTCAACTGGAAGCGCCACCTCGACGACGACCAGATCGCGAAGTTCCAGCGCGAGCTCGCGTCGATGGGCTACGCGTTCCAGTTCATCACCCTCGCGGGCTTCCACTCCCTGAACCACGGCATGTTCACGCTCGCCAAGGACTACAACGAGCGTCACATGTCGGCCTACGTCGAGCTCCAGGAGGCGGAATTCGCCTCGGAGGCATCCGGCTACACCGCGACGCGCCACCAGCGCGAAGTCGGCACCGGCTACTTCGACCAGATCGCCACGGCGCTGAACCCCAACAGCGCGACGCTCGCCCTCGTCGGATCGACCGAGGAAGAACAGTTCCAGCACTGACCCTCTCGCCGGTCGAGGGGCCCGCGCAGCCCGTGCGCCCCTCGACCGACGACGCGAAGGAGACGACATCATGAACACGACACCCGCCATGACCCTCGACCGCGAGCGAGCGGATGCCGCATCCGCCCGCCTGCCCGAACCGAAGCCCGCCACCGGCAGCTTCCAGACCGTCGAGCCCCGCATCGAGGTCGCCCGTTCGGGCGCGGAGCGCGCGGCATCCGTCGACCGCGCCGACGAGATCCTCACGCCCGAGGCGCTCGCGTTCCTCGCGACGCTGCACGACCGCTTCGCCGGCACCCGCCACGAGCTGCTCGCCGAGCGCCTGAAGACCCGCGTGGACGCGGCGAACGGCCGCGACCCGCGCTTCATGCCCGAGACGGCATGGATCCGCGACGACGCATCCTGGCGTGTTGCGGGCCCCGGCCCGGGCCTCGAGGACCGTCGAGTGGAGATCACCGGCCCGACCGACCGCAAGATGGCCATCAACGCCCTGAACTCGGGCGCGAAGGTCTGGCTCGCCGACCAGGAGGACGCCACGAGCCCCACCTGGGAGAACGTCATCGGCGGGCAGGTGACGCTCTTCGACTTCCTGCGCGGCGACCTCTCGTACACGAGCCCCGAGGGCAAGGAGTACCGCGTCACCGCGTCGGAGACCCCGACCATCGTGATGCGCCCGCGCGGCTGGCACCTCGTCGAGAAGCACCTGACGTTCCACGACCGCGCCGGGCGCGCCATGCCCGCGTCGGGCTCCCTCGTCGACTTCGGGCTGTACTTCTTCCACAACGCGCAGGCGCTCATCGCGGCCGGACGCGGGCCGTACTTCTACCTGCCGAAGCTCGAGTCGCACCGCGAGGCGAAGCTCTGGAACGACATCTTCGTCTTCTCGCAGCAGGCGCTCGGCATCCCGCAGGGCACGATCCGCGCGACCGTGCTCATCGAGACGATCCAGGCCGCGTTCCAGATGGACGAGATCCTCTACGAACTGCGCGACCACTGCGCCGGCCTCAACGCCGGTCGTTGGGACTACATCTTCTCGATCGTGAAGACCTTCCGCTCGCGGGGACGCCGCTGGGTCTTCCCCGACCGCAAGGCGATCACCATGACGGTGCCGTTCATGCGGGCCTACACCGAACTGCTCGTGCAGACGTGCCACAAGCGCGGCGCACACGCGATCGGCGGCATGAGCGCGTTCATCCCGAACCGCCGCGACCCCGAGGTGACCGAGCGGGCCCTGACCGCGGTCTCGGCCGACAAGCGCCGCGAGGCGGGCGACGGCTTCGACGGCACATGGGTGGCCCACCCCGACCTGATCCCGACGGCCCGCGCCGAGTTCGACGCGGTGCTCGGCGACCGGCCCAACCAGGTCGACCGCCTGCGCGACGACGTGCAGGTCACCGCGGCCGACCTGCTCGACATCCCGTCGATCGGCGGCGAGGTCACCGAGGCCGGCGTGCGCGACAACGTCTCGATCGCGATCCGCTACATCGAGTCGTGGCTTCGCGGCACAGGTGCCGCGGCGATCGACAACCTCATGGAGGACGCCGCGACCGCCGAGATCTCGCGCTCGCAGATCTGGCAGTGGCTCGACAACAACACCGTCACCGCCGAGGGCACGCGCATCGACCAGACGTCGATCGTGCGCCTCATGGCCGAGGCCGTCGCCGCCCTGCCGCGCTTCGAGGGCGACCGGTTCGACGATGCGATCTCGGTGTTCCGCACCGTGGCGCTCGAGCCGGAGTTCCCGACGTTCCTCACGGTGGGGGCGTACGCCCGGTTCCTCTGACCCGTCGAGTCGCCCCGATTCCGCAACGGCGTCGGGCGGCTCGGCACCGCCGCGGTTCCCGAAGGGCCGCGTCGACCGCATCCGGCGATCCCGGAAGGTGCAACGGTCGGCGCGGCCCTCTCGGCGCCGCGGCGGGGCACCTCTCGTCACCGTGCGAAACCCGGCGCGCGGCGACATCCGTCGGCCTGTCAGACTGTCGAATCGTGACCCGAACCACGATTCGCCAGGCCAGGCCGACGGATGCCGCGGCGCTCGCCGAACTCGCCGCCGACACGTTCCCGCTCGCCTGCCCGCCCTCGACCACCGCCGAGGCGATCGCCGAGTTCATCGCCGTCAACTTCACGGTGGCGAGGTTCGAGGGGTACCTGGCCGACCCGGATCGCGTGATCATCGTGGCCGAGCCCGACTCCGGTGACCTCGTCGGCTACACGATGCTCATCGGCGGCGATCCGAGCGATGCGGATGTCGCGGCAGTCGTCGTCGCTCGCCCCGTCGTCGAGCTCAGCAAGTTCTACACGCGGGCCTCGGCGCACGGCACCGGATCGGTCGCGGGGCCGCTCATGGAGGGCACCCTCGAGGCGGCGCGTGCCACCGGCGCGGTCGCGGCGTGGCTCGGCGTGAACGAGGAGAACGGTCGCGCGATCCGCTTCTACGAGAAGCACGGGTTCGTGAAGGCCGGGCGCAAGCACTTCCGGCTCGGCGACCGCGACGAGGAGGACTGGGTGCTCGCACGGCCGCTCACGGCCTGACCGCTCCGCTGGAGGACGCGCACGGCCTGGCCGCGCCCCGACCGGAGGACCCGCTCGGCGCGAGTCCCCGGTGCGCGCGTCGGCGCCCGGGCACTCCCGCGCCGATCGGGTCCTCCGGCCTGTCGCTCGTGCGGCCTGTGGATGATCCCGGCGGCCGACGCGGAACGCGGACAGACTCTCCGGGTGCGTGTCCCCTTGATTCCTGTGCTCTTGTGCATCGCCGTGCTGCCCCTCGTCGGATGCACGGCCCCGCCACCGCCTGACTTCGTGACCGAGGTTTGGCCCGTCTGGACGAATGAGGTCGATCTGGTCGGCGACCTCGCCGTGCACGACGAGGTCGTTGTCGCGTACTTCCAAGACGGCGCGGAACTCAAGATCGGAGGATGGGAGGCCGTCAGTGGTGATCTGCTCTGGTCATTCGTCGCGGATGTCGGCACCTACACGCGAGGGATCGTTCTGCAGCCATCGATCGTCGAAGGTGATGGGTTCGACGCAGCGGTGTACTTGGCACCCGGCCGTACCGATTGGAATACAGGTTGGAACCGCATCAAGGCGATCGACATCCGCACCGGTCGGGCGTTCGACTTCGAAGCCGAACCCGGAAAGCGAAGCTCCGATTCGCCGGTCTCTGCGCTCTCAGCTCCCAGTCGGTGTGACGACGAACCGTCGGCCGCCTGCTTCCACGGCCGTATGGGTGACAACGCGGTCCCCGGGCCGCTGCGCCTCGACCTCGAGACCGCCACGCTCGAACTCGAGGCCCGCAGTGGAATACCCGCGGATGCCCGCGACCTCGGTGCCGGCATCTACTCGACGAACGATCGACCGCCGACCGGAGTGGAGCGACTCGGTTACATCGCCGAGGGTGAGGCGCAATGGGAGTTCGACTACGAGGAGGTGTTCGGGCGCGGATTCTCGTCGGACGGCGGCTGGTCATGGACGAAGATCGGCGCGGAGGATGATGCGATCCTCATCGGATGGGGCGGGCCTGCCCAAGACGAGAAGGTCTTGGCCGCGACGAAGCAGATCGACCTCGACGATGGGCGCCTCCTGGCGTTGGAGGCCGACAGCGGGGAGCTGCTCTGGTCGATCGAAGGAGCCGGTGACGCCTCCTGCCGGGCCGGTCAGATCTCAGCGGCGCTGGTGGAGGACGTATTTCCGGTGTGCGTCCTGAAGTCCGGCGCAGCCATGTTCGGCGATGATCATCTGCTGGAGCGAATCGAAGTCGAAATGGGTGTGCGTGGCGTCGACGTTCGAACGGGCGCCGTCGTCTGGGAACGATGGCTCGGCTCCGACCCATCGAACTACAACTCCACCGTGGAGCTGAACGCACCCACCGGCGCGGGGGAGTGGCGATCGGTGCACGATCAGCGCGGCTGGCATTCCTTGAACGTCGTGACCGGCGCAATGACCGATCTCGACGAGGCATCGATCGTCATGTGTTCTCGACAAGACGATCCCTTCGTTCCCGATTGGGCCGTCGAACGAGACATTCGCGACTCCGGTTACAACTCGGGCGAAATTCGATTTCCCTGCACGCTCGACCTGCTCCCCACCGAGTCCGCGGCCGCTTCAGTCGGCGCGCTCCGTCAGGGAGCGGCCGAACTCGACGGCGAGGTCTTCGTTGTCAAGTCCGCCGCCGGGCTGGTGGCGTATCGGCTCGAATGACTCCGGTACTTCGGTACTCCGGTACTCCGGTACTCCGGTACTCCGGTACTCCGGTACTCCGGTACTCCGGTACTCCGGTGCCGGGTCCGCAGGTCGAACCCGGTCGCTCGTCGGCGCCGCGCCTCAACGCGCCGACTTCACCGCGGCGTAGCCCGCGAGGGCGGCCGCACGCGACTCGCCGAGATCCACGATCGGCTCGGGGTACTCCTCGGTGTCGACCTCAGGCACCCATCGGTGCACGTAGGCGCCGTCGGGGTCGAACTTCTTCGCCTGCAGCAGCGGATTGAACACGCGGAAGTAGGGCGCGGCATCCGCCCCCGAGCCGGCGACCCACTGCCAGTTGAACGGGTTCGAGGCCGCGTCGGCGTCGACGAGCGTGTCCCAGAACCACTGTTCGCCGATGCGCCAGTCGATGAGCAGGTTCTTCGTGAGGAACGACGCCGTGACCATGCGCACCCGGTTGTGCATGCTGCCCGTGTGCCACAGCTCGCGCATGCCGGCGTCGACGATCGGCACGCCCGTGCGGCCCTCCTCCCACGCTCGCAGCGCGGCCGGGTGCAGCCGGGGCCACGGGAACGCGTCGAACTCGGGCCGCCAGTTGCGGGTCGCGAGATCCGGTGCGTGGAACAGCACGTGCCAGGCGAACTCGCGCCAGCCGAGCTCGGCGAGGAACCGGGCCCGGCCCGTCGTCTCGCCGCGGCCGCCTGCGCCGCCGCCCGCGCCGCCGGTCGACCGGCGCTCGCGCACCGCGTGCCACACCTCGAACGGGCTGATCTCGCCCCAGCGCAGGTGCGGCGACAACCGGGAGGTCGCGTCGATCGACGGGCGGTCGCGGTCGTCGTCGTAGTCGGCGAGCCGCTCGTCGAGGAACTCCTCGAGCCGGTCGTGCGCCGCGGCGCGGCCAGGGGTCCACATCTCGCGGAGACCCGCCGCCCAGTCGGGGCGCGTCGGCAGCAGGCGCCACGTCGCGAGCTCGTCGCTGGCGACATCCGGAACGTGCGCTTCGAGCACATCGGGCACGGCGAGCGGATGCCGCGGCTCGGGCGCCGAGAGGCAGGCGCGCCAGTACGGCGTGAAGACCGAGTAGGGCGTGCCCTGCCCGGTGCGGATCGTCCAGGGCTCGAAGAGGAGGTTGCCCGCGAAGCTCTTCACGTCGAGCCCGTCTTCGGCGAGCGCGGTCTTCAGCTCGGTGTCGAGGTCGCGCTCGGGGCCGCCGTAGCGGCGGTTCCAGAACACGGCGTCGGCGCCGGTCTCTTCCACGAGCGAGCGGATGACGCGGTCCGCCGCTCCCCGACGCAGCACGAGGGTCGTGCCGAGTGCCTCGAGGCCGCGCCGCAGGGCCTCGAGCGAGCCGTGCAGCCACCAGCGGGCGGCGCCGCCGAGCGGCCGGACACCGGGGGACTCCTCGTCGAGCACGTACACGCACACGACCGGGGCGCCGCGTTCGGCCGCGGCCGAGAGCGCCGGGTGATCGCCGACCCGCAGGTCGTCGCGGAACCAGACGATCGTCGGTGCGGGCATGCGCCCGACCCTACCCGGTGGGCTGCCTAGGAGACTCGGGGTTGCGCAGCGCGCGCGGCATCCGCTCGAGCGGCCGCAGCTCGCGCGATCGCCCAGGTGCCGAGCCCCGACGCGAGGAAGATCGCGCCGAGGATCGCCCACCCGGCGAACCCCAGGCTGAGTGCCGTCGCGGTGACGACCGCGGGCGCGAGCGTCGCCCCGATCGAGTAGCCCATCGAGTACACGCCCTGGTAGGTGCCGGCCTGCACGGGGTCGGCGAGCTCGAAGCTGAGGCCCCAGCCGCCCGCCTGCGAGAGCACCTCGGCGAACGCGTGCGTGATCGACGCGAGCACGATGAACACGACCGAGAACCACACCGGCAGCCCGGCGGCCGCGGCGTAGACGAGGCAGGTCGCGGCCATGAGCCAGGCGGCGATCGCCGAGACGCGTCCGGCGCGGCGCAGGTCGTGCGTTCCCCGCGAGAGCGGCACCTGGAACAGCACCACGATCACCGTGTTGATGATGAGCACGGCCGACACGAGCACCGCCGACGCATCGGTCTCGTGCGCGATCCACAGTGGCACGCCGATCTCGGCGACGCCGAACTGCATGCCGAAGATCGCGCTGAGACCGGTGAGGGCGAGGTAGCGGGGGTCGCGCCACGGCGAGTGCGCGAAACGCCTGCGGCGGTTGGCCGAGGGCGTCGGACGAGCGGATGCCGCGGGCGCGGCGTCGTTCGCGCCGCGGCCGCTCGCGGCATCCGCCCCACCCGTCTCGACCACGTCGTCGTCGTCGACCGTGCCGTCCACGACCGCGACCGCGCCCGTCACGGGCGGGATCGGGCGCGCATCGACGCTCGCCGGCAGCTTCACGAGCCGCACGAGGGCGAGGAGGTAGAGCGCGCCGGCGGCGACGAGCAGGATCCGGTACGCCTCGGCCGTGCCGATCGCGAGCGCGAGCGCGCCGAGACCCGAGCCGACCGCGATCGACACGTTCGTGACCGTGCGCAGCACCGCTCTGGCGTGCACGCGCTGCTCGGCCTCGAACGCCCGCGCGAGGATCGCCATGCGGGTCGAGTTCGCACCCTGGCCGAACGCGCCGACGACGACCGCGACGACGAGCGCCGACACGAAGTCGCCGGTCGCGGCGTAGCAGAGCAGCCCGAGCCCCTCGAGCGTCGTGAACACGAGCAGCACGCGGCGGGCGCTCATGCGGTCGGCGAGCCAGCCGCCCGCGAGCGCGGCGACGATGCCGGCCGCGCTCGCCGCACCGAGCACGATCGCGATCTCGTGCGCGGGCAGCCCGACGATGAGCGTGAAGTACAGCACCGTGATCGTGATGAAGATGCCGCGGCCGACTCGGCTGATGAGCGTGGCCGTCACGAGGATCCGCAGCACCGGGTCGGAGACGGATGCCGCGATGCGGGCCACCAGACCCGGCTTGCCGGTACCCGGGGCGTCGGGGTCGCCCTCGGCTTGCGCCGCGGCATCCGCTTGATCGATGCTCGTGGCGGCGGCCTCGAGGTCGGGTTCGATGACGGGCAACGAGGAGGTGTCGGGACTCGGGGTAGGGCTCACCCTGTCGATCCTGCTGAGGGCGTCGGCCGGGCGAAATCGATGTAGCGTAGTCCTACATGTTGCGCTACGTGCTGAACGAGGACGACGTCGGAGCCGTGCGCTTCGCCCTCTCGCCGCTCTGCGAGCTGGGCCTGTCGCTGCGAGCGATCCGCGAGCCCGCGAGGTTCCCGCTGCAGCTCGGCTGGCTGCGGCGCACTGAAGAGGCGCGCGAACGTCTCGACATGCGCGTGCTCGGCGCCCTCATCGACGAGCGCATGTGGACGCCCGACTTCCTGAACCCCCGACCCGCGTCGCCGCTCACGCGCCTCGAAGACGAGTTCCGGGCGCTCGCCGCGACGCCGGCAGACGTGTTCCGCAGCGACCTCGTCGCCGTGCACGGGCATGTGCCCGAAGTGTTTGCCGGGTCGACGAGTCAGGCGCTCCGCCGCATCATCCGTGCCCTCAGACAGCTCTGGGAGACCTGCTTCGAGCCGTACTGGCCGCGCATGCGCGCCGTGCTCGAGGCCGACGTCGTCTACCGCGGCCGCCAGATCGCCCAGGCCGGCGTGGCGAGCATGCTCAACGGGCTGTCGCCGCGCATCGCCTACGACCACGGCGTGGTCTCGGTGCGGCTCGCCGACCCGAACGACCGCACGCTCGCGATCGACGGCAACGGCCTCACGCTCATGCCCACGATGTTCACGCGTCGCGCCTCGGCGCCGGTCGGCGACGGCCCGCCCATGATCCTCTACTCGGCTCGCGGCCAGGGTGCCCTCTGGGAGGCCGAGCCCGTGGCCAACCCCGCCGCCGTCGCCGCGGTGCTCGGCGAGACGCGCGCGAGCCTGCTCGCCGCGCTCGGCGACCCCGCGTCTTCCACCGAGCTCGGCGTGCGCTTCGGCGTCACCGCCTCGGCCGTGAACCAGCACCTGCGCGTGCTCCGCGACGCCGGTCTGCTCGTGAGCACCCGCTACGGCCGCAGCGTGCTCTACCTGCGCAGCGAACTCGGCTCGGCCCTGCTGGAGTCCCGCTCGGGCTGACGCTCCGGCGACGGGACTGAGGGCGAGCAGGCTGCGCGTCATCCCGCTGTCATGCGATTGACCGCTGTGACCACGCACGAGATGCCGACCCAGAGAGCACCTGCACCGACGATGAGCATCATCCCGGGCGTCGTGTACTTGGCCTCCTGCTCGGCTCCGCGCCCACCCATCGCCCGGATCAGGCGTGCCTGCGCTCGAGCGACCCTCACGCGGAAGATGATGATGAGGACCCCGATGACCACCAGGATCAGCCCCGTGATGAACTGGAACCACACGGCGGATCAGGCCTGCTTCGAGGCGTTGAGACGCGCGCGTATCCCTCGTCGCGGACACGACGAGATGGAGTCGGCGGCGCTCAAGATGCGTCGTTTCGAGAGATCTCGGCCCGGGACGGCGACTGACCCGCGGGTGCGGAGGGGGTGTCGCGCGCCGGCCACACGACGAGCAGGAAGGCGGCGATCGGGCCCAGGAACGCGGTGAGCAGGAACCAGGTCCAGGCCGACCGGTTGCGGGTGCGCGCGTAGCCGCCCGCCAGGATCGCCACGGTCAGCCACAACGCCGTGATCATGCCGGTGCCCGCAGGGTCGATGTTCATGGGCGCAACGCTATCGCGGCCGCGCGCGCGAGTCGGTCGGCGCTCAGCTCTCGGGGTCGTACATGAACTCCCGCACCTCCTGCGCGCAGCGGCAGGCCGTGGCGATCTTCGCTGCCCACTCGAGGGCGGCCTCGCGCGTGGGGAGCTCGAGCACGGTGTAGCCGCCGTCGAACTGCGCGGTCTGCGGGTAGGTGCCCTGGGTGACCGTGCCGTCGCCGTCGACCAGCACGGGCGGGACGCCCTCGTCGATGCCGCCGCCGAACACCCAGACGCCCGCGTCCTTCGCCTCCTGCACGACGGCGTGCGACGCGTCGGCCACGGCAGGCAGTTCCTCTGCGGTGACCTGCATCGCACTGCTCGGGAACGAGATCAGGTACTTCGTCATCGGGTCGTCTCCTCGTCGTTCGTCGGTGCGGTCATTCCTCCGCCAGCCAGGCGCGGATGACGGCGATGATCGCGTCTCGCCGGCCGGCGGGTTCGCCGGCGTTCGGCAGGGCGAGGCTCGCCCTGATGTCGGAATGCCACGTCAGCACGCCCTCGGGATCGCCCGCGAACGTCGGCGCGGCACCCTTGCTCTCGGCGCGCCCGGCGCCGAAGTGCAGGATCAGCCGAGCCGGGCCTCTGCCCGCGGCGTTGATCGTGAGCCGATCGACGCCGCCCAGCGTGTAGCTGGGGGAGTTCCACTTCACGATCTCGACGAGATCGGGCTCTGCCTCGCGCACGAGCGCCCGCAACGCGTCGACCTCGGCCCGCCGCTCGGGCGACTGGGCGGCGAGGAACTCGTCGACGGTTTCGAATCGTGTGGGCATGCGGCGATGCTAACGCTCGTCGAACTCGCGCCGCAGGTACTTCGGCGCCTGCACGCGCCACGCCTCGGTCACGAGTTCGGCGAGGTGGTCGAGTTCGACGCCGGCCATGCGGAACGCGATCTTCGGCTCGGCCCACGGGGTCGTCGTGCGCAGGAACACGTCGGGCGCCATCTGCTTGAGCGCCATGGCGTCGACCGGATCGGCGACCTTGACGCCGACGACGAGCTCGGCCGCGACGATCGCGCGCACGTCGTCGGGGATGCTCGGCCACGGGTGGCACTCCCACGCGTACAGCTTGTTGCGCACGAACCACGCGGCGCCGCCCGTGGTCGCGCGCTCTTCACTGCCGGGCAGCGTCTCGGCCGTGCGGCGCAGGTCGTCGAGAGTGGCCACGAGGGCGAGCATACGCAGCGCCACCGACACGATGGACGCGGTCGCACGGTCGTCGACCGAACGAGAAGCAGACGAATGGCGGATGCCGCGGCATCCGCTCGCTCGAACGAAGCCCTACTCGGGGTCGGGCGCGACCCGCAGCACGACCTTGCCCCGCACGTGCCCGCCCTCGACGAGGCGGTGCGCCTCTGCGCCGTCGGCGAGCGGGAGTTCGCGGTCGACGTGCACGCGCAGGGCGCCGTCGTCGACGAGCCGCGTGAGCACGGCGAGCGTGCGGGCGTCGGGGGAGCACGAGTAGCCGGTGGCGCGGATGCCGCGGGCGGCCGCCTCGTCGGCCATGGTCGGCCAGGATCCGGTGGGCACGTTGACGACGAGCCCGCCACGGCGGATCACGTCGAGCGAGCGGGTGCCCGTGTCGTCCTTCACATTGCCGATGAGGTCGATCACGACGTCCTGCTCGCCGGCGACCTCCTCGAACCGCTCGGCGCGGTAGTCGATGACGTGCTCGGCGCCGAGGCCGCGCACGAACTCGACGTTGTCGGGTCCGCAAGTGGCCGTGACGTGCGCGCCGAAGTAGGCGGCGAGCTGCACCGCGAGGTGGCCGACGCCGCCCGCGCCGGCGTGCACGAGCACGCGCTGTCCGTCGTGCACGCGGGCGACGTCGACGATCGCACCCCATGCGGTGAGCGCGGCGATCGGCAGGGCGGCGGCCTCGACGAAGCCGAGGGAGGACGGCATCGGGGCGAGGCTCATCGACGAGACGGTGGCGAACTCGGCGAAGCTGCCTGGCGTGCGCGGCGGTCGCGCGGCACCGTAGACGCGGTCGCCGACGTGCAGCGGATGCGCCGCGTAGGGCACCTGCTCGACGATGCCGGCGAAGTCGTTGCCGAGCACGACCGGGAAGCCCGCGATCGCGGCCGAGGTGCCGCGGCCCGCGCGCGTCTTGACGTCGATCGGGTTCACGCCGGCGGCGATGACGCGCACGACCACCTCGTCGCCGATGCGGGTCGGCCGGTCGACGTCGGCGACGTGCAGTTCATCGGCATCGCCCGTGCGATCGATCACCAGGGCGCGCATCGTGTCGGTCATGCACCCATCCTCGCGCGCCGGGCGTCAGAAGTCCCGCAGCCAGCGCCCGACCTGCTCGGTGAGCACGTGCGACTGGGCGGCGGGCCCGTCGTCGCGCGCCGGCAGCACGAGCATGGGTCCGGCGACGCCGGCGGCCCAGCGCTCGGCCGTCGACAGGGGGTGCACGGGGTCGCGCAGGGCGCCGACCACGAGCGAGCGGATGCCGCGGCCCTCGAGCTCGGCCAGTTCGGCGTCGTCGCGGAACGCCCGGTTGCGCGGCACCTCGACCAGGCGCATGGCCCGGCGCGCGGCATCGGGGGCGGTGAACTGGGCGAGCAGCGCGCGGGCGCCGAGGGGGGAGATCTCGGCGACGCGGTGGTAGACCTCGCGCTCCTGGAACTCGGCGGAGCCCGAGGCGCCTGCGTCGGTGAGCACCTGCCCGATCACGGGGAACGGCCTGAGGTTCTCGGGCACGGGGCTGTCGTCGAACGAGGGGCGGATGAACACCGCGCGTTCGACGGGCAGCAGGCCTTCGAGCGCGATGCGGAGTGCGATCGCCGCACCCATCGAGATGCCCATGATCGTGATCGGCGACTCGGGGTCGACGCGCACACCGCCGTCGGTGCCCGACGAGACGGAGGCGGCCCCGGCCGCGAGCGCGACCCGCACCGCCTCGGCAACCTCGGCCGCCAGTCGGGAGATCGCGAAGTCGGCCGCGTCGCCGACCTCGAGGAATCCGCCGTGGGCGCGCACGTCGGGCGCGATGACGAGTTCGTCTTCGCCGAGCACCTCGTGCACCATCGGCTCGAGCAGGGTCAACGGCTGGCGGCGGTCGGCCCCGAGGCCGTGCAGCAGCACGACCGTCATGCGAGCACGCTCGGCCGGTAGTAGGCGCGCGCCTCCTGAACGTGTGCCTGCGTCGGTCGGATCGCCTCGAGGAGTTCGTCGGCCAGCTGCACGAGGATCGCGATCTGGTCGTCGTCGCGGTCGACCCATCGGCACTCGGGCTCGGCACCGACGGGCACGAAGTCCTCGTGCTGCTCCCACACGATGAGGGTGCGCTCGGCGCCGAGCACGTACTGCTGCCACCACACCTGACGAAGGTAGTTGCGCGGCACGGCCCGCCACGGCTTCGAGGTGGTCTTGATCTCGCAGAGTTCGAGCACGCCTCGGTCGGTCACGCGCAGGCCGTCGGGCGTGGCCAGGTGACGGCGGTCGGATGCCGCGTGGTACAGCAGTGACGAATGGAGCATGCCGTGCTCGCGGGCCGCCCAGGCGGCGATGACGGGCTCGCGTTCGCGGCCGTGGTCGGTGTAGCGGCTGCCGCCGAAGCTGCGGGGGGCGCCGTGCAACTTCTCCCAGGCCGCCGACTTCACCGAGGTGCGGGTTGCGAGCTTCGCGGCATCCGTCGCGGTGATGCCCTGCGACCTGGCGCGGAGCCAGGCGACCCGGTCGGTCGAGTCGGCGACGATGCGCGTCTCGTGGGGCAGCTTCGCGCGGGGCGCGATGGTGCCGCGCGCCTCACGGGTCTCACGCATGTCGCCGTCGGGCGTGAGATCGAAGAGCGCGAAGGGGGAGTCGGGCACCCCCCGAGAATAGCGCGGGCCGCCGTCCTGCGGCGGGCCCGCCGGGTGTGTCAGCGCGACGCGAGGGCGACGATGCCCTCTGGGGAGAGCGCGTGCTGGATCGCGAGCATGGCCGCACCGAGCACGGCGGCGTTCTCGGCCGCGGCCGACTGCACGATGGAGAGGTGCTCGGTGGCCAGCGGCATCGAGCGCGTGTAGACGACCTCGCGCACACCGGCGATGAGGTGCTCACCGGCCCTGGCCATCGAGCCGCCGATCGCGATGACCGACGGGTTGATGAGGCTCACGCTGGCGGTGAGCACCTCGCCGAGGTCGCGGCCGGCCTGTCGCACCGCCTGGATCGCGTCGAGGTCGCCGCGCTTGACGAGTTCGACGACATCGTTGCCGCTGCGG
Source organism: Agromyces aureus (assembly GCF_001660485.1). Classification (GTDB taxonomy): domain Bacteria; phylum Actinomycetota; class Actinomycetes; order Actinomycetales; family Microbacteriaceae; genus Agromyces; species Agromyces aureus. The sequence goes on from NZ_CP013979.1 coordinate 733,302, forward strand.
GCTTCGATGCCGCGCTCGCGCAGCGATCGCGCGATGGCGGGGCCGGAGGCGAGCGCCTCGAGACAGCCGCGGTTGCCGCAGTGGCAGGGCACGTCGCTCCCACGGGTGACACGGACGTGCCCGAGGTCGCCGGCGATGCCCTGGGCGCCGCGCTGCAGGAGTCCGCCGGAGATGATGCCCGAGCCGATGCCCGTCGCCACCTTGACGAAGATGAGGTGCTCGACCTGCGGCCAGGCGAGCGCCCGCTCGCCGAGGGCCATGATGTTCACGTCGTTGTCGACGAGCACGGGCACTTCGAGGTGCTGCTGGACCCACCCCGGCACGTCGAACCGATCCCAGCCGGGCATGATCGGCGGGTTGACGGGGCGGCCGGTCGAGTGCTCGACCGGCCCGGGCACGCCGATGCCGATCGCGGCGAGGTCGGCTCGGTCGCGCCCGAGTCCGTCGATGAGTTCGTGCGCTGCCGAGACCATCCAGCCGAGCACGGCCTCCGGACCGTCGGCGATGTCGCGGCGTTCGCTGCGCTCGGCGAGCACCGTTCCCTCGAGGTCGGTGACGGCGAGGGTCGCGTGGGACGCGCCGAAGTCGGCTGCGAGCACGATGCGCGCGCCGGGGTTCAGGGCGAACTGCGAGGGCGGGCGCCCACCGGTGGAGACGGCATCGGCGACCGGGGTGACGAGCCCGAGGCGCATGAGTTCGTCGACGCGGGCGGCGACGGTCGATCGCGCGAGTCCTGTGGATTGCGCGAGCGACGCGCGCGTACGCGGGGCACCATCGCGGAGCAGCTGAAAGAGTTCGCTTGCACCCGAGGCGTCGAGGGCCGATGCCCGGCTGATGTCCACCATGGTTTGAAGTAAAGCACATGAGCTTGCCGATCGATTGATAACGAACATGTCACGGCACAAACAACTTTTGACGATGGTCTAGCAAAAGGTGCGCATGTTGTGTCAACATGGCCGACATGACAACGGACGTCACCGCCAAGGCGCGAACACTCCGCGCCGGCTTCGTCGGCGGCGGCTTCATGGCCACCGTGCACTCGCGTGCCGCACGGGCCGCCGGCGCCCACCTCGGAGGCGGTGCTTCGTCCTCGGCTGCCCGAGCGCGCGACGCCGTCGAACGACTCGGCCTGGGCACCGCCTACGCCTCGATCGACGAGCTGCTCGCCGATCCCGACATCGACGTCGTGCACGTCTGCACGCCCAACACGACGCACGCCGGCATCGCGCGTGCCGTGCTCGAGGCCGGCAAGCACGTCATCTGCGAGAAGCCGCTGGCCACGAGCGTCGCCGACGCCGAGCGGCTGCGCACGCTCGCGGCGGAGCGCGGCCTCGTGACCGCCGTTCCGTTCGTCTACCGCTTCCACCCCATGGCCCGCGAAGCCCGCGCTCGCATCGCGGCGGGCGAGACGGGTCGCCTCGTCAGCGTCCACGGCGCCTACCTGCAGGACTGGCTGGCCACGCAGGGTGACGACGACTGGCGCGTCGATCACGCCCTCGGCGGCCCCTCGCGCGCCTTCGCCGACATCGGGTCGCACCTGGTCGACCTCGTCGAGTTCATCGCCGGCGACCGCATCGTGCGGCTGAACGCCGCGACCCGCACGGTCTACGATCGCCGCGCGACCAACGTCGACATCAGCACCGAGGACCTCGTGGCCGTCGTCGTCGAGCTCGCGTCAGGCGCGGTCGGCACCCTGCTCGTCTCGCAGGTGGCGCCCGGCCGCAAGAACGCCCTGTCGATCGAGCTCTCCGGCACCGACGCGAGCGTGCGGTTCGAGCAGGAACGGCCCGACCGGCTGTGGGTCGGCCGCGCCGACGCCTCCATGATCCTCGAGCGGGACCCCGCCCGACTGGCACCCGACGCGGCACGGCTCTCGCTCGTGCCCGCGGGCCACCCCATGGGATACCAGGACGCGTTCAACGCGTTCATCGCCGACGCCTACGCGGCGATCGCCGGCAGCGCGCCCGACGGTCTGCCCGGCTTCGACGACGGTGCCCGCGCCGTGCGCGTCACTGAAGCGGTGCTCGCGTCTGCGGCATCCAGAACCTGGGCGGAGGTCGGCGCATGAGCGCGGCGAACCAGCACACGAGCGAGACGGATGCCACGGCCCGGCGTGTCGTCGCGGGCCAGCCCGTACTCGTTGCCGAGGGCCTCGAGAAGTCGTTCTTCGGCGTGCAGGTGCTGCGCGGCGTCGGATTCACGCTCCGGGCGGGCGAGGTGCACGGCCTCGTCGGCGAGAACGGCGCGGGCAAGTCGACCTTCATGAAGATCCTTGCGGGCGTCTACGAGCGAGACGGCGGCTCGATCACCCTGGGCGGCGAGGAGGTGCGGTTCACGCACCCGGTCCAGGCCGCGCAGGCCGGCCTCGCGACCGTCTTCCAGGAGTTCAACCTGCTGCCCGAGCGCACGGTCGCGCAGAACGTGTTCCTGGGCCGCGAACCGCGGCGCCGCGGACTCGTCGACCGCAAGGCCATGGTCCGCGAGACGCGCGAGCTGCTCGACCAGCTCGGCATCGACGGCATCGACCCCGACGCAGCGGTGCGTACGCTCACCGTCGCCGAGCAGCAGATCGTCGAGATCGTCAAGGCGCTCTCGGTCGACGCCCGCGTCATCCAGATGGACGAGCCGACCGCCGCCTTGGCCGACCACGAGGTCGAGCTCCTGTACACGATCGTGCGGCGGCTCTCGGAGCGCGGCGTCGCGATCGTCTACGTCTCGCACCGCCTCAAGGAGATCTTCGACCTCTGCGACACGATCACGGTGCTGAAAGACGGCGCGCTGGTCTCATCCGGTCCCGCCTCGGACCTCGACACCGACGAGCTCGTGCGGCGCATGGTCGGTCGTCCGATCTCCGCGTACTTCCCGGAGGCCGAAGAGGGCACCGTCCTCGGCGACCCGAGGCTCGAACTGCGCGGTGCCGGCAACGCCTACATCGACGGCGTCGACCTCGAACTGCGCGCCGGTGAGATCGTCGGCGTGGCCGGCCTCCAGGGCTCCGGCCGCACCGAACTGCTCGAGGCGGTCTTCGGCATCACGCCGCTCACGCGCGGCGAGCTGCGGCTCGACGGCCGCACCGTGCACATGACGTCGGCCAGGCAGGCCGTGCGAGCCGGTGTCGCCCTCATCACCGAGGACCGCAAGGCGCAGGGCCTCGCGCTCAACCAGTCGATCGCCGACAATGCGCTGCTCGTCGTCCGCTCGGTCTTCGCCAGACGCACCGGAGAGGTCCGACGCGAGCTCCCGGGCGTGCTCACCTCGCTCGAGGTCGCGTCGCAGGGCGTCGAACAAGAGGTGCAGTATCTCTCGGGCGGCAATCAGCAGAAGGTCGTGCTGGCGAAGTGGCTCGCCACCAAGCCGCGCGTGGTGCTGCTCGACGAGCCGACCCGAGGCATCGACGTCGGCGCCAAGGTCGCCGTCTACCGGCTCATGCGCCGGCTCGCGAAGGAGGGCGTGGCGATCCTCATGATCTCCTCCGAACTGCCCGAGGTGATCGGCATGTCCGACCGCATCATCGTCATGCACGATGGCCGGGCCTCGGCCGAGCTGCCGGCGAAGAGCGACGAGGCGACGATCCTCTCGGCTGCAACCGGCACCCTCCGCATCGAGGGCGAGGAGACCCCATGAGCACGCAGACCCCCACCCCGGCTCCCGTTGCGACGGTGAAACGAGCCCGCGGCCGACGCCGACGGCTCGACTCGAGCCTCATCGTCGGCATCGCGCTGCTGGCGGTGATCTTCATCGGGGCGATCCTCGTCGCGAGCGTCGGCCGCAACTTCTTCAGCGCCGGCAACATCCGCGACATCCTGACCGGCATGAGCGTGCTCGGCTTCGTGGCGATCGGGCAGACGCTCGTGATCCTCTGCGCCTCGCTCGACCTGTCGGTGCCCTACGTCATCAGCCTCTCGAGCCTCATCGCGGCCGACATCATGGCCGGCAACCCGGCGAACGTGCCCGCCGCGGTGCTCACCGTGATCGCGGTGGCCGTCGGCATCGGACTCGTCAACGGGCTCATCGTCACCAAGCTCAAGGTCAACGGCTTCATCGCGACCCTCGGCACCGGGCTCATCATCAAGGGCTACCTCGACTCGAATTACAAGGGCACGAGCGGCGAGGTGCCGTGGTCGTTCCAGCTCATCGGCGCGAGCGGCATCGGGCCCATCCCGATCTCGACCGTGCTGATGCTCGCGGTCGCCGTCCTCGGGGCGTTCTTCCTGGCTCGCACCCGAACCGGCAACCACATGTTCGCCGTCGGCGGCAACGAGCAGGTCGCGAGGCTCTCGGGCATCCGAACCGCACGCCCGATCATCGTCGCCCACGTGCTCTGCTCGGTCACCGCCGCGTTCGCCGGCCTGCTGCTCGCCAGCCGGCTCGGCGTCGGCAGCCCCACGGTCGGCGTGCAGGGCGGATACGACCTGCTCTCGATCGCCGCGGTCGTGCTCGGCGGCACCCTGCTCATGGGTGGACGCGGCTCGATCTGGGGCACCATCGGCGGCGTCGCGATCTTCGCGGTCGTCGACAACGTCATGAGCGTCATGCAGGTGAACCCCTTCCTCAAGGACGTCGTGCGCGGCGTCGTCATCGTCGCCGCGGTCGCCGTGTACACGAGCCGTCAGCTCGACCGACGGCGCCCGAGATTCGGGCCCGGCTCCGCGGCATCCGCACCCCCAGGCACCACCCAGACCGAGCACGCAGAGGAGGCGAAGGCATGAGCACCACGACCGTCACCCGGCCCTCGGCGCTCGCCCGGATCGCCGATCTCGGACGCACGCTGGTGAGCCCGCGCGGAGCCGTCTTCCTGCTGCTCATCGTGCTGCTCGTCACGATCGCCATCCTCAATCCGTCGTTCGCCGAGCCCGGCCAGTTCATCCGGTTCATCCAGCGCGTCGCCCCCGTCGCCATCGTGGCGATCGGTCAGTACTTCGTGATCGTCGGCGGCGAGTTCGACCTCTCCATGGGGTCCGTCGTCACGGCCCAGGTCGTGATCGCCGGCAACCTCATCGGCCAGGACGACGCCAAGATCGTGCCCGTCACGATCTTCATGTTCGTCTTCGGCGCGCTCATCGGCCTCGTGAACGGCCTCATCGTCTCGTTCCTCAAGGTGCCGAGCTTCATCGTCACCCTCGGCATGATGCTCGCACTGCTCGGCGCGGTGCTCTACTGGACCGGTGGGGCGGCGACCGGCAACCCGGCGGATGCGTTCCGCGAGGTCGGCCGCGGCGGCATCCGCAACCTGCCCGTCATCGACATCCTGCCCTGGTCGGTCGTGGTGCTGGCCGTGGTGCTGGCGCTCGCGATCTGGTTCGCGCGGCGGCCGTTCGGTCGCACGATCATCGCCCTCGGCGACAACGCGACGACCGTGCGATTCGCCGGCGCGCGCAACTGGTGGGTCAAGACCTCGACGTTCATCATCTCGTCGCTGTCGGCGACCGTCGCGGGCATCCTGCTGGTCGGCTACGCCGGCGTGCACCCCAGCGTCGGTCGCGGCTACGAGTTCACCGCCATCACGGCGGTCGTGCTCGGCGGCGTGGTTCTGGGTGGCGGGCGAGGCTGGGTCGTGGCGGCCGCAGCCGGTGCATTCGCGCTCGAGGCGCTCTTCACCCTGCTGAACTTCGCGGGCGTGCCCTCGACCTACCGCGACGCGGTGCAGGGCGTCATCATCATCCTCGCCGTGGCCTACGCGGCCACCACCGTGCGCGCCCGCCGACGCGGTCGCGCCCTCGAGACTCCGGCGGCCCTCGAGCCGACCGGTCCGAATTCACCGGGGCAGGCCCCGGTGGACCAAGCTTCGCCCGCACCACTCGTGGCGAAGGAGCCAGATCCGATCCCGGCGACGGCTCGCCCTGCCCCCATTCCCTCGACGCAGAGGGCTGACAACGAAACCAAGGGAGGTTCGTGATGCGACGCAGGATCACCGTGGCATCGGCCATGGTCGGCGCTCTCGCGCTGTTCACGCTCGCCGGCTGTACCACCGACCCCAACGTGGCTGCACCGTCGGACGACGCAGCCGCCACCGAGGAAGCGATCGACTGGTTCGACCAGGAGCTCTTCGACAAGCAGGACGCCGAGCGCGACGTCGTGCCCGAAGGCCCCGAAGACCAGCCGTGGCTGCAGTACATCAATGCCGAGATGGTCGACACGACCGAGTACGCGAGCGCAGGGGCCAAGAAGGCCTGCTTCGCGAACGCCTCGATCTCCAACCCGTGGCGCCAGACCGGCTGGATCACGATGAACGAGCAGCTGAAGGTGCTGCAGGAGGCCGGCGTCATCTCCGAGATGGAGACGCGTGACGCGCAGGACTCCGATGACACGCAGATCGCCGACATCGACTACTTCATCACCGAAGGCAACTGCGACATCTTCCTCATCTCGCCCAACTCGACGGCGGCCATGACGCCGGCCGTCGAGCGTGCGTGCGACACCGGCAAGCCCGTCGTGGTCTTCGACCGCGGCGTGCAGACCGACTGCCCCGTCACGTTCATCCACCCCATCGGTGGATTCGCGTGGGGCATCGACACGGCCGAGTTCCTCATCGGCGAGCTCGAAGAGGGCGACAAGGTCGTGGCGCTTCGCGTGCTGCCCGGCGTCGACGTGCTCGAGCAGCGCTGGGCCGCGGCCGAGAAGCTGTTCGACGAGGCCGGCATCGAGGCGGTCGACTACTTCACGGGTGCAGACCCGTCGGAGATCAAGAAGATCATCTCCGACGAGCTCGCGAAGGGCGACGTCAAGGGCATCTGGATGGATGCCGGTGACGGTGCCGTCGCAGCCATCGAGGCGTTCGAGGACGCCGGCGTCGACTACCCCGTCATGACGGGTGAAGACGAGATGAGCTTCCTCCGCAAGTGGAAGGAGACGGGCCTCACCGGTCTCGCACCGGTGTACTCGAACTTCCAGTGGCGCACGCCGCTCCTCGCCGCGCAGAAGATCTTCGCCGGCGAAGAGGTGCCGTTCGAGTGGGTGCTCCCGCAGAGCCCCATCACCGCTGAAGAGGTCGACGAGTACCTGGCCCTGAACGAGGGCATGCCCGACGGCCACTACGCGAAGTTCGGCGGCGAAGACCTGCCGGGCTACCCGCAGATCTGGGAGGAGCGGGTCATCCCGTAACCCCGCACCATCCGACCGCCGGTCGAGCAGGCCCGCATGGGCCGTATCGAGACCTGACACACTGGGTCCGATACGCGGCACCGCCGCTGCTCGACCGGCGAACCCTTTTTCTGCAAGGAGGCAGCATGCGCCGCACCATCGGCGTCAACACCTGGGTCTGGACCTCGCCGCTGGGCGACGAATCGCTCCGCGAGATCGCCTCGAAGGCCGCGGCCATGGGGTTCGGTGCGATCGAACTGCCGGTCGAGCAGCCGGGCGACTGGTCCGCGGATGCCGCGGCCGACGTGCTCGCAGAACATGCGCTCGCTCCCGTGGTCGTGGGCGCGATGGGCCCGGGCCGCAACCTCGTCGCCGCACCCGGCTCCGAGGTGGTGGCGACGCAGAACTACCTCGTGCACTGCGTGGGCGTGGCCGAGCGGCTCGGCGCTTCGATCGTCGCCGGTCCGTTCACCGCCGCCACCGGGCGCACCTGGCGCATGGACGCCGAAGAGCGGGCGAGCCGGTACGTCGAACTCCGGGCCGCCCTGGCGCCCGTCGTGCGCGCCGCGGAGCGCAGCGGCATCCGGCTCGCGATCGAACCGCTGAACCGCTACGAGACGAGCCTCGTCAACACCGTCGAGCAGGCGCTCGAGGCGCTCGGGCCGCTGCTCGGGCCAGGGCTGGGTCTTGCGCTGGACACCTACCACCTGAACATCGAGGAGAAGCACATCGGCGACGCCGTGCGCGCGGCAGGGGAACACCTCGCGTACGTGCAGGTGTGCGGCAACGATCGGGGGGCGGTGGGCGACGACCACTTCGACTGGCCGGCCTTCCTCGACGTGCTCGACGAGGTCGGCTACGCGGGCCCGCTCGGGCTCGAGTCCTTCACGGGCGAGAACGACACGATCGCGGTCGCGGCCTCGGTGTGGCGGCCGCTCGCACCGTCGCAGGACGCGCTCGCGGAGCGCAGCATCCGCTATCTGACTGCGTTGCAGGAGCAGCGCGAGCGAGAGGGAGCACGATGACGGATGCCACGACGAACCGTGCCGGCGACGGCCACCCGGTCACGCTCTTCACGGGGCAGTGGGCCGACCTCCCGTTCGAGGAGGTCGCACGCCTCGCCGCGGAGTGGGGCTACGACGGCCTCGAGATCGCGTGCTCGGGCGACCACCTCGACCTGAGGCTCGCCGACGAGGAGCCCGGGTACCTCGAGGAGCGACGCGAGATCCTCAAGCGGCACGGCCTCGAGGTCTACGCGATCTCGAACCACCTGGCCGGGCAGGCGGTGTGCGATGCGCCCATCGACTTCCGTCACGAGGCGATCCTGCGACCCTCCGTGTGGGGCGACGGCGACCCCGAGGGCGTGCGGCAACGCGCGGCCGACGACATGCGCCGCTCTGCTCGCGTGGCGCGCAAGCTCGGCGTCGACACCGTGGTCGGGTTCACCGGGTCATCGATCTGGCAGTACGTCGCGATGTTCCCGCCTGTTCCGGCGTCGGTCATCGAGGGCGGCTTCGAGGACTTCGCGAACCGCTGGAACCCGATCCTCGACGTGTTCGACGACGAGGGCGTGCGATTCGCGCACGAGGTGCACCCCGGCGAGATCGCGTACGACTACTGGAGCTCGGTGCGCACGCTCGAGGCCATCGGACACCGTGAGGCGTTCGGCTTCAACTGGGACCCGTCGCACATGATGTGGCAGAACATCGACCCCGTCGGCTTCATCCTCGACTTCCAGGACCGCATCTACCACGTCGACTGCAAAGACACGCGCCTGCGCCCGCACAACGGCCGGGCGGGCGTCATGGGCTCGCACCTGCCGTGGGGCGACCCGCGCCGCGGGTGGGACTTCGTCTCGACCGGGCACGGCGACGTGCCGTGGGAGGACTCGTTCCGCGCGCTCGACTCGATCGGCTACACCGGCCCCATCTCGGTCGAGTGGGAGGACGCCGGCATGGATCGCCTGCACGGTGCGAAGGAGGCGGTCGGGTTCATCCGCTCGCTCATCTGGCCCCGGCCGACGGCGTCGTTCGACGCGGCGTTCTCGAACCAGTAGGGGCAGGGGCGGAGGCGCGCGGCCCTTGGTGGGGCCGCGCGATCTTCGCGCCCGCGCTGCGGGAGCCGGGCCGGCCGGCTACCGGCGCGGGAGTTGCAAGATGCGGTCGAACGCGGCATCCGCCTCGGCATCGAATCGCTGCAGCTCGGGCGTCGCGTCGATGAACTCGACGATCTCACGGGCACCGCGGTCGAACGTGACCGTCGTGGCGAACTCGGGCACGAGGGCCTTCACCTTCGTGTTGTCGAAGACCATCGAGTGCGCCTTGTCGCCCAGCAGACCCGGCCCCCATTCCGGGCGCACGGCGGCGATGGTCTCGGATGCCACGTGCATGAGCTCCGGCGACGAGACGCCGGCCGCATCGGCGAGCCAGGTGTAGATCTGGTTCCAGGTGGGGGAGTGGTCGCCCGTGATGTGGAACGCGTCGCCGATCGCGAGCGGATTGCCGAGCAGGCCGGCGAACGCCACCGCGAAGTCGCGGTGGTGCGTGATGGTCCAGAGGCTGGTGCCGTCGCCGTGCACGAGCACCGGGCGCCCGGCGCGCATGCGGACGATGTCGGTGTACCCGCCGAGGGTCGGCAGCAGCGTGCGGTCGTAGGTGTGCGACGGGCGCACGATCGTCGCCGGGAAGGCGCGCTCGCGCACCGCCTCGACGAGCAGGTCCTCGCAGGCGATCTTGTCGCGGGAGTACTGCCACACCGGGTTCACGAGCGGCGTCGACTCGGTCACCGGCAGACGGCTGGGCGGCGTCTGGTAGGCCGACGCGCTGCTGATGAAGACGTACTGGCCGATGCGCCCCTCGAACAGCTCGAGGTCGGTGCGCACGTGCTCGGGCGTGAACGCGAGGAACTCGCAGACCACGTCGAATTCGAGCGGGTGCGCGGTGTCTCGGCCGAGGGCCGCACGCACCGAGTCGGGCTCGCGGATGTCGGCGGTGATCGTGCGCACGGCCTCTGGCAGCGGTCGCAGGTCCGACGAGGCGCCGCGATTCAGCACGGTCACCTCATGCCCGAGGTCGACCGACCTGGCGACGCACGCCGAGCTGATCACGCCGCTGCCGCCGATGAAGAGGATCCGTTTGCTGGTCATCCTCCGATGGTGTCAGGAGCGGGCGGATGCCGCGACTCCCGCGGTTCGTCGACCCGGGCGTTCGCTCAACTCACCTGCACGAGGCGGCGCTGCCATCCGGTCGAGCCGTCGGGGGCGATCGGTGCGCGTTCCTCGACCTGCCGGTTGCCGTCGCGGTCGGTCGCGCGCACGGTCACGTTGTGGCTGCCCGTGGTGGCCTCCCACTCGAGGAACCACTGCACCCACGTGTCGGCGTTGACGGGGTTCGAGAGGGTCGCGAGCTGCCAGTCGGCGTCGTCGATCTTCACCTCGACCCGGTCGATGCCGACGGTCTGCGCCCACGCGACGCCCGCGATCTTGACGGTGCCGGCCGCGACCGGCTTCTCGAGGCGAGGGGTGTCGATGCGCGACGAGAGCTTGATGGGCGCCTTCGCGCTGTAGCCGCGCGGGGTCCAGTACGCCTCCTCGGCATCGAAGCGCGTGACCTTCAGCTCGGTCAGCCACTTCGTCGCCGAGACGTAGCCGTAGAGCCCCGGCACGACCATGCGCACCGGGAACCCGTGCTCGAGCGGCAGCGGCTCGCCGTTCATGGCGACCGCGAGGATCGCGTCGAGCCCGTCGTCCGTGAGCGAGGTGAGCGGGGTCGACGCGGTGAACCCATCGATGCTGCGCGAGAGCACCATGTCGGCGTCGGCGCTCGGCGCGGCCTTCGCGAGCACGTCGCGCACGGGCACGCCGAGCCACTTGGCGGTGCCGAGCAGGTCGCCGCCGACCTCGTTCGACACGCAGGTGAGGGTGATCGAGTACTCGTCGAGGCCCATCGCCACGAGGTCGTCGAACGTGAGCTCGACGCGCCGGTCGACCATGCCGTCGACCACGAGCCGCCAGGTCGTCGGGTCGACCGAGGGCACGGTCAGCGCGGTGTCGACGCGGTAGAAGTCGCCGTTCGGCGTGTACAGCGGCGTGAGGCCGGGGATGTCGAGCTCGGCACCGTCCGGCACCGTCACCGTCGAGTTCGGCGCGGGCAGCTTCAGCGCCTTGCGGATCGCGGCGATCGAGCTCGTCGCGGCCCCGGCCACGCGCGAGCCCACGCCGACCACCAGGGCGGATGCCGCGGCGATGCCGGCGAGCACGAAGAACCCGCGACGGTCGACGGATGCCGCGGGCCGGCCGGCCTTCGCGCGTGCACCGGGGTCTTCGGTCGCCGTGGCGATCACCGCCGTGGATGCGTCGGCGCCGGTCGAGGTCCGGGCTGCAGGTTCGCGCGGCGCCCACGCCGTCTCGGCTGCGGCTTCGGCCGCCGTCATCGCCGCGCTCGCGGTGGCCGCCTCGTGCCGCGCGGCCTCGGCCTCGAGGTCGTCGTGCCAGGCGCGCAGTCGGCCGACGAGCAGCACCAGCACGACGATGCCCGCGGCCGCACCGATGAGCGGCGGCAGCCACGCGAACGCGGTTGCGCCCGTGCGGGTCACGACGGCCGCGAGCGAGAGCGCGCCGGCGAGCCCGAGGGCGACGGCGCCGAGCGGCGGCCTGACGTACTGCAGCACGCCGGCGATCACCGAGGCGACGAGCACGGCCAGGCCGAGCCCGCCGAGCAGGGCGATCTTGTCGTACTCGCCGAACACCTCGATCGCGAACTCCTTGGCCCACTGCGGCACGATGTCGATCACGAACGACCCGACGGCGAGGATCGGGCTGCCCTCCCGTGCGGCGACGAGCGCGACCAGTTCGGCTGCGGCGAGGAACACGCCTGCGCTGATCACGCCCGAGAGTGCCGCGAGCGACCACCAGCGCAACCGACCGCCGGTCCGAGTCGCCGTCGCAGCGGGTTCGTCGCAGCCGCTCGCTCGCCGTTCCTGGTGCTCCATGTCGGGCCTTCCGTCGGGTGCGCGGCGTACTGCCTCGCTGTCGGTGGTTCGGCGCGGGAGTCGGTGCGGATTGGTCGGGAGCACTCGCGAGGGCCGGGCGCAGCTGCGTGCCGGCTGAACATCTCGGCGCTCGTCTTGCCCTTGAGGTAAGGCTTACCTAAAGTGGACTCGGAACCCTACAGTCGACGAAAGGCCGGTCCATGGTCAGCAGGATGCGCCCGCCCGCACCGCCCGCGGCACGCGTGCTCATGGCCGGCGACACGGGCGACCTCGCCGCGATCCGCTCGCGGCTCGCCGACTGCGACCCGAATGCCACCGGACTCGTGTTCATCGAGGCCTTCAACGCCGTGCAGATCGTGCACCTCGACGTTCCGGCGGGCGTGGGCGTGCACTGGGTCTTCCGCGAGAACGTGCTGGGCACGGTCGCACCCCGCGGCCGGGTGCTCGTCGCCGCGGTCGACGCGTGGCTCGACGAGTGGATGCGCCCCGAGGGCGGGGTCGAGATCGCGATCTGGCTCGGCGCCCGTTCGTCCGACCTCGTCACCGCGTACGCGAGCCGACTCGACCGCGAGCTCGCCGCGATCTAGCCGAAGGCCCTACGCGCTCACCGGGATCGCCGCGATCGCGCTCACCTCGACGACGAACGCTGGGTTGGCGAACCCCGCCACCTGGATGACCTGCACGGTCGTCGCGTGCCGGCCCCAGACCTCGGCGGAGGCCTGATAGCCCTCGGTCGCGTCGGCGCCCGCGACGAGCGTGATCGTGAGCGACACGACGTTGGTCTGGTCGGCGCCCGCCTCGGCGAGCACGGCGAGCAGGTTCTGCATCGCGCGGCGGGTCTGCGGCCCGAGGCCGCCGTCGACGACGACTCCGTCGGCATCGACGCCGTTCTGTCCGCCCACGTAGAGGGTGTCGTGCGCCCCGGTCACGAGCACACCCTGGCTGAAGGCCGGGCTGCGGTGCAGCGACGGCGGGTTGAGGTGCGTGATCTCCATGGGTCCGGTCTACGCCTGCCCACCGACATCCGCACGCCCGTGACATCCGCACATCGGTACAGGGAGACTCAGCCGGCGATGCTCCAGTAGGTCGCGACCCCGCCCGGGTGCATCTCGGAGATCGCGTAGTCGACCGAGCGGTCCCACGTGGCGTCGGTGTGGCCCGCGTAGAGGATGTCGATCGAGCCGTCGTCGTTCGTCACGACCGCGGTCACGATGCCGGTGTGGTCGCGGTCGCCCGAGTCGTCCCAGTCGAACTGCACGATGTCGCCGATCTTCACCTGGTCGCGCTGGTCGTCGGTCAGCATGGTCGCGAGGTCAGGCCGTGCCTCGAGGTACTCCATGAAGGCGGTCGAGCTGCGCCACGCCGCCGAGCTCGAGTAGGCGTCCCCGACGGCGTACCACCACTCGTCGTCCTCGACCCAGCCGCGCGCGATGAGCGACTGGCTCGCGAAGTCCATGCAGTCGTTCTCGTCGATGAAGCCGTACTCGTCGCTCCACGTCGACTCCCAGTTGTCCTCGACGTACTGCATCTGCGCCGAGATCTCGGGGCTGAGCGACGCCCAGTCGAGCTCGAGTCCGGAGTCGGGTGCCGCACTCGCGTGCGCCTTGGCGGCGGACTGCTGCACCTCGACCGAGTCCTTGGCACTTTCTGCGGGCGAGGGTGCGGCGCCCTGGGAGGCCGACGCCCAGCCGATCGCGACGAATCCGCACCCGACGGCGAGCACGGTCACGACGGCCGTGATGGCGAGCGCACGCCGACGGCGGAACATGCGGCGGCGGTCGGCATCCGTCATCTCGTCGGCATTCGCCAGCTCGGCGGGCTCGGAATCGTCGCGGGGGGCTGAAGGCGTTTCGGGATGGGACATCACTTCGACGGTAGGTGTCGAGCCTGTGCATCCCCTCCGTGCCTTGCTCGGCATGCCCGGCATGGCCGCCGGTCAGCGCTCGGTGACCGTGCCCGCCTTGATGTGCAGCCGTCGCTCGGCACGCCTGGCCACGGCCGAGTCGTGGGTGACGACGATGAGCGTGAGCCCGCGGTCGCGATGCAGGCCCTCGAGGATGTCGAGGATCTCGTCGCGGGTCTCCTCGTCGAGTGCGCCCGTCGGCTCGTCGGCGAGCAGCACCTCGGGCTCCTTCACGAGTGCGCGGGCGATCGCGACGCGCTGCTGCTGCCCGCCCGAGAGCTCGGCCGGCAGGTGACTCGCGCGGTCGCCGAGCCCCACCGAGGCGAGCGCCTCGGCGGCCCGCTTCGCGCGGAGCTCGCCCGAGATGCCGAGCGGCTCGAGTGCGGTCTCCACGTTCTCCTGTGCGGTGAGCGTGGGGATCAGGTTGAAGTTCTGGAAGACGAACCCGATCTCCTTCGCCCTGATCTTCGCGAGCCGGCCGTCGGGCATGTTCGAGAGGTCGTCGGCCCCGATGGTGATCGTGCCCGACGTCGGCCGGTCGAGCCCGCCGAGCATCTGCAGCAGGGTCGACTTGCCGCCGCCGGTCGGGCCCTGGATCGCGACGTGCTGGCCGGCGCCGATCGCGAGGTCGACGTGCTTCAGCGCGTGCACCGTGCGGTTGCCCTGCCGGTAGGTCTTGGTGAGGTTCGTGAGCGTGTACATGATGTCCTTCGATTCGGTGGGGGGGCGGATGCCGGTGGGGGGCGGATGCCGGTGGCGGGCGGATGCCGGTGGCGGGCGTCAGCCGGTGGCGGGCGTCAGCCGACGCTCCGCAGGGCCTCGGCGGGTCGCAGGCGCGAGGCCCGCCATCCGCCGATGGCCCCCGCGAGCAGGCCGCCGAGGATCGCGATGCCCACGGCGATGGCGATGACCGACACCGTGATCGGGGCGTTCAGCGCGACCTCGGTCGTGGCCGCCGCGGTCTGGCCCATCGGGCCGCCGAACGAGCGCCCGCCGCCCGCCGCCGCCGCGTCGCCGCCCGCCGAGCCGCTGCCGCCGCCGCCAGGGCGGCCTGCGCCTCCCGCAAGGTCGAACCCGCCGCTCGAGGCGCTGCCCGAGAGCGTCGGCGCGATGACGTTGATCACGACGATGCCGATCAGGCCGATCGCGATGCCGAGCGCGCCGCCGATGAGGCCCTGCACAAGCGACTCGCCCGCGACCTGGCCGGTGATGCGACGGTTCGACCAGCCGATGGCCTTGAGCGTGCCGAACTCGCGGGTGCGTCGGGTGACGCCCGAGATCGTGAACAGGATGGCGATGAGGAATGCGGCGACGAGCACCGCCAGCGAGAGCCAGAGGCCGAGGTTCGAGACGAGGTCGGAGGCCGTGCTGAGCGAGCCCGAGACGCTCGACGCGAGGTCCTCCTGCGTCGACACGGTCGCGTCGGGCAGCGCGGCCTCGATGTCGGCCTGCACCTGGGCGATGTCGGTCGACGACGCGGCCTGGACGTAGAGGTTCGAGAGCATGCCGTCTTCGCCCGAGAGGGCCTGGGCGACGTCGAGCGGGATGTACACGTTCGACGCGCTCGCCGAGTCCGCGGCGTTCGACGTGACCGTGCCGACGATCTCGAAGTCGGTGCCGCCGATGTTCATGGTGTCGCCCACGGCGAGTTCGGCGCTCGTGGCGTAGTCGGCGTCGAGCACGGCGACGTACGCGCCCGTGTCGTCGGCGTCGAGCGTGCGGCCCTCCGCGAGGGACACGGCCGAGAGGGGGCCGATCGCGTCGGCCGACGGGTCCAGGCCCAGCACGCTGAACGAATCGACGTCGAAGGCGCTGCCGCCTGCGCCGTCGGGTCCGCCCTGCGGGGGCGCGGCCTGCTGGTCGGTGCCGGCGTCGGCGCCCTGATCGGTCGTCGCGCCGCCGTCGGTGCCCTGCTGCCGGCTGAAGTCGGGCATCTCGCCGTTGAACGTCGTGTTCGTGAGCGCGAGGGTTCCGGCTGCCGCGGCCACGTTGTCGACGCCGAGCACGGTGTCGAGCGCGCTCGCATCGAACGTGCTCGACCCGAACCCGGCCATCAGGCGGGACTGGCTGAGTTCGGTCGTGCCGTCGGTGGTGGTGCCGGCGCCAGAGCCGAACTCGAAGCGGGGGCCGCCGCCCCCGCCCTCCTCAGGGGCGGTCGGCGTCTGCGTCACCGTGATGTCGGTGCCGACGCCGTAGACGGACTCGAGCACGGACGCCTGCGCGGCCTTCACGCCGGAGGCGACGGAGTTGACGATGATGACGAGCGCGATCGCGAGCGCCATGCCGATGGCGATGATCGCGGTCTGCCTGCGGCGCCCGGCGAGTTCTCGCCGGAGGTAGGTGAAGAACATGGGGTCCTCTCGTTCGGGGGCGAGCCGAACGTATGGCCCCGTGCTATGGCGTGCCTTTGGCGTTCCTATGGATTCTCACGCGTCGGCGTCGGCGTCGGCGTCGGCGCACGCGTCGGCGTCGGCGTCGGCCTCGGCCGTCGGCGTCGGCCGGCGCGGGCCCGGGAACGCAGTCATGCCGTGGCCCCACGTTCGTGGGACCACGGCATGACGTCGTGCTCGAGCGGTTACTCGAACAGGGAGAGGGTGATCGTTCCGGAGTACTGGCCGGCGCCGACGGTGGAGGGCGTGCGGAGGAACAGGCTCGCGTTCGCCGTCCAGGAGCCCTCCGTCGCGATCTCGCCGGAGTCGAAGGCGCTCGCGAAGAGCTCCTGGTCGACGAGGCCGACGTTGTCGGGGGCGGCGTCGTCGTCGAGCACCGTCTGGACCTCGTCGCCGGCGGCGACCAGTCCGGATCCGCCGCCGTCGATGAGCGCGGGCGCCCACCCGAGGTGGCCGGCGCCGATCGGTGCCTGGCCGGCGTCGCCGGTGAACGCCGTGGCGCTGCCGAGCACGTACCAGGCGGCGCCGTCGGGGATCTCCTCGGCCGAGCGGGTGTCGGTGATCGTGACGGTCGGCAGGGTGCCGGTGAACTGGCGCACGAGCTCGTCCGACCCGTTCTCGGTCAGGTTGACGGCGGTTCCCGCGATGCTCATGGCGAGCACTCCGGGTTCGGTGATCTCGGAGATGGCGACGTTCACGTCGACCTCGCCGCCGCCGTGCGACTGCTCCTCGGCAGCCGCGATGCCGGCCTGGCCGGCCAGCAGCAGTGCGCCGGTCGCGGTCGTGATGACCGCGATGCGCATGTTCCTTCTTCTCATCAGGTTCCTCTTCGCTGAGTTCTTCACTGGGGAGCTCCCGTCATGGCCCCGGTCGGTGACCGGTGATCGAGAGATGGTGACGGATGTCGGAGCGGATCGTTTCGACCGATCCGCGATGGGGCCCGGGGTGGCCGCCGAAGGCGACGGCCACCCCGGACTCCGGTCAACCGCAGCTGAGCGGTTCGTATGCCACCGTGCGGGTGGTGGTCACCGTCTGACCGCCGATCTCGGCGGTCGCGGTGATGGTCACCTCCCCGCCCGGCAGCTGGGCGAGACGGGTCGAGAACGTGTGGAACCCGTTCTTGCCCGGTGCGACGGCCGCGAACGACTTCTCGCCGTACGCCGACGCGAAGGTCACCGAGACCGGCACGTCCTCGCCGTTCGTCGCCTTGGCCGAGAGCAGCGCCTTGCCGGCGATGCACCGGCTCGTCACCACGATCTCGAGGTCGAGCTGGCCAGGCTGGACGACGAGCGACTGGTCGGTCTCGACGTTGCCCGCCGCGTCGGTCGAGCGGAACTGAACCGTCTGCGGCGCCGAGCCGGTCAGGACGACCGGTTCGGTGTAGGCGGCCCATGCTCCGTCGCCGACGCGAACCTCGGTGGCCGCGACACCTGACGTGGCGTCGGTCGCCGTGAGCGTCACGCGGACGCCCCCGTCGACGTCCTCGACCCCCGACGCGGTCGCCGGAGCGACCGTGTCGACCTTGACCGTCGACGAACCGGCGGTCTCGACGTTGCCGGCCGCGTCGGTCGAGCGGAACGCGACGACGACGTCGCCCTGTCCTTCGACCTCGACCGGCTCGGTGTACGGCGACCACGCGCCGCCGCCGACGGAGTACTCCGTCGAGGCCACGCCCGAACCGTCGGCATCCGTCGCCGCGAGGGCGAAGGTCGGTGCCGTGCGGTACCAGCCGTTGCTGCCGTCGGGCGCGGCCGGGGTCCAGGCGAGGGTCGTGACCGGTGCGGTCGCGTCCTCCTGGGCCGCGTCGAGCTCGAACGAGTCGAACTCGACCACGACCGCTTCCTCCTGCTGCGGACCGATCGCCATCAGGCCGAGCCCCCGCAGGGGCTTGTCGAAGGTGATGCCGGTGTCGCCGATCGGCGTCCAGTTCACTCCGCCGTCGCTGACCTCGGCGGTGTACTGGTTGCCGGTCTTCGTGACCCGGATGTACCAGTAGCCGCTTTCGGTGCTGTCGGCGATGTCGACGGCCTGGTTGCCGATGCCGGCTCCGTTCACCTCGCCGGCGATCTCGGCACGCAGGTCGAGCGCGCTTCCGGGGGCGTTGTAGGCGACGACGTCGGACTTGACGTAGTTGTCGTCATCGGCCCACATCATCAGTCCGGCCAGCTGGTAGCGGTGCTTCAGCGGGGCCTTGAACTTCGTGGTCGCGACCCAGTCGCCCTCCGGAGCCTTCTGGAGGATGAAGTTGCGCGGCGACAGCGGGTTGTTGCCGTTGATGTCGCCGGGCTGGGTCGTGATCTTCAGGTGGCCGCCGGCCACTTCGGCGTGGTTGGAGTCGTAGCGAACGCTCTGACCCCAACGGCAGCCGTCGATGGCGGTTCCGTCGAACGCGTCGTTCGCGACGACCGGCTGGCCGGCTGCGGGCTCCGGGCTGAACCGGAACCAGTCGGCCTGCGCCGTGACCGGGGTGGTGCCCAGGTCGCCGGCGGCCATGATGCCGATGCGGGCGTTCTGCTTCAGCTGCAGCTGACCCGTCAGTGCCGTCCACGACTCGCCGTTGGTCGAGTACGCGCCGGTCAGGACCGTGCCGTTGCTCGTCAGCTTGAGGTGGATGGTGGTCGGGAAGTCCGCGGGCAGGGCGGGTGCGGCCGGCGTGGTGCGGGTGCCGCCCGTCTCGCTCTGGAACTCCACGAACCGGCCGCCTGCCTGGTTGCGCACGAACGCGAGCTTGTTGTACTCGTTGTCGTTCTGGTGCACCACCAATCCGGCCCACTGCCAGTGCGAGGTGTGCGACAGCGTGATCTTCGTCGTCGCCTCCCACGCGCCGGCGGGCAGCGGCTTGCTCGCGAAGCTCACCGGACCGGTTCCGGCCTCGTTGATGTCACCGCCGGCCACCGGCAGCGACAGCGTTCCGCCGGACTGCGTGATCGCCGAGCCCGTAGCGCTGCGCAGGTCCCAGGTGGGTGCCATCGCCGGGCCGTCGAACTCATCGGTGAGCGGAGCTGCCGCGCACATGAGCGGCTCGAGCGGCTCTGCCGGCTCCGGCCCTTCGGGATCGGTCTCGATCGCGAAGCCCGAGAAGTCGACCGTTCCGGCTGCCGCAGCGTGCGACACCGTGAACATGCCGACGTCCTGCACCGTCGCGGCGCCGCCCAGTGCGACGGTTCCGCCGACCTGGGTCCACGTCGTCCCGTTCTTCGAGAAGTACGCGGTGTAGTCGGCTCCGGAGCGCTTGAGCTTGACCCACGTGGGGTAGCTCGTGGTGCCGCCCTGGACGGATGCGCTCAGCTGGCCGTTGCCATCGGGATCCGTGAGGAACTCGATGCCGCCGCTCGGGCGGATGCCGACCATCGCGTATCCGGGCGACGTGCCCGGCTGCGCGAGGTCGTTGCGCACGATGAGGCCGGCCTTGGCTGCGCCGTTCGTGTTCTGCTGGGCGTCGATCTTGACGACCGCCTCCCAGCTGTCGTCGCCGCCGCCCGGAGCGTAGAGCGTCGAGTACTGGTCGGTGCCCTGCCACGTGTCGTCGCCCGCTCCGGTGATCCGGAAGCGGCCGTCGCCGATGCGCTCGAACTGGCCGCCGGCGTTCGTGAACGGCACGAGGTCGCCGAACAGCTCGCCGACCTGCGCGACCACGATGCGAGAGGTCTTCGACCGTCCGTCGGCGTTGGTGGCGACGGCGGTGAGCTCGTAGAGCCCCTCCTCCGGCTGCGACCACTCGGCCGAGTACGGTGCGCTCTCGTCGGTGCCGATGGACTCGCCGTCGACGAAGAACTCGACCTTCTCGATGTCGGCGTCGGCGTCGGAGGCCGTGGCCTCGATGGTGACGTCGGCGCCGGGCTCGAGCTCGGCTCCGTTCTCGGGCGAGGTGATGGCGACCTTCGGCGTGCTGTGCGGCGATGCGCCCTGGCCGATCGCCTCGAGGAAGTTGACCTTGATCTCGGCACCCCGGAACACGAGGTAGAGGTCGAGGGACTCCGCCGGGAAGGCACTCACATCGACCGAGACGTCGGTGAACCGGTTGGCACCGGTCTTCGGCACCTCGGCGGTGGCCAGCAGTGCGCCGTCGACGGCACCGGAGCGAAGCTCGATCGAGCCGCCCTCCGTCGCCGCGGAGACGCGGAGCGCGAGCTCGTCGACGCGGTAGAAGTTCACCGGCGCGTAGTGCGCCCATGCTCCGTCGCCACCGACGATCATGCGGTCGCTGTCGACCCCCTCGACGTCACGGCTGGGTGCCGTGACCAGGTTCTCCGACGACGAGTCGAAGAACTCGGCCTGCTTCACCTTGGGGAACACGAGCGTGGTCTGCGAACCCGTGAGCGGGTTCGCCCCGTTCGCTCCGCCGTGATCGGTGTAGCGGGCATCGATCGCGAAGAAGATGTTCTCGTCGGGCGCGTGCCCGCCGAGGGTCGTCTCCGTCGTGCCCGTGAACCCGCTGAGCGGGGTCGTGGGGTGGGCGTGCTCGTCGTGGCCGAGTGCCGGCTGGATGATCACGTCGTCGCCCGAGACCGTTCCGTCTTCGGGGTCGGTCACCGAGACGTCCCACGAGAGGTCGTCACCGAAGTCGAAGAACGACCCGTTCGGCGGCAGCGAGAACTGCACGGTCGGACGCGTGTTGCCCACGGTGATCGGCGCCGTCGTGGTCGCGTCCTTCCCGTCGGGGTCGGTCACGGTCAGGCGGGCGTCGAACACGCCGTCGGCCGTGTAGGTGTACGACGCCTGCGGCGTGGTCGCATCGACCGTGCCGTCACCGTCGAAGTCCCACGCGTACGAGAGTGCCGCGTTCTCGGGGTCGGTCGAGCCCGAGCCGTCGAAGGCGACGGTCAGCGGTGCCGGACCCGAGTCGTGGTCGACCGCGATCTTGGCCATCGGCGAGCGCGAGCCCGAGATGTAGTCGATGCGGTGCACCCCGGAGTTCGGGTTGTCGCGCCCGAATCCTCCACCCCAGTCGAGAACGTAGAGCGAGCCGTCGGGCCCGAACTTGGAGTCGATGGGGGCGAGGAACTGCTCCTGCGGAAGGAACGGAGTGACCTTCTCGACCTGCGATCCCGATCCTGCGGCGGGATCCTTCAGCTGGATCGAGTACATCTTGTTGCGAGCCCACTCGTAGAAGAACGGCTTGCCGTCGTACGAGGCGGGGAACTTCGTGTCGGACTCGAGGGCCGGGTCGAAGTTGTAGACGGGTCCGCCCATGGGGGCGAGGCCGCCGCCCTGGGGGATCATCCCCGGCTCCGACGACCGCTTGTAGCCGTACCACATGTCGGCCGCGCGGGCGGCAGGCAGTTCGGTCAGGCCCGTGTTGCGCGGGGAGTCGTTGACGGGGTTGGCGCAGTCGAAGAAGTCGCCGACCGCAACCGGGTTCTTCGTGTAGTCGACGTTGCGGAACGGCTCGTTGTCGCCCATGCAGAGCGGCCAGCCGTAGTTGCCGGGCGAGGTGATGTAGTTCCACTCGGCGATGCCGGCGGGTCCACGCGTGGCCGGGGCGTCGTTGTTGTTGTCGGGCGAGTAGTCGGCGAGGCTGATCGCGCCCGACGACTGGTCGACCGAGAAGCGGAACGGGTTGCGGAAGCCCATCGCGTAGATCTCGGGAAGGGTCTTGCCGTCGGCGTCGTCGGCCTCGGGGAACAGGTTGCCCTCGGGGATGGTGTACCCGGGGCCGTCCGCCTTCGGCGTGATGCGCAGCAGCTTCCCGCGGAGGTCGTTCGTGTTCGCCGAGGTCTCCCGTGCGTCGTGGAACGTGCCGGGGCGCGCCGAGATCGGGGCGTACCCGCCGGAGGGCTCCGAGTGCGGGTTCACGTCGTCGCCGACACCCAGGTACAGGTTGCCGTCGGCGTCGAAGTCGAGGCCGCCGCCGGTGTGGCCGGGCTCATCGGGGAGTCGACGTGCGGGGACCTCGATGATGAGCTCCTCGGTGGCCGGGTCGATGACCCCGTTCTCCATCGTGAAGCGCGAGACCCTGCTGAAGAAGCTCGACGGGTTCGAATTGTCGGCCGCGTTGGGTGAACGGTAGAGGTAGAGCTGTCCGTTCTCGGTGAAGTCGGGGTCGAGCGCGATGCCGAGCAGGCCGTCCTCACCTCCGGAGTAGACGTCGAGTTCGAGCGCCGTGGTCACGTTGTTCGTGGCCGGGTCCCACACGCGCACCTGACCGCGCACGAGCTCGGTGTAGAAGACGCGTCCGTCTTCGGCGATGTCCATCGCGAACGGCGCCGAGGTGTTCTGGTCGAGTGCGACCTTCTCGAAGCTGTCCCATGAGGTGCCGCCGCAGTCGCCTTCGGCGAGGCCGGCCGCGTACTTCACGCCGCCGACGATGTGGGCCATGAACTTGGGCTCCTGGAAGTGCGAACCGTAGTGGCCCATCGCGGTCGTCCATGTGCGCCCGCCGTCGTACGGCTTGCACCACGAGATGGGGTGGTCGTACCCCATGGCGTTGCCGCCGGCGTCGTAGGTGGTCTCGTCCATCGAGGCGAGCACGTGCGCCGTGCCGCGAACGTTGTTCGAGAAGTTGTACCACTCGTCGGAGCGTTCCCAGCGGGTGTCTTCGAAGTGCTCGGTGGAGGGGTGCGAGTGGTCCTCGATGCGAACCGTGCCCTCCTGGCCCGGGTCGGTGCCGGTCGCGGCGTGGCCGGGCATCAGCGAGCCGACGAGCTCGTCCCACCACGGGTAGTTTCCGCGCATGTCGGTGGCGTTGTGGATGGCGACGATGCCGCCTCCCGCGCGCTGGTAGCGCTCGAGTGCCGCCTTCTGGTCGGCGTTCCACGGGTCGCCAGAGGTCTGGAACATGATGATCGCGTCGAAGCCGGCGAGATCGGCGTCGTTGAAGACCGAGGAGTCCTCGGTGTGCACGACCACCATGTCCTCGGCCTCGAGGGCCGCCTTGATGAGCGGTGTGCCCTTGTTGATGGCGTCGGTGTGACGGAACTGGGTCGTCTTGGTGAAGATCAGGACGTGCCCGCCGTCGTGCGCCTGCGCCGGCGCTGCGACGCCGACGACCACGCCTATCGTGAGGAGAAACGCGAGCATGGCTGCGAGCAATCGCGCCGTGCCCCTGTGAACAGAGCCGATCATGAGACCTCCATTGGCTTCAGATGACACCTCGGCGCTCCCATTGCGACGGCGCACGAAGTCGAGTCTGAATCTATGAGGACTTTTGAATGACAGTCAAGCAAAAGATGAGGATTCGCTGATATGTAACGTCAGTCGGGTTGAAAATCCCGCGCGATCGTCCTCAAAACCATTCCTCGTTCGGGGGACACGCCGGCGTCGGCCGAGCGCGGGATCGGGGTCGGAAACGCCGGCACGCGGCATCCGCTCAAGAGGTTCATAGGAAACGCATAGCGCCGCGCGGATACTGGAGACATGACGACCACCAGCCAGCATCGCGCCCCCCAGATCGCCAAGGGCGACGGATCCATGGTCCGCGTGCTCGTGGTCGACGACGAGCACTCGCTCACCGACCTGCTGAAGATGGCCCTGCGCTACGAGGGCTGGGACGTGCGCACGGCCGCCGACGGCCTCAGCGCCGTGAAGGTCGCCCGCGAGTTCCGCCCCGACGCGATCGTGCTCGACATCATGCTGCCCGACATCGACGGACTCGAGGTGCTGCAGCGCGTGCGCGCCGACGGCACCGAGACGCCCGTGCTCTTCCTCACCGCGAAGGACTCGCTCGACGACCGCATCGCGGGACTCACCGCGGGCGGCGACGACTACGTGACCAAGCCGTTCAGCCTCGAAGAGGTCGTCGCGCGGCTGCGCGGGCTCATCCGCCGCTCGTCGCTGACGCTGGCCGCCGCCAAGGACCCCGTGCTCGTCGTCGGCGACCTCTCGCTCGACGAGGACAGCTACGAGGTCGAGCGCGGCGGAACGCAGATCGAGCTCACCGCGACCGAGTTCGAGCTGCTGCGCTTCCTCATGCGCAACCCCCGCCGGGTGCTCAGCAAGGCGCAGATCCTCGACCGCGTGTGGTCGTACGACTTCGGCGGCAAGGAATCGGTCGTCGAGCTCTACATCTCGTACCTGCGCAAGAAGATCGATGCCGGGCGCGAGCCGATGATCCACACCGTGCGCGGTGCCGGGTACATGATCAAGGCCGCCGGATGACGCGGCCCGGCGACCCCGGGCATGCGGCCGCCGCACGGGCCGATGCCGCGACGCACGCCTCCCCTGCGGACGACGACGCCGAAGCGCACGCGCCCCGATCGCGAGCACCGTGGACCCTGAGCCGACGCCTGCTCACGCTCGTCGCCGGCCTGCTCGTCGCGATGTGCGCCGTCGTCGGCGTCTCGACCGTGCTGCTCTTCCACGCGACCAGCGTCGACCGGCTCGACGCCAGCCTGCGCGCCACGGCCGAGCGCGCCGACGGCGCCACCGGGCCCGGCGTGCCGAGCGATCCGACCGCCACCGTGCGCGAGTTCCTCAGCGTGCCCGGCCAGCCCGACGGCACGCTCGGGGCCGTCTTCGTCGGCCCGCAGTCCGACGCGGCGTACATCACCGAGGGTCAGCTGGTGACGGCGAGCCCCGCCGCGCTCGCGGCGCTCGGCACGGTGCCGACCGACCGCCAGGTGCACAGCGTCACCGCCGGAGAGCTCGGCGATTATCGGGCGCTCGCCGTCGAGACGGGCCCCGAGGTGCGGATCGTGCTCGCCCTGCCCACCGCCGAGGTCACCGCGCTCACGACCCAGCTCGCGGTCACCGTCGCGGTCGTCGCGCTCCTCGGGCTCGTCGTCGCGCTCGTCGTCGGCGGGCTCGTCGTGCGTCGTGCGCTCGCGCCGCTCGAACGCGTGACCGAGACCGCGCAGGCCGTCTCGCAGCGCGCCCTCGACCGCGGCGACGTCGACCTCGCCGAACGCGTGCCCGTCGTCGACGAGCGCACCGAGGTCGGCCGCCTCGGCACGGCGTTCAACCGCATGCTCGGCCACGTTGCCTCGGCCCTCACCGCGCGCGAGCACAGCGAACGCAAGGTGCGCCGGTTCGTGGCCGACGCCTCGCACGAGCTGCGCACGCCGCTCGCGTCGATCCGCGGGTACGCCGAGCTCACGCGCCTGCACGGCGGCGACCTGCCGCCCGACGTGACCCATGCGATCTCGCGCATCGAGGCCGAGTCCGTGCGCATGACCGAGCTCGTCGAAGACCTGCTGCTGCTCGCGCGACTCGACGAGGGCCGCGAGCTCGCGGCGCGCCCGGTCGACCTCGAACGCATGCTCGGCGAGGCCGTCGGCGATGCCCAGGCCGCCGGGCCCGGCCACGACTGGGAGGTGCGGGCGACGGATGCCGCGACGACCGTGGTCGGCGACGAGCCGCGCCTGCGCCAGGTGGTGACCAACCTGCTCGCGAACGCCCGGGTGCACACGCCGGAGGGCACGCACGTCGTGGCCTCTCTCGACCGCGAGGGCGAGGAGGTCGTGCTGCGCGTGGGCGACGACGGGCCGGGCATCCCGCCCGAGCTGCTCGGCTCGCTGTTCGAGCGCTTCGCCCGCGGGGACTCCTCGCGCTCGCGCCGCGCCGGCAGCACCGGACTCGGGCTGGCGATCGTCCGCGCGGTCGTCGAGGCGCACGACGGCGAGGTCGGCGTCGAGAGCGAGCCCGGGTCGACGGTGTTCACGGTGCGCCTGCCCGCCGCCCCGCCCGTCGTGTAGCGAAGCGTCCCGAAAGCGGAACGACGAAGGCCCGCACTCCGAACGGAGTGCGGGCCTTCGCAGCGCCAGGTGCGGCGCGGTGCTACTCGAACAGCGACAGGGTGATCGTGCCGCTGTACTCGCCCGGCGCGATGCTCGCGGGCGTGCGGAGGAACAGCGACGCCGTGGCCGACCACTGCTGCTCGGCCGCGATCGCGCCCGAGTCGAACGCCATCGCGAGCAGCTCCTGGTCGACCAGGCCGACCGCGTCGGGGCCGGAGTCGAGCACGGTGTCGACCGGTTCGCCCTCGGCGACGAGACCGGACTCGCCGCCCGCGAGCAGCTCCGGCGCCCAACCGAGGTGCCCCGCCGCGATCGCGGGCTGCCCCGCGTCGCCGGCGAAGTCGGTCGAGGATCCGAGCACGTACCAGGCAGCCCCGGCGGGGATGTCGTCGGCCGTGCGGGTGTCGGTGACGGTGACGGTCGGCAGCGATCCGGTGAACTGGCGCACCGTCTCGGTGGATCCGTTCTCGGTGAGCGACGTCGTCGCCCCCGCGATGCTCATCGCGAGGATCCCGGGTTCGGTGATCTCCTCGATGGCGACCGTCACGTCGACGCCGTGGTCGCCGTGGTTCTCCTCGGCCATCGCGGCGCCCGCGACGCCGGCGAGCAGCAGCGTGCCGACCGTCACCGCCGAGCACGTGAGGGCGAGCTTCGCCTTGCGCATGTGGACCTCCTTCGGTTCTTCGTTCGTCTCGGCGGTTTCTGCGCCGAAACGGTGGATTCGTGCTGGGGAGGCCGGCGGCCCGTGATGAGCGGGCCACCGACCTCAGTTCAGTTGCAGGATGCCGCGGCGTACGCCGACTCGATCGCCACGGTGACCGGGGCCCCGTTGACGTTCGACGTGGCCGAGACGGTCACGGTGTCCGCGGCCACGTTCGCCGCGCGGGTGGTGTACACGTGGACCGCGTTCTTGCCGGGCGCGACCGAGGCGAACGACTTCGTGCCGAAGGCGGATTCGATGGCGATCGCGACCGGAACGGTCTCGTTGTTGGTCACCTTGACCGAGACGAGCACCTTGCCCGCGACGCAGCGGGTGCTGGTCGTCACGGCGACGTCCAGTGCCGGCGGGTCGGGGATCTCGATCTCGCCCGTCTCGCTCGCGTTGCCCGCGACGTCGATCGCCCGGTAGCGGATGTCGCTCGGACCCTCGGCCGAGATGCGAACCGGAGCCGTGTACGCGACCCATTCGCCCTCGCCGACCGCGTACTGCACCGCGCCGATGCCGGAGCCTGCTCCGTCGTCGGCCGTGAGCGTCAGGGTGACGCCCCGCGTGGCCCACTCGGGGCCGGCGGGCGCCTCGACCGTGGTCGCGATGACCGTCGGCACGGTGCCGTCGATCTTCACCACGAGCTCGCCGACCTCGCTGACGTTGCCGCTCTTGTCGGTCGCACGGTAACGAACGCGAGTCTCGCCCTCGTCCGTGATCGCGACGGCGTCGTCGTAGGCGGCCCATGCGCCGTCGCCGATCGAGTACTCGATCGAGTCGACGCCCGAGCCGGCGCCGTCGTCAGCGGTCAGCTCGAGGCTGACCTCGTCGGTGAACCAACCGGATGCTGCCGGCTCGCCGGCATCGGCGGTCACCGTGGGGGCGTCCTGGTCGGAGGGGGCATCCGCCTCGTCGAGGAAGATGCCGCCGATCACCGCGTTAGGCCCGGTGACCTTCGTCGCCTTCACCTGCACCGGCCCGACGACCTGGTACGTGAGCCAGACGCCCTTCTTGTTGTCGGTGACGGACTGGGCCGGTCCGATCAGGGATCCATCGGGTCGGGTCAGGGTGATGGCCGCCTGACGGCTCGCGTCGAAGCTGTTGTAGTACACCGACAGCTCGTACGCCTGGCCGGCCGGAATCCCGACATCGACCTGCGCGGCGGTGGGGCTGAACCACGTCGAGGCACGACGCGTCGTTCCTGCGGGCGGCAGCTGCAGTGCGGCCGTGTTGGTCGCGGTCGCCTCCCACGTGTAGGCAGACGTGCCCGCTGCCGGTGCCACGGTGACACCGGTCGGCAGGTTGGTGCCGATGTTCGGGATCGCGTAGCCCAGCTCGCCGTACTTGCCGATCCAGTCGCCCTGGGTCGAATTGTCGATCACCGGGGTTCCGGGAGGCGGCGTGCCGACTCCGGCGCCGATCGCCTCGAACACGTCGAGGGTCATCGACCAGTTGACGCCGGGGTTCGACTTGAAGACGAGGTAGACGTCGTGCGTGCCGGCGGGCACGTCGATCGGCGTGGGGTCGGTCTCCTTGAAGGTGAACCATCCGCCCGTGCTCGCCACCGGCGTGCTCGCCACCAGGTCGCCCGTGGGCGATCCGAGGCGCATCTCGATGCGGCCGCCGCCCTCCGGGCCGGCCGAGACGCGGTAGCGCACGGCGTCGATGCCCTGGAAGTTCATGTCGTCGTAGCGCAGCCAGTCTCCGTCCTTGATGTCGCCGACGTACTGGCCGTACTCGGCCGCCGCGTTGGTCTCCACGGCGAGGCTCTGCGCCTCGTCGTAGTAGTGGGCCTGGAAGCGCTTCGCACGGTAGACGTTCGTGTCGCTGGACGTCAGCGGCTGGATGCCGCCGTCGCCGCCCTTGTCGGTGTACCGGGCGTCGATGACCCAGAAGGCGTCGGCTTCGGCGTGGCCCTCGTCGAGGATGGTCAGCGCGTCGCCCTCGCAGGCGTTCACCGCGTCGACGGGGTGGGCGTGGTCGTCGTGGCCGAGGGCCGGTTGCACGGCGATCTCGGAGCAGTCGATCGTGCCGTCCTCGGGGTCGGTGACCTCGACCTGCCAGGGCAGCGTGTCGCCCCAGCCGAAGAAGCCGCCGTTCGGGGGCGTGGTGATCTCCACCTTCGGCGCGGTGTTGCCGACGACGATGGCGACCGTCGCGGTGCCGGTCTTCGCGTACTCGGTGGTCTCGGTGACCGTGAGGCGAGCCTCGTAGTTGCCGTTCGCCGTGTAGACGTGGGACGGGTTGGCGCTCGTCGAGGTGGTGCCGTCCCCGAACTCCCACAGGACCTCGAAGTCGTCGCCGTCCTGGTCGACGGTGCCGTCACTCGAGAACTGCACGGTGAGCGGCGCGCCGCCCGACGTGACGTCGGCCGAGGCCGATGCGGTGGGTGCGCGACCGGTCGAGGAGTAGTCGATGCGGTACAGACCCGAGTTGGGGTTGTCACGACCGTAGCCGCCGCCCCACTCGAGCAGGTAGAGCGCTCCGTCAGGGCCGAACTGGAGGTCGAGCGGCGAGAGGAACTGGAGGTTGTTCAGCACGGGGTTGATGGCCTTGAGCTTGCCGTCGCCGTCGAGCTGGAACTCCTTGATGTAGTTGCGACCCCACTCGTAGAACAGCGGGGTGCCGTCGAAGTAGGCCGGCCACTTGCGGTCGGAGGCCAGTTCGGCGTCGAAGTGGTAGACCGGGCCGGCCATGGGCGAACCCGAGCCGCTGCCGAGCTGCGGGAACTCGGCCGACGCGCCGTACGAGTAGTACACCTCGGCGGGGATCGACGCGGGAAGCTGCGTGAGGCCCGTGTTGTTCGGCGAGTCGTTCACCGGGTTCGCGCAGTCGAACTTCGCTCCGGACGTGCTCGTCGCGAAGTTGA
The DNA here is from genome assembly GCF_001660485.1 of Agromyces aureus. Taxonomy (GTDB): domain Bacteria; phylum Actinomycetota; class Actinomycetes; order Actinomycetales; family Microbacteriaceae; genus Agromyces; species Agromyces aureus. Next base: position 762,913 of record NZ_CP013979.1, read on the forward strand.
AGTCGTTGTACGCGATGTTGTTCGCGTGGCAGTAGGGCCAGCCGTAGTTGCCCGGCTCGCGGATGACCTGCCACTCGACGTAGCCTGCGGGGCCGCGGTTGGCGTTCGCGGTGCCCGCGTCGGGACCGTAGTCGGCGAGGAAGACCGTGCCGTCGAGGTCGACGCTGAAGCGGAACGGGTTGCGGAATCCCATCGCGAAGATCTCGGGTCGCGTCTTCTCGGTTCCAGGTGCGAACATGTTGCCGGCAGGGATCGAGTAGGTGCCGTCGTCTTCGGGGTGGATGCGCAGGAGCTTGCCGCGGAGGTCGTTCGTGTTCGACGAGGTGCGCTGGGCGTCGAAGTGGCCGCGCCCGGGTCGCTCGTCGATCGGCGTGTAGCCCGACGACTCGAAGGGCACGACGTCGTCGCCGACCGAGAGCCAGAGGTCGCCGTTGCCATCGATGCGCAGCGTGCCGCCGGTGTGGCCGATCTCGCCCGCGACGCGGGTCGCCGGAACGTTGAGCAGCACCTTCTCGGTGTCGAGCTGCATGGTGTTGCCCGACATCGTGAATCGCGAGAGCCGGTTGACGTGCTCGGTGCCGACGGGCGAGTAGTACACGTACACCCAGCCGTTGGTCTCGAAGTCGTTGTCGAGTGCGAGGCCGGTGAGGCCGTTCTCGCCGTCGCCGTAGACCGGGATGGTCGCGGCCGTGACGGTCGACTTCAGCGCGGGGTCGTAGATGCGCACCTGGCCGCGAACGAGTTCGGTGAAGAACACCCGCTGGTCGGGTGCGATCGCGATGCCCCACGGCGCAGAGGTCTCGGTGTCGAGCGGAACCTTGTCGAAGTTGTTCCAGTCCGTCGCGGTGCAGTCGCCCTCGGCGACGCCGGCCGCGTAGCGGATGCCGCCCAGCGCGTGCTGGCGAACGAGCGGTTCGCTGTAGGACGCCTTGGAGTGCCCGATCGAGGTGATCCAGGTGCGGCCGCCCTCGTAGGGGGAGCACCAGGTGACGGGGTGGTCGAGCATGCGGCCGGCCGTGTTGCTCGGCACGCTGGTCGGGTCGAGCTCGGTGAGCACGTGCTTGTCGCCGCGCACCGACTTCGTGAAGCCGTACCACTCCTCGTTGCGCGTGATGCTGTGCGGCAGGTCGCTCGTCGACGGGTGGTCGTGGTCGACGACGTCGAGCACGCCTCCGGTGTTCGCCGCCGAATGCGCAGTGAACTCGGTTCCGATCAGGTTGCGGTAGAACGTGTTGCCCTGCTCGCTGTCGAGCGGGTTGTGCATCGCCACGACGCCGCCGCCGTCGCGGACGTAGCGCTCGAACGCGGCCTCCTCCGAGGCGTTCCAGAAGTCTCCGGATGCCTGGGCCAGCACGATGACGTCGAAGTCAGCGAGCCCCTCGTCGGTGAAGAGCGCCGAGTCGGTGGCCTGGACGACCTCGAAGTGGTTCGCGGCCGCGAGCTCGTCCCACATCGCCTTCGCCTCGGCGACCGAGTCGTGCACGAATCCCGCGGTCTCCGAGAAGATCAGGGCGCGGAACTCCGGGTCGTGTTCGTGGCCGGGATGGGCCGACGCCGGGCCTGCCAGCGCCACCCCCATCGCGGTGGCCATCGCGAGTCCTATCGCGAGGACCGGGGTCTTTCGGTTCGTCTTCATCGCGTACCGCGCCTTTCAACGTTGAATTGGCAACTTCTGTCGCACGTCTGGCTGGCAGACAGGCAGCATGCTATGTTCATCGGCACCGGCAAGTCAATACTAGTCAGTATGGTGCCGGGTCGAGTTCCGCATGTTGATGGCGGTGACTCGTCAACTCACCCCATACCGGCGGCTGGTGCGAGGCGGCAGCGGTCGGCAACGAAGATCGAAGAGAAGAGGGCCCCCATGCCAGAGATCGGGATCGGTTTCCACACCGACGCATTCAACTCGAGCCACAAGTCCTTCGAGCAGGCGCTGGCCTGGGCGCAGGAGCACGACGTGCACTACATCGAGCCCGGCACCATCGACGGTGCCTGCTGGATCCAGGGCCTCGGCTACTTTCCCCACGTCTCCTTCCTCGAGGATCCGGTGCTGCTCCGCACGAAGATGGAGGGCTACGGGGTCGAGTTCTCGCAGATCGATGCCGCATACCCGCTGTCGGGCCTCGACGGCCCCTCGATCGGCGTGCCCTACGTGCAGCGCGCCATCGCCTGGGCCGCGCAGGCCGGGTGTCCGCGCGTGGCGACCACCGACGGCCTCTTCCGGCCCGAGGGCCTCACCGACCGCGAAGCCCTCGATCAGATGAAGCGCAGCTACACCGAGATCATCCGCGTCGCGGAGGCGCACCGCGTCGTCGTCACGATCGAGACGCACGGCTACTTCACGACCCGGCCCGAGTACCTCGCCGAGATGCTCGACTTCTGCGGCGAGACGCCCTGGCTGCGCCTCAACCTCGACACGGGCAACACCTTCATCGCCGGCAACGATCCGGTCGCCTTCGCCGAGCGGTTCATCGATCGGATCGCCCACGTGCACATCAAGGACGTCTCCGCCTCGCTCGCCGAGGCCGCGCGCGGCGGCGCGACCGGCATCGCCATCAGTCATGTCGCGGCCGGCGACGGGGTCAACGCCGACAACATCCGGGCGATCCTGCGTCGTCTCAGTGCGCACGGCTTCGACGGCGTGCTCAACATCGAATGCGAGGGCCAGGGCGGTCCGATGCTGGCCAGTTCGGTCGAGTGGCTCCGTCGTGAGATCGCCGAAGCCGGCTTCACCGAGCGCGTGCCGAGCTTCGCCCGCGTTCCGGCCGCCGTCTAGTCGGGCACTCGGATGACGGGACGGCTCCGGCCCCGCGCCACGCGCCATGGTCGGAGCCGCGCCTGCCTGTACCGATCAGTATGGACGGTGCTAGGGTGACGTCGTGACCACGAACACCTCGGCGAAACCCGATGAGCTCGCTGCCGCTGCGTTCGCGCTCTTCTCCACGCGCGGCATCGCCGGAGTCAACATGGACGAGATCGCGGCCGGCGCGGGGGTCACCAAGGGCAGTCTCTACTGGCACTACGCCTCGAAGAAGGAGGTCGTGCTCGCCGCGTGCAACCTCTACTACCGCGTCTGGCGCAACCAGATCGAGGGCGCCATCGCGGGGCACGAGCGCCTAGCCGATCAGCTCGAGGCCGCGGTCGCGTACTCGGTGCGAAGCTGCCTGCTCGATGACGCCAACCGGGTCTTCACGACCGAGATCGTGGCGATGTCGCTGTACGACGCAGAGGTGCGCGCGAGCTGGACCGGCTTCCTCGACGAGACCGAGCGGTTCTTCCTCGGCCTCACGCACCGGGCTGTCGGCGCGCGCGAGTTCCGGTGCGACGATGTCGACAGGGCCGTCGACCTGATGCTCGCCGCGATGGAGGGCATCAAGCAGATCGCCTTGTTCCGACCGCAGATCTGCCTCCCCGAGAACGAGCAGCGCACGTGTCGCAGGCTCATGTCGCTGCTCGGGGAGCGCCTGCTGGTTCCCGCCGGCTGACCACGGCCGAGGTCGGCTGAACGCCGAGCGGCACGACGAAGGCCCGCCCTCCAGGAGGAGGGCGGGCCTTCGAACGTTCGACGGGTGACCGGGTGTCAGGCGTTGCCGATGCTCCGCAGCAGGTCGGCGAAGCTGCGCAGCTCCGCCTCGGGCCGACCGACCAGCACGGCGCGCAGGCGCTGCTGGTTGCTGTCGCGCACGCCCTGCACGGCCTCGATCGCCTTGGGAGTCGCGACGAGCACGCGGACGCGGCCGTCGCGCTCGTCGGCGCGGGTCTCCACGAGCCCGAGGTCCTCGAGCGTGCGCACCTGCCGGCTCACGACGGACTTGTCCATCTCGAACGTGTCGGCGAGCACGTGGGCGGTCGTCGTTCCGAGCCGCGTGATCGCCGAGAGCAGCTTGTAGGCCGCCGGCTGCAGGTCGGGGTGCACCTGCTCGGCCGACTCCTTCCACACCGTGCGAATGCGGCTGAACAGCTGGCTCAGCTGGTCTTCGACATCGGCGATGGCTTCGTCGGTGCGGTCGGATGCCTCGGTCACGAGCGTCATGTTATCGGGCGGTCGTGGTGTCGGCCGGGTCGGAGCCGGTCGCCGACGGACGGGTGCCCGACCCGGCGGTCGCCTTCGACGGGGCGTCTGCCGCGGCATCCGCTTCGACGAGCTGGACCGACGAGGTCACGGGTGCGCCGATCTCGGCTTCGGCCAGGTCGATCGCGACCTGCTCGAACTCCTCCTTCAGCTGCTCGGCCGAGGTCTTCGTCGAGAGCGCCTTGTTCGGCAGGAACGCGATGGCGATCACGCTGAGCAGGGCGAGCGGCACGGTGACCCAGAAGACGTCGGCGATGCCGTTGCCGTAGGCGTTCTCGATGATCACGCGGATGCCCTCCGGCAGCTGCGAGACGTGGGGGATCCCGCCGCCGGCGAGGCCCTTCAGCGCGTCGATCTCTTCGGGCGAGGTGGGCGTGAAGTTCTTCAGGCCCGACGTGATGTGCGTCGTGACCTGCGTGGCCAGCAGCGAGCCCATGACGGTGACGCCGATGGTGCCGGCGATCGTGCGGAAGAAGTTCACGTTCGAGCTCGCGGCACCCAGCTGCGACGCCGGGGTGTCGTTCTGCACGACGAGCGTGAGGTTCTGCATGACCATGCCGAGGCCCGCACCGAGCACGACCATGTAGACGCTGACGAGGCCGTAGTCGGTGTCGTAGTCGAGCGTGGTCATGAGGTAGCCGCCGGCGACGACGAGCAGCGAGCCCGCCACCATGAAGCGCTTCCACTTGCCGAACTTGCTGATGAGTGCGCCGATGAGGATCGAGGCGCCCATCTGGCCGACGATCATGGGGATCGTCATGAGGCCCGACTCGGTCGGGGTCGCGCCACGGGCGAGCTGGAAGTACTGCGCGAGGAACACGCTGGTCGCGAACATCGAGACGCCGATCGCGATGGAGGCGATGACGGCGAGCGTGAAGGTGCGGTTCTTGAAGAGCGTCATCGGCACGATGGGCTCGGGCACGAAGAACTCGGTGACCACGAAGCCGATGAGGGCCGCGGCGGAGACGCCGATCACGACGTAGCTCGTCATCGAGTCCCACTCGAACTCGCTGCCGCCGAGGGAGACCCAGATGAGCAGCAGGGAGACGCCGACCGTGAGCAGCGCGATGCCGACGTAGTCGATCTTCACGGCGCGCTTGGGCATGGGCGGCAGGTGCAGCGTGCGCTGGATCACGATGAGCGCGATGATCGCGAGCGGGATCGGCAGGAAGAAGTTGGCGCGCCAGCCCCAGGCGTCGGTCACGACGCCGCCGAGCAGCGGACCGCCGATGGTCGCGACGGCCATGATGCCGCCGACGAAGCCCATGTACTTGCCGCGCTCGCGCGGCGAGATGATGACCGCGATGAGGATCATCACGAGCGACATGAGGCCGCCCGCGCCGAGGCCCTGGATGACGCGCACGGCGATGAGGGTCGTGGTGTCCTGGGCGAAGCCGGCGATCGCCGTGCCGACGACGAACAGGCTGATCGCCGAGATGAGCAGCACCTTGCGGTTCACCAGGTCGGCGAGCTTGCCCCAGATCGGGGTCGAGACGGCCATGGCGAGCAGGCTCGCGGTGATGACCCAGGTGTAGGCGGTCTGGTCGCCGCCGAGGTCGGCGATGATGAGCGGCATCGAGGTCGAGACGACCGTGCCGGAGATGACGGCGACGAACATCGCCACGACGAGGCCGGAGATCGCGACGATCACCTCGCGCGGGGTGCGTTGCGCCGGCGCGGCCGGCACGCTGCCGGTCGTGGGCTTGTCTGTCACTGAAGTCACGTGTGTTTCCTTACGTCTTGCACGTCTTGTGGTTCACAAGGTTGATATAGAGCAACTATATATAAATGGTTGCATTGAGTCAACCGTCGACACGGGTCAACTATTCCCATGCGGGAACGACCGCCCTGGTCGCAACCGCCACTGCCGGTTAGGCTCGTCGCAGAGGCTGGGGGGCCGACATGGGGGATCGTCACTCGGCGCGGCATCGGAGCCGACCGACCGGGCGTCCGCGCCTGCGCGTCCTCCGAGCCGCGCTCGCCGCGCTCGTCGTCACCGGGGCGGGCGCTGCGCTCACCCTCGCGGCGTGGACCGACGGCGCGTTCTTCACGACCACGGTCTCCTCCGGCACGGTCGACCTCGAGGGAGCCGTCGACTTCCTCGACCCGCTGAATCCCGGAACGGTGCCCGACGGGCTCGACTGGCGCGAATATCCCGGGCCCGACGCCGCGAACAGCGGCGAGGTGAAGCGCTTCGTGCCGCCGGCCATCGACTTCCTGAACCTCGGGCCGGGTGAATCCCGGAGCGCGACGACCTGGGTCCGGAACGCGGGCTCCCTCCCGATCGCGCTGCAGTTCGACCCCGCAGACCCGGCCTCCGTCTCGTGGACCGGGGCCGACCCCTTCCCCGATCCACCCGAGGTCACCGTCTCGGCGACCGATCTCAACGGCTCGCCGCTCCCGGCGCTCGACGGGTGGGTGCTCCGTGCCGGCGACTGGCTCACCCTCACCGTGACGGTCGCCACACCCGCGGACTGGGACCAGGCCAACGCCGGTCGCTCGGCCGGGCTCCAACTCGCGTTCCGGGCGACGACCGACGGCGCCGACTGAAGTCGACGGTCGACGGTCGACGGTCGACGACCAGCGGATGCCGCGGCATCCGCCCCTCGTTCCCCACAACTGAACACCGAGGGCCGCCCGACGAGGTGGCCGCCAACCTCGACCGAACGGTCGAAGACGAAAGGAAACGACATGTCCACGCGTACTCCCGAACAGTCGCGCAAGCGTCGGCTCATCACCGGGATCTCACTCGCATCGATCGCCGTGCTCGGCGTCGGCGCGGCGATCACCACCGCGGCCTGGACCGACAACGTCTGGTTCAGCGCCACGGCCGACACCTCGACGATCGAGCTCTACGGCGCGGTCGCCGACACGGTTCCGGCGCCAGGTGACGCCGCATGGGAGGAGGCCGACGACCAGGCCGCGGCCATCGTGGTGCCGGCCGATTCGTTCGCCGGACTCGTTCCGCAGGAGACCAGGGCGGTGCAGATCTGGCTCTGGAACGGCTCGACGACCGCCCTGAGCGTCGAGCTCTCGGCACTCACGCTGACGGGCAACCTGCTCTTCGACCCGGACGAGACCGACCCGTCGACCCCGGCGTCGATCGGCGTCTTCACCGACGAGACGGGTACGACCCCGTACGCGACGACCGTGATCCCGGCGAACGGCACGCTCGGGCTCTGGGTCGTCGTGAAGACGCCGAACTGGGTGTCGCCGGCCGACGACGCCATGCAGGACGTGGCCTCTCCCGCCGTGCCGCTCCAGTTCATCGGGTCCACGGTCGCCCCGTAGTCCGCTGATCGCCTGCCCGCGCATCCGGTGACGGATGCCGCGGTCGACCGAGACGAGATCGTATGACGAGCATCCGCGCGCGCCGCGGCGCCCCCTGGTGGGCCGCCGCGATGCTCGCCGTGCTCGCGGGCGGGCTGCTGCTCGCGATCGGCGCGGCGGCGCCGTCTCGTGCGGCCGAGCCCGTGGAGTTCACGCTCGTGTTCGACGACCTCACGCCGGGGGAGTCCCGCACCGAGTCCGCCACGATCGAGCTGGCGCGCGACGCGACCCTCACGTCGATCGCGTGGGTCGAGCGCACCGGGCTGCTCGCCGACGGCACGCTCGACGTCGTGGTGTGCGGCGGAGGCGACTGCGCCGACACCGTCGCCTTCGAGTCGACGCCGATGCGGGCCGGCACGATCGACGTGTCGGTCACGGTCGTCGCCCCCGCCGATCTCGCGCCGGGTGCGTCCGGAACGGCGCTCGGACGCCTCGCCTTCGTCGCCGACGAGGGCGGCGGGGCGGGACTGCCGGCGACCGGCGCGGCGGTCGGGGCGATCGCCTGGGGCGTCGCCCTCCTCGCGGCCGGTGCCCTGCTGGCCGGCATTGGCGCCCTGCGCTCCCGACGGTCGGGGGCCCGCTCATGAAGGTGCTCCGGATGATCGGGGGAGCGGCGCTCTGGGTGCTGGCCGGGCTCGGCGTGCTCTCGGGGCTGATGTGGGGCGCCGGCGCGCTCGGCCTGCTCCATCCGCTCGTCGTCGTGTCCGGGTCGATGCAGCCCGGCATCCGCACCGGCGATCTCATCGTCGGCGTGCCGCTCGCGATCGAGGAGGTCGAGCGCGGCGACGTGATCACCCTGATGAGCGCGCAGACGCAGAAGTTCGTGACGCACCGCGTCGTGGGCATCGAGCCCGCCGACGGCGGGTTCGCGGTCGTCATGAAGGGCGATGCGAACGACTCCGTCGACGGGGAGCCCTACCTCGTCGCCGCGGGGCGCACGGTGCCCACCCCGTGGGTCGTCGTGCCGGGCGGCGGCTACGTCGTCGAGACGATCAGCCGGCCTCCCGTCGCGATCCCGCTGCTCATCGCCCTCGCGGCGCTCGTCGGTCTGGCCGCACTGCCCTCCGGTCGACCACGTGACGACGATGAGGCGGATGCCGCGGCATCCGTCGTTCCGGATGCCTCGGTGAGCGGGGGCCGGCCATGACGCGGCGGCTCCGGGTGGTGCGCGCGACGGCCGCGCTGGCCGCGGCGGCGATGATGATCGGCGGGGCGGCGGTGATCGCGCCGACCACGGCCGCCTGGGTCGACCAGACCTCGTTCCGGGCGGACACGAGCTCGCTCACCACCTTCGTGCCCGACCCGGACACGTCGCACGACGCGATCGCGGTTTCTCCTGGGCTCACGTACTCGGTGACGGATCCGGTGCAGAGCCCGAATGACGCGAACGTCTGCGTGCTGTCCATGACGGTGACGAACACCACCGACGAACCGTTGGCGTGGTGGGTGGAGTTCGACGTGGATCGTCCGCCGCTGTGGGGCCTCGACCCCACCGTCCCCGGCGCCTTCGGCACCTCCCGGATCCGGACGATCTCGTTCGACGCCGCGACCGGCGTGTGGCGCATCGGCGGAGCCGTGGGCGACATCGACATCCTCGCACCGGGCGCGACCGTCGTCGGGAGCGCCTCGGGCGGGATCGGGTACTGCTCGCTGACCAGCGGCCCCCAGCTGCCCGACGACCCCGCGCTCTACGAGGTCGAGGGCTCGAAGTTCGACTCGCCGTTCGAGTACTGCATCACGATCGACGTCGCCACGGACTACCCGTGGGCGATCGTCTGGAGCACGCGCGTCGACCTGCTCGACTTCTACACGGAGGCCGAACTGGCGGGCCTGACCTCGTACTCGGTGTCGCAGGTCGTCGCGACGCCGGTGCCGGGAGAGTCGTACACCTTCGACATCGTCGGCGCGGCGAGCACGCGGATGATCGCGGGCCCCTGGGCGCTCAACGGCGGTGCGGGCGCGCGGGTCATCGAGCGCGCCGTGTGCGCGAAGTCCCCTTCGCTTCCCGATGGGTCGTGAGACCCCCGGCTGCCCTCGATTTGGCCGAGCCTGCGACATCCGGTAATGTGGTCCGAAGCCGAAGACCGCTGGTTGTCGTGCCGCTCGGGTTTCACCGCCCGAAGAGCCGATCGAAGTCTTGCGAAAGCAAGGGCCCGCGCAGGTGTGACGAAGACTTTCCGATGCGAATCGGGCCGGGCTCCGCGCAACTGCGCCGGAGCCTTTTTGTTTGCCCGCAGCACCTCGCCACCCAGTCGCGATCCGAAGCCGTGCATCGCCACCGTGATGCACGTTGAATACTCAAGGAGTGGCCATGGCGAACAAGGAAGCCTCGGTTGCCGAACTCACGAACCTGTTCGAGAGCTCTGCTGCCGTTCTGCTGACCGAATACCGCGGCCTGACGGTTGCACAGCTGAAGACGCTGCGCAACAGCATCCGTCAGGACGCGAGCTACGCCGTGGTGAAGAACACGCTGACCAAGATCGCCGCGAACAACGCGGGGATCACGACGCTGGACGACGACCTCACCGGTCCGTCCGCCGTCGCCTTCGTGCACGGCGACTTCGTCGCCACCGCCAAGGCCGTTCGTGACTTCGCCAAGGCAAACCCGAATCTTGTGATCAAGGGCGGCGTCTTCGAGGGCAAGACCCTCAACGCCGACGAGGTCAACAAGTACGCCTCGCTCGAGAGCCGCGAGGTTCTGCTTGCGAAGGCAGCGGGAATGATGAAGGCGACGATGGGCAAGGCTGCCGCCACCATCGACGCGCTTCGCGAAAAGCTGGAGACCGCCGAGGCCGCGTAAGCGCCCGACGTTCTCGTTCTACAAACCCCATCTATTAGGAGATACATCATGGCGAAGCTCACCACCGAAGAGCTGCTCGAGCAGTTTGCCGGCCTGACGCTTGTCGAGCTCAGCGAGTTCGTGAAGGCGTTCGAGGAGAAGTTCGAAGTCACCGCTGCCGCTCCCGTCGCCGCTGCCGGCGGCGCTGGCGCTGCTGCTGAAGAGGTTGAGGAGAAGGACTCCTTCGACGTCATCCTCGAGGCTGCCGGCGACAAGAAGATCCAGGTCATCAAGACCGTCCGCGAGCTCACCTCGCTCGGTCTCGGCGAGGCCAAGGCCGTCGTCGACGGTGCTCCCAAGGCCGTGCTCGAGGGCGCGAACAAGGAAGCCGCCGAGAAGGCCAAGGAGGCCCTCGAGGCTGCTGGCGCCACCGTCACCCTCAAGTAATCCGGCGCGCCCGATCCGGGCGCTCTCGGCTTGAGGTGAGTGCGTCACCCGAACTGAACGGATGCCCCGTGGCTCGTCATGAGCCGCGGGGCATCCGTGCGTCTGCGGCCCGGCGCCGCCCTGCCGGTCGTGCTCGTCGTCGCGAGCACGGTCTGCACGCCCTTCCACGATGCCGTGCCCATGACGCCGTCGATGCCGCCGGTATGGCCGTATCCCTCCGCGGCCTGCTGGAGGCCCTTCCAGGTGTTCATACCGGGAATGCCGTCGGCGCGGTCAGCCGAGCGGGGCGACGTCCAAGGCCCACGGCGCCCCGAGTTCGCGGAAGGTCCGCCCCTCGAGCACGACCCGCTCCGACCACGCCTCGAGGTCGTGGACGACACGGCGGTCGCCCGCGGCATCCGTCACCCGGTCGACGAATCGTGCATCGATCGGATGCGCGGGCTCGCCGGTGCGAACCGCCTCGAGCACGCGCATGAACGCCCCGGTCGCCGCAATGGGCACCAGCAGCGGCGCGCCGTGCTGCACGTGGTCGACGAGGTTCTCGAGCAGTCCGGTGCGGCCGTGCGACGTCGTCGCGGGCACCGCGGATCCGGGCCGGAACACCTGCACGAGGTCCTGCGTGTACCAGTGCACGAGCCTCGCCTCCGTGCCGCGGACGACGACGCACGGCTCGGACCGGGCGGAGGCCGTCAGGCTCAGGGCTCCGGCCACACGCGAGCCGTTCGCGAGCTCGACGATGAGCGACGACGTGTCGTCGGCCTCGATGTCGTTCGCGCGGTGGAGATCGAGGCGCACGTCTGCGACATCCGTCGTCGTCGTGGCGCCGGCGACCGCCAGCGAGGTCGCGACCGCGTGCGCGAGCGGATTCGTGACCGCACCGTCGACGACCGGAACGCCGTCGAGGGTCCGCCGGCCGGCCCAAGCCGCACGCCTCCAGTACTGCTCGGTGCGCGACCACGTGCCGAGCGCCCCGTAGCCGAGGGGTTCGCCGACGACGCCGGCGCCGACCAGGTCGCGAACGGCCCCGATCGCCGACGAGCCGAGGCTCTGGAAGCCGACCTGCACCGCTCTCCCGGTCGTGTCGGATGCCGCGACGAGGCGCTCGAAGTCGGCGAGCGTCGGCGTCGGCGGCTTCTCGAGCAGCACGTGGGCTCCGGCCTGCATTGCTGCGAGGGCGAGCGGCAGGTGGGTGTGCATCGGCGTGGACAGGACGACGATGTCGAGCGGCTCCCGTTCGATCATGTCGAGGGCGTCGGCATGGACGACGGCGCCCTCGATCGCGGCCTCCGGCGGCCGGTGGTCGGCGACGGCGGCGAGCACGATCCGACCGGTGCGCGCGAGGCCGAGTGCCGTCACGACGTGGCTCGCGCCGTGGCCGTGGATGCCGGCGATGCCGACCCTGAGCGGTGCGACGCTCATGCGCGCACGTCGGTGGTGGAACCGGTCGAGGGCGTGCCGGGCGCGGGCGTGCGGAACCCGTTGGGGTTCGCGAGCGCCGGCTTGAGGTCGAGGCCGGGGATGTCCGCGTTCGCCTCGACGGCGAGGCGCTCGGCGAGGCGTGCGAGCTCGGCCGGGTCGGTGATGACGCGGTCCACGATGAGCGCGTCGATGCCGAGTTCGAGTCGGCCGCCCTCGGGCACGTGCACCTCGTCGTCCCACGCGATCGCGGGTCCGACGCCGAGGTACTCCGCCACCCTCGCGAACCAGGCGAGCGGTTCCCGATCGGCCGGCTGGGAGAGCAGCACGGTGATGCGGCGCTGCGGGTCGACGACCGCGAGCCAGGGGGAGCGGGACCCGTGCGCGGCGGCCTCGCCGACGCCGTCGCGCGTCACGACCGTCGCGTCCCACTTCGGGAACCGCCAGAACAGGCCTCCGTAGCCGGCGCCGTCGCGTCCGTTGGTCGCCGGGGAGCCGAGGCGCAGCGCCCCGAAGTTCGCGGCGAGGCTCGAACGCCATCCGAGTGTCCACGCGTCGCGCTCGCCGACCCGCGTCGGGCGGCCGGTGATGCGCCGCACCTCGCTGAGCTGGGCGACCTCGCGCTCGTCGATCCACGTGAGGCGTTCGACGAAGGCGTCGCCGACGAGCTCGAGGTCGTCGCGGCGCTGCAGGCCCTGGTTCTCGAGCATGATCGAGCCGACGCCCTGCACGTAGGTGCGGCCGCCCCAGTACGACGTGCCGTTGACGTCGGGCAGGGCGACGCCGATGCCGAAGTGGTGCAGGTGGTCGGTCGGGTGCACGTCGGTGACGCGCACGCCGGCGAGGGACTCGACGGGGTGCAGGTACGGCCGCGGCGAGAGCACGGAGTCGATGGCGCGTCCCTCCTCGTACCGGGCGACGACGCGGTCGCCGACGCGCAGGATCGGGCGGCCGGGCGAGAGCCATCCGGTGGCCTCGGGCGCCGGTCCCGTGCTGCTCCTCGCCTCGAGGATGGCGCGGTACGAGAGCGGATGCGTCGCCGGCGTGCCGGACATCTCGTCGCGCAGGCGACGCCAGGCCTGCGCGCCGAGCTCGACGCGCGGCACCGACATCGTGGTGAGCGGGGGCGCCGCGAACCGGGCGAGCGGCACGTCGTCGATGCCGGCGACGGAGAGCTCGCCCGGCACGTCGACCCCGAGCTCGCGCAGGCGTGCGAGCAGGCCGAGCGCGATGAGGTCGTTGAACGCGACGACGGCGGTGACGCCCGAGGAGAGCACGTTCTCGGCTGAGCGGTAGCCGTCCTCGATCTGGGAGCCGCCGGCGACGTCCTCGACGTGCACGTCGGGGTGGTGAGCGACGAACTCGGCGAGGCCGCGGCGACGCAGGCCGTCGGCGTACGACTGGGGAGGGCCGGCGACGTAGGCGATCCGCGTGTGGCCGAGGGAGAACAGGTGGTCGCCGAGCGACGAGGCGGCGTGGGCGTAGTCGATGGAGAGCTCCGCGGCGGGGTTGCTGGCGACGGGACGGTTGACGACGACGATCGGCCCCGACCGGGCGAGCAGCGCCTCGAGGCGCTCGGCGGGCATGCGCGGCGACACGAGCACGAGGGCGTCGCAGCGGGAGCGCGCCTCCGCGGCGATCTCCTCCTCGTCGGCGACGCGCTCGGCCGTGTCGGCGACGAGCACGCGGTAGCCGTCGCGCTCGGCCTCCCGGCTGAGGCCCTTGAGCACGCCTTGGAACATGGGGTTCTCGAGGTCGGGCACCACGAGGGCGACGGTGTTGCTGCGCCCCCGCACGAGGTTGCGGGCCATCTGGCTGGGGGAGTAGTTGAGCTTGTCGACCGCGTCGATCACCCTGGCCGCGATCGAGGGGTCGACCGTGGTGTTGCGGTTCAGCACTCGCGATACCGAGGCCTGCGAGACGCCCGCGTACTCGGCCACCTGGGCGATGGTGACCTGCCGGTGGGGCGGGTTCGGCACGGGGACCTCCGTCGGATGGTTGATTCGATCCTGCACCCGGCGGTGCGGGTGGGACGTTCCCTGGTCGAGCGAGTCTCGAGCAGGGGGTGGAGGAGCGGTGAAGAGGATCACCGCTCCTCCGGTGGAGCGGATGCCGCGGCAGGCAGGTCGCGGCATCCGCTCCCTTTCGGGGACTGACGGTCCGGGAGGGCCGTCGGGCTGGGGCGGGTCGCGAGGAGTTCCGTCTCGCGACCCGCCCACATCAGGGGCGGGCGTGGCCCGCCGGATCAGATCGCGGCGTCGTCGAGGGCCCGCTGGAGCTCGGCGAGGAAGCTCGTCGCGGCCTCCTCGGGAGTCAGTTCGCCGAAGAGCACCTTCTGGGTGTGCTGGTCGATGATGGCCTCGATGGCGCCGCCGCCCGGGGGGGTCGCCGGCGGGGCGTCGCCGACCTCGGGAGCCAGGTCGTCGAGGAATCCGACGACGGTCTGGTTGACCTCGTCGAGCTTGGGCGTGATGTACTCGCGGATCGTCTCGTTCGCCGGGACGCCGCGCTCGGCGAGCAGCAGGTCGGCGGCTTCCTCGCTGTTGGCGAGGAAGTCGAGGAACGTGGCGACCTCGGCCGGGTGCTCGGTCTTGGCTGAAGCCGACCAGAACATCGACGGCTTGTAATACGCCCAGCCTTCGGGCGCGTCATCGCCGGCGGGCACGCGAAGGGCGACGAGGTCCTGGCCGCTCGCGTCGCGCAGCGCCTGCACCTGGTTCGACCACCACGGGCCGAAGGCCGAGGCGTTGGTTGCGGTGAAGGACTCCGCGAGGCCGCCGGACTCCCGCTCGATCGTCGCGGCGGGGTCGGGCGTGGCACCGGCCTCGGTCGCTTCGAGCAGGAACTGCCACCAGCTCGCGAGGGCGTCCTCGGATGCCGCGACCTCGCCGTCGGCGGAGTACAGGGACTCACCCTGCTGGCGGAGCCAGTTGTTCAGGCCGCCGTCCTCGAAGCCCCACGACTGGGTTCCGACCGTGGCGCCGCCCGAAGCCTCGGCGACCTCCTCGGCGGTGGCGATGAAGTCGTCCCACGTCCAGGTCTTGTCGTCGGGCAGGTCGATTCCGTACTGGTCGAGCAGGTCCTTGTTGGCCATGATCGTGTACGAGTTGATGCCGACGGGCACGCCGTACTGGGTGCCGTCGAGCGCTCCGGTGCCGAGGACGGCGGCGGGGAAGTCCTCGGTGGAGAGGATCGACGAGAGCCCGCCGAGGTCGCTCAGCACGCCGTTCGCCGCGTAGGTCGAGAGCTGCTTCTCGTCCATCTGGATGATGTCGGGGATGTCGCCGGCTGCCACCGAGGTGGAGAGCTTGTCCCAGTACCCGGCCCAGTCGGTGTACTGCGGTTCGATGGTGATGTTGGGGTGCTCGGCCTCGAAGGCCGCGATGAGCTCCTGCGTGATCGCGTGGCGGGTGTCGTTGCCCCACCACGTGAAGGAGAGGGTGACGGGCTCGTCGCTGAGCGTCAGTTCCGGGGCCGCGGCTTCGCCGCCGCCGGCATCGTTGCCGGCGCACGCCGTGAGGAGCAGCGTCGCGGCCCCGATGGCCGCGACGAACCCGGCACGGCGTCGTGTGATGCCTCGCATGGTCGGTTCCTTCCTGGTGCTGTCTTGGGTTGCTCGGGAGGTGAGCGTGGTGCGGGTGGTTCCGTTGGTGATGGTGGTGCGACCGGAGGGGCCGGTCACTTGATCCCCGTCGTCGCGATGCCCTTGATGAGGAACCGCTGGCCGAAGAGGAAGATCAGGAAGATCGGGATGAGCGAGACGACGCTCATCGCGAACAGTTCGCCGAAGTCGGTCGAGCTCTGCGCGTCTTGGAACGCGTTGAGGGCGAGCGGGACCGTGTACAGGCTCGGCTTGGTGAGGAAGATGAGCTGGCTGAAGAAGTCGTTCCAGGTCCAGATGAAGGTGAAGATCGTCGTGGTCGCGAGGGCCGGGACCATGAGCGGCAGGATGATCTGGAGGAAGATCCGTGGATGCCCTGCGCCGTCGATGCGCGCGGCCTCGTCGAGCTCGCGGGGGATGCCGCGGATGAACTGCACCATGAGGAAGATGAAGAACGCGTCGGTGGCGAGCAGCTTCGGCACGATGAGGGGGAGGAAGGTGTTCACCCAGCCGAGCTGGGAGAAGAGCACGTACTGCGGAACGATGATGACGTGGATCGGCAGCATGATGCTCAGCAGCATGATCGCGAACCAGAACTTCTTGCCCGAGAACTCGAGCCGGGCGAACGCGTAGGCCGCCAGCGAGCACGAGACGAGGTTGCCGACGATCGAGCCGATCACGACGAGCCCCGAGTTCAGCAGGTACACGTTGAACGGATACGTCAGCGCGTTCCAGCCGTCGACGTAGTTCGAGATCTCGAAGCTGTCGAAGACGAGGCCGGCCTCGCGGAAGATCAGGTCGGTCGGTCGGAAGGAGCTGACGACCATCCAGATGACGGGGTAGAGCATCAGCACGGCCGCAGCGATGAGGAACACGTGTCGCAGGATGCTCGTGACCGGCTTGCGGAACGGGTTGCGACGGCGGCGCTGTTCGCGCACCTGCTCGGGTGGGAGCCCCGTGACGACGGACTCGGTCAGTGGCGCGTGCTCGGTCGAGGGGTCAGTCCTGGTCATCGTAGAACACCCAATACTTCGAGGCCCAGAAATTGAGCGCGGTGAATGCGGCGACGATCACGAGAAGCAGCCAGGCCATGGCCGAGGCATACCCCATGTTGAGATTCGCGAAGCCCTGCTGGTAGAGGTACAGCGTGTAGAACAGCGTCGAGTCGACCGGTCCGCCGGTGCCGCCCGAGACCACGAATGCCTGGGTGAACGACTGGAACGCCCCGATGAGCTGCAGGATCAGGTTGAAGAAGATGATCGGCGTGAGCATCGGCAGCGTGATGTGCCGGAACTGCTGCCGGCGGTTCGCGCCGTCGACGGCTGCGGCTTCGTAGTACATGACGGGGATCTGCCGCAGCCCGGCGAGGAAGATCACCATCGGCGCACCGAAGGTCCAGACGTTGAGGATCATGAGGGTGCCGAGCGCGGTCTCGGGATTGGAGATCCAGCCCTGACCTTCGATGCCGAACCACCCGAGCACGACGTTGACGAGTCCGTCGACGCCGAAGAGCTGGCGCCACAGGATCGCGATCGCGACGCTCGCACCGAGCAGCGACGGCAGGTAGAAAGCCGATCGGTACAGCGAGAGGCCGCGCAGGCCCCGGTCGAGCACGATCGCCAGCAGCAACGCCAGGCCGAGCTGCAGCGGCACCGAGATGAACACGTACTGGAAGGTGACGGCGAGCGCCTTGTGCAGCCGTTCGTCCTCGAACATGCGGATGTAGTTCTGGATGCCGTTGAAGCGAGGCGGGCTCAGCAGGTTGTATCTCGTGAACGAGAGCGCGAGCGACGCGACCATCGGCCCGACGGTGATGAGCGCGAGTCCGATGAACCACGGCAGCAGGAACAGGAATGCCGCCTTGTTCTGCTTGCGCTGCTTCGAGGCCGGTTGGCCCTTGACGCGGCGGAGTTCGCCGAGCGCGCTCATCGCTCGGCCTCGGCCTCGGGATCGTCGCCGCCGGCGGGCGCTTCGATTCGGGTGGGGGAAACCACGGTGTCTCCAGTCATCAACATCGACCACTTCTCAGAAAGCGCTATCTCACGCCTGTTCTGAAGTTCTACACGACGAATCCGGGGGTTCGCAAGCGCTTTCCCGATATTCGTCCCCCGCGGTCGAGATTCCATGAGAAAGCGCTTTACGAGATAGTTAGCTTGGCTATGTATACTGGGCGGGTGACTACAGAACTGCGCACCGTGCTCGGAGACCTCATCTCCGTGAACAACCGACTCACCCGACTCGCGGCCTCCGTCAGCGGCAACGCCGAATCGCCCGCGATCTGGCGCACCATCGTCGTGCTGCGCGACCTCGGGCCCATGCGACTCGGCGAGCTCGCGCGCGTCAGCCGCGTGAGCCAGCCCACCATGACCAAGCTCGTGCGCACCCTCGACGAGCGCGGGTGGATCCGGCGCATCGCCGACACCGACGACGCCCGCGCCTGGCTCATCTCGGCCGACCCGAGCGGCCTCGCAGCCCTCGCCGCGTGGCGCGACGAGATCACCGCCGCGCTCGAGCCCACCTTCTCAGACCTGAGCGACGACGAGATCGCCACCCTCGCGGCCTCCGTCGAGATCGTGCGCAGCCGACTCGAGCGGGCGCGCGAGGCGCTCCGCCAGGGGGAGTCCGCGTGAGCGCGCAGACCGGCAGCATCGCCGCGGCGCCCGCCGACCCCGCCCTCCGCGGCGGCGGCTCGGCCCACGGCGGCGGCCACGCGGCATCCGCCTCGATCCTGAAGCAGCCGAAGGCCGTCTGGGCGGTCGCCTTCGCGAGCGTCATCGCGTTCATGGGCATCGGACTCGTCGACCCGATCCTGCCCGCGATCGCCGCGAGCCTGCAGGCGACGCCCACCGAGACCGAGATGCTCTTCACGAGCTACCTGCTCGTCACGGGCTTCGCCATGCTCGGCACGAGCTGGATCTCGAGCCGCATCGGCGCGAAGAAGACCCTGCTCATCGGGCTCGCGATCATCGTCGTGTTCGCCGCGGCCGCCGGGCTCTCGCAGAACGTCGAGGAGATCATCGGTTTCCGCGCGGGTTGGGGCCTCGGCAACGCGCTCTTCATCTCGACCGCGCTCGCGACCATCGTCGGCGCGGCCTCGGGCGGCACGGGCTCGGCGATCATCCTCTACGAGGCGGCCCTCGGCCTCGGCATCGCGATCGGCCCCCTGCTCGGCGGGCTGCTCGGGCACCTCAGCTGGCGCGGCCCGTTCTTCGGCACGGCGGCGCTCATGGCGATCGGGTTCATCGCGATCCTCGTGTTGCTCAAGCGCGATCCCGCCGCGGCGAAGCCCGAGCCGACGAGGCTGTCGGCCCCGATCCGGGCCCTGCGGCAACCGGCCCTCGCGGTGCTCGCCGGCGCGGCGCTGTTCTACAACATCGGCTTCTTCGTGCTGCTCGCGTACTCGCCGTTCCCGCTCGGCTTCGACGCGCTCGGCCTGGGCTTCACGTTCTTCGGGTGGGGCGTCGCGCTCGCGGTCACCTCGGTCTTCGTCGCGCCACTGCTGACCGCGCGGATGCCGCGTACCCGCGTGCTGCAGATCGCGCTGCCCCTGCTGGCGGTCGTGCTCGCCGCGGCCGGCCTCTCGATCTCGTCGCCCGCATGGCTCGTGGTCTGGATCGTCGTCGGCGGACTCGTGCTCGGCGTGCTGAACACCGTGCTCACCGAATGCGTCATGGAGGCCACCGACCTGCAGCGCTCGGTCGCGTCGAGCGCCTACTCGGCCGTGCGGTTCCTCGGTGGTGCGGTCGCCCCGCCGGCCGCGGCCGAGCTCGCGCGCCTCATCTCGCCCGAGGCGCCGTACTACGCGGCGGCGGGGTCGGTGCTCGTCGCGACGCTCATCGTCGTGCTCGGCCGGCGCGCCCTGCGCCGGGTCGACGGCGCGCCGGTGCCCACGCCCGCGCTCGTCGAGGCCGAGGCGATCGCCGTGGGCGACGCCGCCTGATCCGCGAACGAGCTCGACCCTCGGCGCTCAGCCGGCGGCCGGGCGCGACGTGCTGCCGCGCACCACGAGTCGCGTCGGCATGGGCGCGCCCGAGTCGGGCAGCGGGTCGGCCTGGGCGTCGCCGCCGAGCATGCGCAGCGCGACCTCGACCGCGAGCCGCCCCTGATCGCTCGGCGACTGCGCGATCGTCGTGAGGTCGAACAGGCCGGCGTGCTCGTGCCCGTCGACGCCGATCACCGAGAGGTCGCGCGGTACCGACAGCCCGAGCCGTTCGGCCGCTCGGATCAGCCCGAAGGCCATCTCGTCGGATGCCGCGAAGACCGCGGTGGGCCGGTGCGCCGGGTGGCCGAGCAGCTGCAGCCCGGCCTCGAACCCGCCGGGCATGCTCATGGCCGCCTCGACGACGATCGCACCCGGCGCCCCGGCCGGATCATCCTCCGAGCGCAGGGGGAGGCCCGCGGCATCCGTCGCCTCGAGGAACCCGGCCGCCCGCAGCCCGGGAACGCTGCGGGGGGCGCTCATCGCGCCGATGCCCGCGAGGTGCGCGATGCGCGTGTGCCCGAGGTGCAGCAGGTGCGAGGCGGCGAGCACGCCGACGTCGTGGTCGTCGATCGAGAGGCGCGCCGTCACCTCGCCGCTGCCGCCGATGCAGACGACCGGCTTCTCGCGGCGTTCGAGACCGCCGATCTCGCCCGCGCTGAGGTCGACGCCGATCACGATCACCGCGTCGACGCGCTTGCGGGCGAGGAAGAAGTCGAACACGCGCGAACGATCCGGCCCCGCGATCGGGAGGTTGTAGAGCGTGAGGTCGTACCCGGCGGAGAGCAGGGTCCGCTCGATGCCGTCGAGCACGGTGCCGAAGAACCAGCGGTTCACGAACGGGATCACCACGCCGATGTTCTTCGTGCGCCCCGTGACGAGGCTCGCGGCGTCGGGCGAGGCGATGTAGCCGATCTCGGATGCCGCCTGCACGACCCGCTTGCGGGTCTGCTCCGCCACGTGGCCGCGACCCGACAGTGCGCGTGAGGCGGTGGCCTTCGAGACGCCCGCGAGTCGCGCGACATCGCTGATGGCGGGCATCTCGCCTCCCTCCCTCGGGCAGCATCCGCTCATGATGCTAGTGGTCGGCGGTCGTTTGTTGGAACCGGTTCCGGCCGGTGGCCTTCAGGGGGCCTGCGGCGAGAGAGCGTTCTCATCTCATCTGGGCCGGGAGGGCATCATGTGGCCGGATCGTGATGGCGCACGGGTTGTGCCGTCTCGCACGTGTCCCATAGCGTTGCCGATGGAACCGGTTCCGGATCCGCCCCTGCACCACATTCGCTACTCGACGAGGAGAAGACATGAGACTCAGAGGGCATCGCCGGCTGACGGCAGCGCTCGTGGCGGCCGCAGCACTCGGCCTCACACTCACGGCCTGCACCGGCGACATCGCAGATGAAGACAACGCAGACGTGGACTGCGCCCCCTACGACACGTACGGCACCTTCGAGGGCAAGGAGGTCACGGTCGCGGGCACCATCCTCGACCTCGAGGCCGATCGCCTCAACGAGTCGTGGGCCGACTTCGAGCAGTGCACGGGCATCTCCGTGGAGTACCAGGGCTCGAGCGAGTTCGAGGCGCAGATCGCGGTGCTCGCCGAGGGCGGCAACGCTCCCGACGTCGGCATCGTGCCGCAGCCCGGCCTGCTCGCCCGTCTCGCCACCGGAGGCTGGCTGATCCCCGCCTCGCAGGCCGTCGAAGACAACGTCGACGAGTTCTGGTCCGAGGACTGGAAGAAGTACGGCACCTTCGACGACACGTTCTACGCGGCACCGCTCATGGCGAGCATCAAGGGCTACGTCTGGTACTCGCCGGCCGAGTTCGAAGAGAAGGGGTACGAGATCCCGAAGACCCTCGACGAGCTCACGACCCTGTCCGAGACCATCGCGGCCGAGGGCGACCACAAGCCCTGGTGCGTCGGCCTCGAGTCCGGTGAGGCCACGGGCTGGCCGGGCACCGACTGGGTCGAGGACTTCGTGCTCCGCCAGTCCGGTCCCGACGTCTACGACCAGTGGGTCACGCACGGCATCCCGTTCAACGACCCGCAGATCGCCGAGGCGTTCGACGCGGTGGGCGGCTACCTCAAGAACGAGGACATGGTCAACGGCGGCATCGGCGACGTGTCCACGCAGGTCACCGAGGCGTTCCAGACCGCCGGTCTGCCGATCCTCGACGGCGAGTGCTCGCTGCACCACCAGGCCTCGTTCTACGAGACCTTCTGGAACCCCGACGGCGGCGATGACGTGAAGGTCGCGTCCGACGGCGACGTGTTCGGCTTCCTGCTCCCGCCCGTCAACGCCGACGACCCGCTGTCGGTCACCGGCGGTGGCGAGTTCCCGGTCGCGTTCCGCGACGCCGAAGAGGTCGAGGCGTTCCGCGCCTACCTCTCCAGCGACCTGTGGGCCAACAACCGCGTGAGCCTCGGCGGCGTCATCAGCGCCAACAAGGGCGTCGACCCCGAGAACGCGTCGAGCGAGCTGCTCACCCAGTCGATCGAGATCCTCCAGGATCCCGAGACGACGTTCCGGTTCGACGGGTCCGACCTGATGCCCGGTGCCGTCGGCGCCGACTCCTTCTGGAAGGGCATCGTGGCCTGGGTCGGCGGCGAGGACACCAAGCAGGTGCTCGACACCATCGAGTCCACCTGGCCGACCAGCTGATCGGCGCCGTGTCGCGTCCGGGCTGAGCCGGGGCGCGCACGGCGACGTCGAGGGGTGGGGTTCCAAGAACCCCACCCCTCGGCGAACCGGCTTCATCCAACGGCTGAATTCAACGAGGAATTTGGGAGGCACGATGACCACGGCCGATCTGCTCGGCAAGATCCTGCAGGTGGTGATGGGGCTCGCCGTGTTCGCGGCGATCGTGGGCCTCCTCATCTTCTTCATCGACAAGGCGCCCAAGAAGGGGCGCGACTACTGGCAGCTCGTCGGGTTCCTCGCACCTGCGGTGATCCTCGTGGCCGTCGGCCTCGTCTACCCGGCGATCCGCACGAGCATCCTGGCGTTCCAGACCTCGTCGGGCGCCTGGACGTTCGACAACTTCGTCTGGGCGTTCACGCAGCCCGCCGCCATCCGCACGCTCATCAACACCGTCATCTGGGTGCTGCTCGTGCCGACCTTCGCGACGGCCGTCGGGCTCGCCTACGCGGTCTTCATCGACCGGTCGCGCGGCGAGAAGTTCTACAAGGCGATCCTGTTCATGCCGATCGCGATCTCGTTCGTCGGCGCGAGCGTCATCTGGAAGTTCGTCTACGAGTACCGCTCCGGCGACCGCGAGCAGATCGGCCTGCTGAACGCCATCGTCGTCGCGTTCGGCGGCGAACCCGTGCAGTGGCTGCAGACCGACCCGATCAACACCATCCTGCTCATCGTCGTCATGATCTGGGTGCAGACCGGCTTCGCGATGGTCGTGCTGAGCGCGGCCATCAAGGGCATCGCGACCGAGCAGCTCGAAGCGGCGCAGCTCGACGGCACCAACGGATGGCAGCGCTTCACGAACGTGATCGTGCCCGGCATCCGAGGGTCGCTCGTCGTCGTGCTCACGACGATCTCGATCGCCACGCTCAAGGTGTTCGACATCGTGCGCACGATGACCGCCGGAAACTTCAACACCAGCATCGTGGCCAACGAGATGTACACCCAGGCGTTCCGCGCGAGCGAGATCGGGCGAGGGTCGGCCCTCGCGCTCATCCTGTTCGTCATGGTCCTGCCGATCGTCATCTACAACGTCAACGTGCTCCGCAAGCAGAGGGAGATCCGATGAGCATCGCCCCGCCCGACCTGCCCGTCGGCAAGAACCGAGGCGCCCTCGACGCCACCGCCGACGCCGAGGCCTCCGGTTACGTCGAACCGAAGACCATCAGGGTCAAGAAGCGCCTCACCTCGCGCACCGCCACGGTCGCGTCGCTCATCATCGCGCTGCTCTGGACGATCCCGACCTTCGGCCTGTTCATCTCGTCGTTCCGGCCGGCCGAACTGATCCGCACGACCGGGTGGTGGACCATCTTCACCAACCCCGGCTTCACGCTGGAGAACTACCAGGACGTCCTGCTGTCGACCTCGTCGTCGTCACCGCAGCTCGGCTCGTACATCGTCAACTCGATCGCGATCGCGCTGCTGGCCACGATCATCCCGCTCGTGTTCGCGTCGATGGCCGCGTACGCCTTCGCGTGGATGCGGTTCAAGGGCGTCGGCGTGCTCTTCGTCATCATCTTCGCGCTGCAGATCATCCCGCTGCAGATGGCCCTGGTGCCGCTGCTGCAGATCTTCTCGACCGTACTGCGGCCGATGCAGGCGTGGTTGCACGACATCGTGCCGATCATCCCCGAGCAGAACTACCTGCCCCTCTGGATCGCGCACACCATCTTCGGCCTGCCGCTCGCGATCTTCCTGCTGCACAACTTCATCTCGGAGATCCCGGCCGACGTGATCGAGGCGGCACGCGTCGACGGCGCAACGCACGGCCAGATCTTCTTCCGCATCGTGCTGCCGTTGTCGGTGCCCGCGATCGCCTCCTTCGCGATCTTCCAGTTCATCTGGGTCTGGAACGACCTGCTCGTCGCGTTGATCTTCTCTGGCGGCACACAAGACGTGGCGCCACTGACCCAACGATTGGCGGAGCTCACCGGAACCAGGGGACAGGACTGGCAGTTGCTCACCGCGGCCGCCTTCATCTCGATCATCATTCCGCTGATCGTGTTCTTCAGCCTGCAGCGCTACTTCGTGCGAGGGCTGCTCGCGGGCTCGACCAAGGGGTAGTCGGGCTTCGGAACCAGCAGGCAGTCGGATGCCGCGGGCGGCCGCCCGCGGCATCCGCTCGCCCTGGGAGGCTCGCCGTGGCCGCTCGTGCCGACCGACGCCCGGAGCGAACAGGCCCGTCGGCTCGACCGCGACGGGCGGTCGGGTCCGAGGCCGGACGTAGGGTTGGCCCATGAGCATGCACGGCGGTGGCGGGGGCGCGCCCGGAGGGCAATCGGGTCGGTTCGGCAAGCCGCGCACGCGCATCTCGGGTGCCGACGAGTCGGCGCAGCGCGCCGAGAACGACGCGGCGCCGAAGATCCCGAACCTGCTGGGGCGCATCGGCGAGCTGTTCCGGCCGCATCGCGCCCAGCTGACGGTCGTCGTCGTGCTCGTGCTCGTGGGCGCCGGTCTCAGCGTGATCCCGCCCCTGCTCACCGAGCGCGCGTTCGACGAGGGCCTGTTCCCGCCCGACCCGGCGAACGACGGCACCACCACCGGGCCGAACCTCCAGGTGCTCGCCTGGATCGTGGCCGCGATGATCGGCATCTACGTCGTGTCGTCGCTGCTCGCCGTGTGGCAGACGTGGATGACGGCGACGATCGGCAACAACGTCATGGGCGCGCTCCGCGTGCGCATGTTCACCCACCTGCAGTCGATGGAGCTGAGCTTCTTCACGCGCACGAAGACGGGCGTCATCCAGTCGCGGCTGCAGAACGACGTCGGCGGGGTCGCCTCGGTGCTGACGAACACCGTCTCGAGCGTGCTGGGCAACACGGTCACCGTGATCTCGGCGTTCGTCGCGATGCTGATCCTCAACTGGCAGCTGACGGTCGTCGCGCTCGTGCTGATGCCGTTCATGGTGTTCGCGCAGCGGCGGGTCGGGCGCGTCAGGGCGCGCATCGCGGGCGAGACGCAGGAGTCGCTCTCCGAGATGACGGCGATCACGCAGGAGACCCTGAGCGTCTCGGGCATCCTGCTCTCGAAGTCGTTCACGCGACAGCAGAACGAGATCGACCGCTACGCCGACGAGAACCGCAACCAGGTCGGCCTGCAGGTGCGCCAGCAGATGACGGGGCAGTGGTTCTTCGCCATGGTCGGCATCTTCATGTCCTCGATCCCCGCGATCGTGTACCTCGCGTCGGGCCTGCTCATCGCGAACGGGGCGACGGATGTCACGGCCGGCACGATCGTGGCGTTCACCACCGTGCAGGCGCGGCTGCTGTTCCCCCTGATGGCGCTCATGCGGGTCTCGCTCGACCTGCAGACCTCGACGGCGCTGTTCGCGCGGATCTTCGAATACCTCGACCTGCGCCCGACCATCGTCGATGCGCCGAACGCCCGCGACGTCGCGGGTCTCGAGACGCGTCCTCCTGCGTCGGGCGCTCCTCGACCGGCGAGAGCCCTCGGTCGCGTCGAGTTCGAGAACGTCACCTTCCGGTACCCCGATGCGACGGATGAAACGGCGCCGACGCTCGACGGCGTGAGCTTCGTGATCGAGCCCGGCCAGTTCGCCGCGTTCGTGGGGCCCTCCGGCGCGGGCAAGACGACCGTGTCGTACCTCGTGCCGCGGCTCTACGAGGCCACCGGAGGCACGGTGCGGTTCGCGGGCGACGACGTGCGCGACCTCCGGCAGGAGTCGCTCGTGCGCAACATCGGCATCGTGAGCCAGGAGACCTACCTGTTCCACGCCTCGATCGCCGAGAACCTGCGGTACGCGAAGCCCGACGCGACCGATGCCGAGCTCGAGGCCGCGGCCCGAGCGGCGAACATCCACGAGACCATCGCGTCCTTCCCAGACGGCTACGCGACCACCGTGGGCGAGCGCGGCTACCGACTCTCGGGCGGCGAGAAGCAGCGCATCGCGATCGCGCGCGTGCTGCTCAAGGACCCGCCCGTGCTCGTGCTCGACGAGGCGACCAGCGCGCTCGACACGATCTCCGAGCGCGTCGTGCAGCAGGCCCTCGACGACGCTGCGAAGGGGCGCACCACGATCGCGATCGCGCACCGCCTGTCGACCGTCATCTCGGCCGACGTGATCTTCGTGGTCGTCGCAGGGCGCATCGTCGAGCGCGGCACGCACGCCGAGCTGGTGGCGGCCGACGGCGTCTACGCGACACTCTCCCGGCAGCAGGAGCACCTGCCCACGAGCCCCGGTTGGCGATAGGCTCGCACCACGGCCGGGGGAACGCCGATGAGGGCGAGGGGGATCCGATGAGTGATGTCAAAGGTGACGCGCAGCAACTGCCGAAGAGCGTGAATCGCAAGGTCATCGGGCTCGCCGCAGCCGGTGCCGTCGGCGGTTTCCTCTTCGGATTCGACTCGTCGGTGGTGAACGGCGCGGTCGATGCGATCCAAGACGAGTTCTCGCTCTCGGCGGCGGTGACCGGGTTCGCGGTCGCGAGCGCCCTGCTCGGCTGCGCGATCGGTGCCGAACTCGCCGGCCGTCTGGCCGACCGGTTCGGCCGGATCCCGGTGATGATCATCGGCGCCGTGCTGTTCCTCGTCTCGTCGATCGGTGCGGGCTTCGCGTTCGGCGTCGTCGACCTCATCGTCTGGCGCGTGCTCGGCGGCATGGGCATCGGCATCGCCTCGGTGGTGGCGCCGGCCTACATCGCCGAGATCTCGCCGAGTGCGATCCGCGGCCGGCTGGCGTCATTGCAGCAGCTCGCGATCGTCTTCGGCATCTTCGCCGCACTGCTCTCCGATTCGCTGTTCGCGGCGGCCGCGGGCGGCGCCGACCAGCCGTTCTGGTTCGGGCTCGAGGCATGGCGGTGGATGTTCCTCGCGTGCGCGGTGCCGTCGATCGTCTACGGCGTGATCGCCCTGCTGCTGCCCGAGTCGCCGCGCTACCTGGTCAAGGTGGGCCGCGACAAGCAGGCCGCAGAGGTGCTGGAGCGCATCGGCAGCCCCGACCCCGAGAAGGCCGTCGCCGACATCACCGGGTCGCTGCACCGCGACGAGGTCGCCGAGTCGCAGGGCACGCTCCGAGGCCCCGTGCTCGGCCTCAAGGGCATCGTCTGGATCGGCATCCTGCTGTCGGTGTTCCAGCAGTTCGTCGGCATCAACGTGATCTTCTACTACTCGACGACGCTCTGGAAGGCCGTCGGCTTCGACGAGTCCGACTCGTTCACGATCAGCGTGTTCACGTCGGTCACGAACATCGTGGTGACCTTCATCGCGATCGCCCTCGTCGACAAGGTCGGTCGTCGCCCACTGCTGCTCATCGGCTCGACCGGCATGGCGGTCACGCTCGCGACGATGGCGATCGCCTTCGCCAACTCGGTGACCGTCGACGGCGAGGTGAGCCTGCCGGGAGCCTGGGGCCCGGTCGCGCTCGTCGCCGCGAACCTGTTCGTGGTCGCGTTCGGTTTCTCGTGGGGTCCGCTCGTGTGGGTGCTGCTCGGCGAGATCTTCCCCAACAGCATCCGTGGTCGCGCGCTCGGCCTCGCGGCCGCGGCGCAGTGGATCGCGAACTTCCTCATCACGGTGTCGTTCCCGTCGATGTCCGAGTTCTCGCTGTTCTGGACCTACGCGATGTACGCGGCGTTCGCGGTGCTCTCGTTCGTCTTCGTGCTCTGGAAGGTGCCGGAGACCAAGGGCATGGCGCTCGAGGACTCCGAGGCGGTCTTCGCCGCCGGCACCGCGCGCGACAAACGGCGGCGCGCAAGCCAGGCCGCCGCAGGGTAGGGTGTCTCTCGTGCTGCTCACGTGTCGTTGTTGTCGTCGCTCAGACCGACCATGACCTTTCGCGCCCCTGCGCCCGCTCAGCGGGTCTCGCACGGCGCACCACGATGACGACACCCAGGGGAGAACCCTCACCATGAAGTACGCAGAATCCATCGTCGACCTCGTCGGCAACACGCCGCTCGTGAAGCTCAACCGCGTGGTCGCCGGTGCGACCGAGGCGACCGTGCTCGTGAAGCTCGAGTACCTGAACCCGGGCGGTTCGGTGAAGGACCGCATCGCCTCGCGCATGATCGACGCAGCCGAGCGCGACGGGCTGCTGCAGCCCGGCGGCACGATCGTCGAGCCGACCTCGGGCAACACGGGCGTCGGGCTCGCGCTGGTCGCGCAGCAGCGCGGCTACCGGTGCATCTTCGTCGTGCCCGACAAGTTCGGTGAGGAGAAGCGCAACGTCCTCACGGCCTACGGCGCCCAGGTGGTCGTGACGCCCACGTCGGTCGATCCCGACGGCCCCGAGTCGTACTACAGCGTCTCCGACCGCATCGTTCGCGAGACGCCCGGCGCCTACAAGCCGAACCAGTTCGCCAACCCGAACGGTCCTCGCGCGCACTTCGAGACCACGGGTCCCGAGATCTGGAACGACACCGACGGCCGCATCACGCACTTCGTGGCCGGCATCGGCACGGGCGGCACGATCACCGGCACCGGTCACTACCTGCGCGAGGTCTCGGGCGACCGGGTTCGCGTGATCGGCGCCGACCCCGAGGGCTCGGTGTACTCGGGCGGCACCGGCCGGCCGTACTTCGTCGAGGGGGTCGGCGAGGACATGTGGCCCGACACGTTCGACCCCGCGGTGCCGCACGAGGTGCTCGCCGTCTCCGACCGCGACGCGTTCGCGATGACGCGGCGGCTCGCCAACGAGGAGGGGCTGCTCGTCGGCGGCTCGAGCGGCATGGCGGTCGCGGCCGCCCTGCGCGCCGCGAAGGACGCCTCGCCCGACGACGTGTTCGTGGTGCTGTTGCCCGACGGCGGCCGCGGCTACCTCGGCAAGATCTTCAACGACAAGTGGATGCGCGCCTACGGCTTCTCGAACGCACCGGAGGGGCACACGATCGCCGACGTGCTCGCCACGAAGGCCGACCGCACGGCGCCCCTCGTCTACGTGCACCCGAGCGACAGCGTGCGCGAGGCGATCGACCTGATGGCCTCGACCGGCGTCTCGCAGGTGCTCGTGCTCTCGGCCGAGCCGCCCGTCGCACTCGGCGAGGTGAAGGGCACCATCACCGAAGACGTGCTACTCGACCAGGTCTTCACGGGCCGGGTCAAGCTCACCGACGAGGTCGCCGGCGTGATCGGCGAGCAGTTGCCGCTCATCGGCGTCAACGAGCCGGTCTCCGCAGCGCGCACGGCCTTCGCCGACGCCTCCGCGATGCTCGTCACCGACGGCGGCAAGGCGCTCGGCGTCATCACGCGCACCGACCTGCTCACCTACCTCTCGGCGTAGCCGCCGGCATCCGCTCGCTCGATTCGACGGATGCCGCGAGCCCGCGCCTCGCAGACCTCGCGACGCACAGCTCGCGAACCCACCTCAGAGACCCGAACAGAACCAGAAACGGATGTCACGATGAACATCTCCGACCGCGCCGGCTTCGACACGCTCGCGATCCACGCCGGCCAGGCGTTCGACCCCACGACGGGCGCGGTGATCCCGCCCGTCTACCTCACCTCGACCTACGTGCAGGACGGCATCGGCAACCTGCGCGAGGGCTACGAGTACTCGCGCGGCGGCAACCCGACCCGCACGGCGCTCGAGACCCAGCTCGCGGCACTCGAGCGCGGCATCCGCGGGCTCTCGTTCGCGTCGGGGCTCGCCGCCGAAGACGCGCTGCTGCGCACGGTGCTCGCGCCCGGCGACCACGTCGTCGTCGGCAACGACGTGTACGGCGGCACGCACCGGCTGATCCGCAAGGTGCACGGCGGGTGGGGCGTGCGGCACAGCACGGTCGACCTGGGCGACCTCGACGCGGTGCGCGCGGCGATCGAGCCCGGCGTCACGAAGGTGCTCTGGATCGAGACGCCGTCGAACCCGCTCATGAAGATCACCGACATCGTGGCGCTCGCCGAGATCGGTCGCGAGTCGGGCGCCCTCGTCGTCGTCGACAACACGTTCGCGACGCCGGCGCTGCAGCAGCCGATCGCGCTCGGCGCCGACGTCGTCGTGCACTCGACGACGAAGTACCTCGGCGGCCACTCCGACGTCGTCGGCGGCGCGCTCGTGTTCGCGCCGGGGCAGGAGGAGCTCGCCGAGCAGGTGACGTTCACGCAGTTCGCCGCCGGCGCGGTGTCGGGCCCGTTCGATGCGTTCCTCACGACCCGCGGCATCAAGACCCTCGGCATCCGGATGCAGCGGCACAGCGCCACGGCGCAGCTCATCGCCGAGCGGCTCGCGTCGCACTCCGGCATCGCCCGCGTCTACTACCCGGGGCTCGAGTCGCACCCCGGGCACGAGCTCGCGGCCCGGCAGATGTCGGGCTTCGGCGGCATGCTCTCGATCGAGCTCGCGGGCGGCGGCGAGGCCGCGCGCCGGTTCGCCGAGTCGACCACGCTGTTCCAGCTGGCCGAGTCGCTCGGCGGCGTCGAGTCGCTCGTGAACCACCCGTGGGCCATGACGCACGCGTCGGTGCGGGGCACCGAGGCCGAGGTCGCCGAGTCGATCGTGCGCCTCTCGGTCGGCATCGAGGACGCGAACGACCTGCTCGCCGACATCGACGAGGCGCTCGCGCGGCTGTAGGCGGGTCGTTCCTGCGTCGTTCGGTCGCTCGTGGTCGCAATACACACGTGCGATCGCCCACAGCTGACCGAACGATGATGGCCGGCATGCGACATCCGCTCGGTCGGTGGCAGGAATTCGTTGAAGCGCGTCAGCCCTGCCATCGTCATGCGTCGAGCGGATGCCGCAGACTGAGCGGGTGAGCACGAAACCCATCGCCGCGGCATCAGTCATCACCGCGGGCGACGCCTCCCAGATCGGCGAGCACCACGGCAGCCTGGGGCTCGTGCAGGGCACGGCCCTGTACATCGCGAGCGTGCTCGGCACCGGCATCCTCGTGCTGCCCGGGCTCGCCGCCGCGGCCGCCGGGCCGGCCTCGGTCGTCGCGGTCGCCGTCGTGCTCGTGCTCTCGATCCCGCTCGCCGGCACGTTCGCCGCCCTCGCCTCGCGGTACCCGGACGCCGGGGGCGTCGCGAGCTACGTGCGCCGGGCGCTCGGCGACACCGCGGCGCGCATGGCGGGGTACTGGTTCTACTTCGGGGTCTGCATCGGCGCGCCCGTGCTCGCGGTGCTCGGCGGCGAGTACGTCGTCGCGGTGCTCGGCATCGACCGCTCGGCCGTGCCGATCATCGGGTTCGCGGTCTTCATCCCGCCGTTCGTCGTCAACTGGTTCGGCGTGCGCGTGGCCGGGTGGGTGCAGTTCGTGCTCACCGGGCTCCTCGTGGCGGTCGTCGTCGGCGTCGTCGCCGTGACGTTCCCGGCGGCCGAGGCGTCGAACTTCACGCCGTTCCTCCCGAACGGCTGGGGCGGGGTGGGCGTCGCCATCAGCCTGTTCGTGTGGGCGTTCGCCGGCTGGGAGGTCGGCACGCACATCGCCGGGGAGTTCAAGAACCCGCGCAAGATCATCCCGCTCGCGACCGGCATCGCCGTCGTCGTGGTCGGCGCCGGATACCTCGCACTGCAGTTCGTCACCGTCGCGGTGCTCGGCGATCGTGCCGGCGACGGACAGGTGCCGCTGCTCGACCTCGTCGAGGCCACCGCGCCCGGCATCGGCCCGGTGCTCGTCGCCATCGTCGCGGCCATCGTCACCCTCGGCGTCATGAACGCGTACCTGCCCGCGTTCGGCAAGCTCGGCGCCGCCCTCGGCCGTGACGGCGACCTGCCGAGGTTCTTCGCGAAGGGCGCCGCCGACGGGCAGGTGCCGCGCCGGTCGCTCGCCCTCACGGGCGTCATCATCCTCATCTACTTCGGCCTGATGCTGCTCAACGACCTCGACCTGACCGGGTTCATCCTGATCCACACGAGCAACATGGTCGCGATCTACGCCGCCGGCATGCTCGCCGCGACGCTGCTGCTGAAGCGCTGGTCGTTCGGCTGGTGGCTCGCCGTCGTGGCGACGGTCATGACGGCAGGCCTGCTCGTCCTCGCCTGGCAGAACCTGTTCGTGCCATTGCTGCTCGCGGTCGCCGCGGTCGTCGTGACGATCGTGCGGCGCCTGCGCGGCCGGCGGACGGACGTCGGCCCCGCAGCATCCGGAACCCACGCGGCATCCGCGACCCACGCGGCATCCGGGACCACCGTCGACCCCGAGGCATCCGTCGTCGCCGCGACCGCCGCCGACACCACCGAGGAGCACCCCGCATGACCGAGTACCGCGCCCGTTTCGACGCCGACATCGCGTTCGTGAACGGGGGAGGGCTGCGCGCCGACGCGTTCCGTCTCGACCTGCCCGCCGCCGACCCGACCGAGGCCGAGATCGCCGAACTGCTCGTGCGCCACCTCGGGCTGACGCTCGTCGGCAGCGTGCAGCTCTCGAACCTCGAGATCGTCGAGGAGGCCCACCGCGGATCTCGAGGAGTGTCGCGAACTCAGGATGCGCCGGACGACTCGCCGTCGTCGCGCCCTGATGGCGCGGCGCGCCACGAACGGCTCCTGAATCCGCCACGCGCCCTCGTGGATCTCAGCCACCCGATCCGAGCCGGGCTCGTGACCTACCCGGGCATCCCGGCGCCCGTCATCACGCCGCACCTCACGCGCGAGGCATCCCGGGCGGCCTACGCACCCGGCACCGAGTTCGAGATCGACGTCATCGCCATGGCGGGCAACACGGGCACCTACCTCGACAGCCCGTTCCACCGCTACGCCGACGGGGGAGACCTCGCGAGCCTCGACCTGGAGACCCTCGTCGGGTTGCCCGCCGAGGTGTTCCGGCTGACGGATGCGACGAGCCGCGGCATCCCGGCCGAGGTGTTCTTCGACCGCGAGCTCGCGGGCACGGCGGTGCTGCTGCACACCGGATTCGACCGGCGTTTCGGCACGCCCGAGTACGCCCACGGCTCGCCCTACCTGACCGAGGCGGGTGCGCGGCACCTCGTCGCGGCCGGGGTCGCGCTCGTCGGCATCGATGCGTTGAACATCGACGACACCGAGTCGGGCGGCGAGCGCCCGGCGCACTCGCTGCTGCTCGAGGCCGGCATCCACGTGGTCGAGCACCTCACGGGGCTCGAGCGGGTGCCCGTGCGGGGCGCGCGGTTCACGGCCGTGCCGCCGCGCGTCGAGGCGTTCGGCACCTTCCCCGTGCGGGCGTTCGCCGAGGTGCCGTCGGTCGAGTAGCGACGCAGGAGCGTATCGAGACCAGCGTGCCGTCCGACGGGTGGTCTCGGTCTGGCGCCGGCGCGCCCTCCTCGACCGGCGGGGGACCGTGCATCTGCCGCCCGCGTGCGTGAGGATGGAGGAATGAGCCTTCCCACCTACGCGCTGCGCGACGGAAACACGATTCCCGCGATCGGCCTCGGCACATACGGGCTCAACGAGCAGAGCGGCATCGAGGCGATCTCGGGCGCGATCACCGACGGGTACCGGTTGCTCGACACCGCCTACAACTACGGCAACGAAGACGTCGTCGGCGAGGCGATCCGCCGCTCGGGCGTCGATCGCAGCGACCTCGTCGTCGCCACCAAGCTGCCCGGCCGTCACCACGGGTTCGACGAGACCCTCGCGAGCTTCGAGGAGTCGCGTGCGCGGCTCGACCTCGACTGGGTCGACCTCTACCTCATCCACTGGCCGAACCCGAGCGTCGACAAGTTCGTCGACAGCTGGAAGGCGATGATCCGACTGCGCGAGAAGGGGCTCGTGCGCTCGATCGGCGTCTCGAACTTCACGGCCCCCATGCTCGAACGTCTCGCGTACGACACGGGCGTCGTCCCCGTCGTCAACCAGGTCGAGCTGCACCCGTACTTCTCGCAGACCGAACTGCGCGCCTATCACGCCGAACACGGCATCCGCACCGAGAGCTGGAGCCCGCTCGGCCGCAAGAGCGACCTGCTGAACGAGCCCGTGCTCACCGAGATCGCCTCGCGCCTCGGCCGTTCGGTGCCGCAGGTCGTGCTGCGCTGGCACGTGCAGCTCGGCTCGGTGCCGATTCCGAAGTCGTCGCAGGCCGATCGGCGCAGGGCGAATCTCGACGTCTTCTCGTTCGAATTGAGCGAAGCGGATGTCGCGGCGATCGATGGCCTCGAGCGCGGCCGCATCTGGGGCGCCGATCCCGACACGCACGAAGAGCTCTGAGCCCGCCCGGCCGCGCGCCGGTTCCTCGCGGTGCGCCGGCCCGTTCTGCGGACCGCAACGTCGGCGGCACGACGTAGGCTCGATCGAGTGATGCGATCAACGGGCGACGGGGCGGCGAACGACGAGATCGAGACGGGCGGCGCCGAGTCGACCGAGTTCTCGCTCGCCCCGGCGGCCGACGCGTACACGTCGGCTGAGGCCTCCGCTCACGAGGCCTCCGCTCACGAGACGTCGGCTCATGGGGCGACGGATGCCGCGGCATCCGCCCCGACCGGCGACCCCCGCCTGCCCGACGCCAAGGGGCCCCTGTCGGCGCCCTACACCTGGCTGTCGATCGGCATGTTCGCGACGATCTTCCTCGCGGCGTTCGAGGCGATGGCCGTGACCACGATCATGCCGCTCGTGGTGCGCGACCTCGACGGCGAGTCGCTGTTCGCGCTCTCGTTCGCCGTGCCGCTGGCCGCGGGCATCATCGGCATGGTGCTCGCGGGCAACTGGACCGACCGCTCGGGGCCGCTGCCTTCGCTCATCACGGCCGCCGCGCTCTTCGTCGTGGGCCTCGTGATCGCGGGCACCGCGACCGACATGACCGTGTTCATCCTCGGCCGGTTCGTGCACGGGCTGAGCGGCGCCGCGGTCATCGTGCCGCTCTACGTCATCGTCGCGCGTGCGTACCCCGAGGCGCTGCGCGCGCGGGTGTTCGCGGGGTTCGCGGCGGCGTGGGTGATCCCGTCGATCGTCGGCCCGGCGCTCGCAGGCCTCGTCGCCGAGACGTTCACCTGGCACTGGGTGTTCCTCGGCGTCATCGTGATCGTCGTGCCCGCCGCGGCCATGATGGTGCCGCCGATCCTGCGCGTGCGCGACCTCGTGCAGGGCGACCCCTCGGTTCCGTGGAGCCTCGGGCGCGTCGGGTGGGCCGTGCTCACGGCCGCCGCAGCCCTCGCCGTCTCCCTCTCGAAGGAGCTCGACGACCCGTGGCGATGGGTCGCCGCCGGCATCGGCATCGTGGTCGCGGCCCTCGCCGCCCGCCCGCTGCTGCCGCCCGGAACATTGCATGCCGTTCGCGGCATGCCGGCGACGGTGGCGGTCAAGTTCGTCGTCGCGGGCGCGTTCTTCGGCAGCGAGGTCTACCTGCCGTACCTCTTCATCGAGAACTACGAGATGTCGCCGAGCCTCGCGGGCGTCGTGCTCACGGGCGCCGGCGTCACATGGGCGGCGGCCTCGTGGCTGCAGGGGCGCCTCACCCACCGGGTCAGCGACACGCGGGCGGTGCAGATCGGTGCGAGCACGCTCGTGCTCGCCCTCGTCGTGGTGCTCGCGGTGGCCGCGTTCACCCTGCCGCCGGTCATCGCGTTCGTGGCCTGGGCGCTCGCCGGCGCCTCGATGGGGTTCATGTACCCGCGGTTCTCGGTCTCGGTGCTCGCCCAGTCGAAGCGCGAGGAGCAGGGCTTCAACAGCGCCGCCCTGACGATCTCCGAGTCGCTCGGTGCGTCGATCGCCCTCGCCGTCACGGCGCTGGTGTCGTCGGCGATCGGCGCCGGTGCGTTCACGGCCGACTTCGCCGTCACCGTGGGCATCGCGATCGTCGGCCTGCTCATCGCCGGGCGCGTGCGGCCGCCGGGCGTGCCGCGCGGCTGACCGGCTTCAGGGCGGCGCCGGCGTCAGGTCGCGGATACCGCGCGCGGCGGTCACGGCTCGACGGGCACCATGCCGGGCGGGAGGCGACCCCTCGCGATGACGCCTGCGCGCGGCATCCGCTGCTCAGAAGGCGGGTCGGCCCGTCGACGAGCGCACGATCAACTCGGGCACGATCGCGTCGCGGTGCGCCGAACCCGCGGCGTCGCTGCCCAGTAGCAGGGCCACGCAACGGCGACCGAGCTCGGCGAAGTCCTGCCGCACGGTCGTGAGCGGGGGCCAGAAGTGCGCGGCCTCGGGGATGTCGTCGAACCCGACGATCGAGACGTCGCGCGGGATCTCGAGTCCGGCGTCGCGGATCGCGTGCATGAGGCCGAGCGCCATCTGGTCGTTCGACGAGAAGATCGCGGTGAAGTCGCGCACGGTGAGCAGCTCGCGTCCGGCGTAGTAGCCGAAGTCCGCCGTCCAGTCGCCGAGGATCGGCGCGGTGGTCGGCACGTCGCTCGCGCTCATCTCCTCGAGGAATCCGCGCATGCGCGCCTCGGCCTCGATCCAGTCCTGGGGTCCGGTGAGGTGGTAGATGTTGCGGTGGCCGAGCTCGATGAGGTGACGGGTCGCGAGTCGCGCTCCGGCGATCTGGTCGACCGAGAGGGTGTGGTCGGGGTCCTTGCCGGTCGACTGCAGGCTGACGTACGGCACATCGATCGAGCGCTGGGCGAGCGTGTCGAACACGCGGGCCTGCGGGGCGATGACCACGAGTCCCTCGACACCCTGCGCGACCAGGTGCGCGAGGCCGTCGGCGATCGAACGATCGTCGGAGGCGTCGATGTTGGCCGTGCTGACCCAGTAGCCGGCCTCTCGGGCGGCGGCCTCGATGGCCGTGATGCTCGACGCCGGGCCGTACTGGGTGCTCTGCGACGAGAGGATGCCGATGGTGTGCGATCGGCTCGTGACGAGCGCACGGGCCGCTCGGTTGGGCTGGTACTGCACCTGCTCCATGACGTCGAGCACGCGCTGCTTCGTCTCGGGGCGGATGCTCGGGTGGTGGTTGAGCACGCGGGAGACCGTCTGATGGGAGACGCCGGCCAGGCGCGCGACGTCTCGGATGCTGGGCGCGCGGCCCTTCGACGGCTCGTCTGACACGGTCACTTCCTTGTTCGTGTACGTGGGCATGTGCACGGTCACACGCCTTGTCGCCCCTCATTATGCACGTCGGGCCGCGAATGTGACCGTCACACATGTGACGGTCACATGAAATCCGACGTCTCGGCGACCCGTCTTCGGGTCGAATGGAAGGAGTCCGAACGTGCTCCGGGCCGGCTCGGAATGCTCGTCTCGCACGTCTTTCCGGGCCTCCGGGCTGCCCGTGCCCCGATGTGGGGGTGCTGACGACGCACGCCGACAGCCGCACCGGCCGTTACCGATCCGTGACCACTCCCGAGTTGACAGTTCGGCTCGGCATCGGGCTAACATGAGTGTCGCCATGTGAACGGTCACATCCGACCGGCACATGACGCCGATCCAACGACCGGGCGACGCACCCGAACCATCGACGAAGGAGTCAGCACGTGAACCACGGTGACCTGCACCCGTTCGGAGCATCCTCCGGAGTGTGCGCCCGTGTTCTCGGTTCCGGCTCCGAGGCCATCCGGGCGGTCGCCGCATGAGCACCTATGGTCCGCAGCTCGAAGTCGCGATCGCGCGGGTTCGTACCGAGGTTGCGAAGTTGCATGCGGAGTTGACGCGGTACGGCCTGGTGGTCTGGACGGGTGGCAACGTGTCTGGTCGGGTTCCGGGTGCGGACCTGTTCGTGATCAAGCCGTCGGGGGTCAGCTATGACGATCTGGCCCCGGAGAACATGATCCTGTGCGATCTGGACGGCCAGGTGATCGAGGGCACCCCCGGTGCCGAGCGATCCCCGTCGTCCGATACTGCGGCGCATGCGTACGTGTACCGGAACATGCCCGAGGTCGGCGGTGTGGTGCACACCCATTCGACGTACGCGGTGGCGTGGGCGGCCCGGAACGAGCCGATCCCGTGTGTGATCACGGCGATGGCGGACGAGTTCGGTGGTCCGATCCCGGTGGGTCCGTTCGCGATCATCGGGGACGACTCGATCGGTCGCGGCATCGTCGACACCCTCACTGGTCACCGGTCTCGTGCGGTGTTGATGGCCAATCACGGCCCGTTCACGATCGGCACGAGTGCGAAGGATGCGGTCAAGGCCGCGGTCATGGTCGAGGACGTCGCTCGCACGGTGCACCTGGCGCGCGAGGCAGGCCCGTTGATCCCGATCCCGCAGGAAGCGATCGACCGGCTGTACGACCGATACCAGAACGTCTACGGACAGACGACCGACGCACGTCGGCCGGCGACCCGGGCATGACTCGCGCCGAAGGCGCATAACTCAATACACAAGCTTGCGACATCCGGTCGGTTCGACGGGAATGGCGTGGGGGAGCGGCGTTCATGGGCGCCGTCGCTCCGACTGTCACCAAGACGATGACGTCCATGAATGACACAGTGAAAGGAAACACCGTGAAGAACACGAAGAAGGTGCTTCTCGCTACGATGGCGGCGGCTTCCATGCTCGCTCTCGCGGCGTGCTCGGGCGGTTCGGGCGACAGCGGCAGCGGCGATGGCGGCGGCGATGGCGGCCTGATCGGCGTCGCGATGCCGACGAAGAGCTCGGAGCGTTGGATCCAGGACGGCGACGCCGTGAAGGAGCAGCTCGAGGAGCAGGGCTTCAAGGTCGACCTGCAGTACGCAGAGGACGACATCCCCACGCAGGTCTCGCAGATCGAGAACATGATCACCAAGGGTGCTGAGGCCCTGATCATCGCGTCGATCGACGGCACCACGCTGTCGCAGGTGCTCCAGGACGCCGCTGACGCGGACATCCCGGTCATCGCCTACGACCGCCTGATCCGCGACTCGGAGAACGTGGACTACTACGCGTCGTTCGACAACTTCGTCGTCGGTCAGCAGCAGGCGTGGTCGGTGCTGAACGGTCTCGGCCTGGTCGAGCTGGACGGCACCCCGATCGAGGGCGCACCCGCGGGTCCGTTCAACATCGAGCTGTTCGCCGGTTCGCCCGATGACAACAACGCCACGTTCTTCTGGAACGGTGCGATGGACGTCCTCCAGCCCCTGATCGATGACGGCACCCTCGTCGTGAAGTCGGGTCAGACCGACTTCGAGCAGGCTGCAACCCTCCGTTGGGATGGCGAGGTCGCGCAGGAGCGCATGGAGAACATCCTGACCTCGACGTACTCCGACGGTTCCACGGTCAACGCGGTCCTCTCGCCGTACGACGGCCTCTCGCGCGGCATCATCTCGGCCCTGACCGACGCCGGCTACGCGGTCGGCGAGGGCTGGCCGGTCATCTCGGGCCAGGACGCCGAGCTCGACTCGGTCAAGGCGATCAACGCGGGCGAGCAGTACGCGACGATCTTCAAGGACACCCGCAAGCTCGCCGAGGTCGCCGTGAACATGGCCGCCGCGATCCTGAACGGCGAAGACGTCGAGGTCAACAACGAGACGGACTACGACAACGGCGTGAAGGTCGTTCCCTCGTACCTGCTCGAGTCGCAGATCGTCGTCAAGGACAACATCACCGAGGTCCTGGTCGACAGCGGCTACTGGACCGAAGAGGAAATCAACGGCTGATCGACCCGACCGGGTTGACCCGCTGATGGGATGACGCGGCCGGAGCCTGGGGCGGGAGTAGTCTCGCCTCAGGTCCGGCCGCGGCATCCGCGTCCGACAGGGCACCGGCGATGAAGCAGGAGCGAATATGACCACCAACATTCTCGAGATGCGCGGCATCACGAAGACCTTCCCCGGCGTGAAGGCATTGTCCAACGTGACCATCGAGGTCGAGCGCGGCGAAGTCCACGCCATCTGCGGTGAGAACGGCGCGGGCAAGTCCACGCTGATGAAGGTGCTTTCAGGCGTCTACCCCTACGGCACCTATGACGGCGACATCGTCTTCGAGAACGAGACGGTCGAGTTCAAGGACCTCACGGACAGCGAAGCCAAGGGCATCGTCATCATCCACCAGGAACTCGCGCTCAGCCCGTACCTGTCGATCGCCGAGAACATCTTCCTCAACAACGAGTTGAAGGGCCGCGGCGGCCTCATCGACTGGAACAAGACGAACTTCGAGGCGTCCAAGCTCCTCGCCCGCGTCGGCCTGCGCGAGAACCCGACGACCAAGATCATGGACATCGGCGTCGGCAAGCAACAGCTCGTCGAGATCGCGAAGGCGCTCTCGAAAGAGGTGAAGCTCCTCATCCTCGACGAGCCGACCGCGGCGCTGAACGACGAGGACTCCGACCACCTGCTCGACCTGATCCTGCACCTCAAGGGGCAGGGCATCACGTCGATCATCATCAGCCACAAGCTCAACGAGATCAAGAAGGTCGCCGACTCCGTCACGGTCATCCGCGACGGCAAGACGATCGAGACGATCGCGAAGCAGGAGGTGACGGAGGACCGCATCATCAAGGACATGGTCGGCCGTGACCTCGAGCACCGCTACCCCGACCACACCCCCAACCTCGGCGACGAACTGCTCCGCGTCGAGGACTGGACCGCGCACCACCCGCAGGACTCCAGCCGGGTCGTGGTCGACAACGTCAACCTCAACGTGCGCGCCGGCGAGATCGTCGGCATCGCCGGCCTCATGGGCGCCGGTCGCACCGAGTTCGCGATGAGCCTGTTCGGCCAGAGCTACGGCTCGCGCATCACGGGCAAGGTGTTCCTGCGAGGCAAGGAGATCAAGACCCGTACGGTCTCCGAGGCCATCGAGCAGGGCATCGCGTACGCGACCGAAGACCGCAAGACCTACGGACTGAACCTCATCGAGGACATCAAGCGCAACATCTCGATGGCGTCGCTGAAGAAGCTCGAGAAGTTCGGCCTCGTGCACGACAACGAGGAGTACAAGGTCGCCACCGAGTTCAAGCAGTCGATGAACATCAAGGCGCCGAACGTGCTGGTGAAGACCGGCAAGCTCTCGGGCGGCAACCAGCAGAAGGTCGTGCTGTCGAAGTGGATCTACTCCGACCCCGACGTGCTCATCCTCGATGAGCCCACGCGAGGCATCGACGTCGGCGCCAAGTACGAGATCTACACGATCATCAACAAGCTCGCCGCACAGGGCAAGGGCATCATCGTCATCTCGTCCGAGCTGCCCGAACTGCTCGGCATCTGCGACCGCGTGTACGCCCTCTCCGAGGGGCGCATCACCGGCGAACTCCCCATCGCCGAGGCCACGCCCGAGTCGATGCTCAAGCTCATGACCATGGAAAAGCCGCGCTGACGCCCGGGCGCGCGCGAATCACAGGAGACCCCATGTCCAATCCCTCTCAGGTCCCGACCACCGAGTCGAACGCCGTCGGCGGCAACATCAACCCGCCGAGCAACAAGTTCACCGATCGGATCAGCCATGTGCTGTCCGACCTCGGCAAGAACGGCATCTTCATCGCGCTCATCGCGGTGGTCGTGCTGTTCGCGATCCTCACCGACGGCATCCTGCTCCGCCCGCAGAACATCTCCAACCTGGTGGTGCAGAACGGGTACATCCTCGTGCTCGCCATCGGCATGGTGATGGTCATCATCGCGGGCCACATCGACCTCTCGGTCGGTTCGGTCGCCGCCTTCGTCGGTGCCTGCTCCGGCGTGTTCGCCGTGCAGTGGGGCCTGCCGTGGTGGCTGTCGGTCATCCTCTCGCTCGGCATCGGCGCCCTCGTCGGCGTCTGGCAGGGCTTCTGGATCGCGTTCGTCGGCATCCCGGCGTTCATCGTGACGCTGGCCGGCATGCTCATCTTCCGCGGCCTCGCGCTCGTGGTGCTCGGCAACGCCAACATCGGCTCGTTCCCGGCCGAGTACCGTGCGCTCGGCAACGGCTTCCTGACGGACCTCTTCGGCGAGTTCGAGATCGATCCGTTGACGCTCGGCGTCGGCGCCCTCGCGATCATCATCCTCATCGTGCAGCAGGTGCGCACCCGCCGCGGCCGCCAGAAGTACGGCCAGGACGTCGAGCCCATGCTGTGGTTCGCGGTCAAGCTCGTGCTCGTCTCGGCGGCGATCGGCTTCTTCGCCTACTCGCTCGCGTCGTACAAGGGCATCCCGATCACGCTGATCATCCTGGCCGTGCTGATCCTCGTGTACGGCATCGTGATGAACCGCACGGTCTTCGGTCGCCACATCTACGCGATCGGCGGCAACCGCCACGCGGCGGAGCTCTCGGGCATCAAGACGCGTCGCGTCGACTTCTGGCTGTTCGTCAACATGGGCACGCTCGCCGCGCTCGCCGGCCTCATCTTCACGGCCCGACTCAACCTGGCCGGCCCGAAGGCCGGTGACGGCTTCGAGCTCGAGGCGATCTCGGCGGCCTTCATCGGTGGCGCTGCGGTGCAGGGCGGTGTCGGCACCATCGGCGGCGCGATCATCGGTGGTCTGATCATCGGCGTGCTGAACAACGGTATGTCGATCATCGGCCTCGGCATCGAGTGGCAGCAGGTCGTCAAGGGCCTCGTGCTGCTGCTCGCGGTGGCCTTCGACGTCTACAACCGTCGTCGCAGCGGCGGCCGTTGAGGTCGACGCGCACGGCGTGAACTGAACGGAGGGGCGGATGCTGCGGCATCCGCCCCTCTGTCGTGTGCCGGGCGCTGTCGTGTGCCGGGCGCGCGTCGTCAGCGGGCGAGCGGATGCCTCGTGCCCGGTGGAGTGCGCCGGCGAGCTGACCCGGCCGCGGCGCCGTCAGCGCCGCGGGGCCGGGCGCGGCGCGGTGTCGCTGCGGCCGTAGAGGAACAGCAGGATCTCGACGGCCGTGCCCTGCAGCACGGGCCCGTTTCCGAAGCTCCAGCCGGCGTCGGTCGCCGCGAGCGCATGTCCGCGCGTCACGGCCTTGATCTCGGTGGGCGCCTCGAGTGCGCGGCGCAACGCCACGGCCCCTGAGGCGCGTTCGGGCACGGCGATCGGGGTGCCGAGCGTGGAACCGAGGTCGGTGGCGGCGATGACGGCCTCGGCGAGGGCGCTGATGCCGGTCTGCACGGTGTCGTCGCGGTCGCGGTCGCGCTCGTCGCCGCCGGTGCGCGCGCCGGAACCTTCCCGTGCGTCGCCCGGCGCACCGGCGGCGGCGGCGTCGCGCAGCTCGGTGAGACGTGCGACGAGCGCGGTCGGCGACCCGTCGACGGATGCGGCGGCGCGGCGCGCGATCGAGAGTTCGGCGGCGGCCGCGCTGAAGCCCTGCTCGGCGAGCGAGCGCGCGCTGGTTCTCCAGCGTTCGCCTCGCGACGTCGAGAGGCGCCAGACGAGGTGCGCGACGAGGTCGTGCACGCTCCACGTCGGGCGGCGGCTCCGGGCCGCCCACGCCGCGTCGGGCAGCGGGGCGAGCACGGCCGTCAGCGCGGTGAGCACCTCGGCGAGCTCGGCGTTCCACGTGCTCGTCACGGCGGATTCGTCGCGTTTCGGCCGGTTCGAGAGCGGCAGGTAGCGCGA
This sequence comes from Agromyces aureus, assembly GCF_001660485.1. Lineage (GTDB taxonomy): Bacteria > Actinomycetota > Actinomycetes > Actinomycetales > Microbacteriaceae > Agromyces > Agromyces aureus. The sequence goes on from NZ_CP013979.1 coordinate 806,438, forward strand.
GAGGTCGGACATGCCAGCAGCCTACGCGCGCGGGCGGCGCGCGGCATCCGCCCGTCGTCCGATGCGTCGCCGCGCACTGCTCGGCCACGCGCCGCCGCCCGTGCGATCGTGCGGCTTCGCTACGCCTGCGACGCCTGCGACGCCTGTGCGCCCTGCGACCAGTCGGGCAGCTGCTGCAGGGTCCAGGTGTTGCCGTCGGGGTCCTTCAGCGTGATGAAGCGCCCCCAGGCCTGCTCGTCGACGCCCTCGCACTCGACGCCCTTGGCGCGAAGGTCGGCCAGCACGGCGTCGGCGTCGGCGATCACGACCTGGATGACGTCGAGCGAGCCGGGTGCCAACGTGGCGCCGAGCCCCTCGCCGATCGCGATCGAGCACGCCGAGCCCGGAGGGGTCAATTGCACGAAGCGCAGGTCGTCGCTGACCTGCTGGTCGTGGTCGGCGTTGAACCCGAGCTTCTCGACGTAGAACTCCTTGGCGCGGTCGACGTCGCTGACGGGCACGTGGATGAGTTCGATCTTCCAGTCCATGGTGTGACTCCTCGGTAGGGATGCGGACGATCCGTTCCATCGAATCGCCTACCGCCAGTCTCGCCAAGCATGCGGTCACTTCCTGTCCGGATTGCTGCCACGGATCGGGTTCGACGAGACATCCGGATGCCGCGGGCGACCCGGTGGGAGGATGGACGCATGCCACTGCACATCACCGGAGACCCGGCCGCCGACGAACTGCTGAGCGACGACGCGTTCGCGCTGCTCACGGGCATGCTGCTCGACCAGCAGGTCACCATGGAGTCCGCGTTCGCGGGCCCGGTGAAGATCCGCGATCGCGTCGGCTCGATCGACCCCGCCGTGATCGCCGACGTCGCACCCGACGCGTTCGTCGAGGCGTTCAATCAGACGCCCGCCGTGCACCGGTTCCCCGGGGCCATGGCCGAACGCGTGCAGACCCTCGCGACGGCCGTGCGCGACGAGTGGGGTGGCGACGCGACGCAGATCTGGACGCGGGGCGAGCCCACCGGCGCCGAGGTGCTGAAGCGCCTGAAGGCGCTGCCCGGGTTCGGCGACCAGAAGGCGCGCATCTTCCTCGCGCTGCTCGGCAAGCAGTGCGGGCTCGAGGCCTCCGGATGGCGCGAGGCCGCCGGCCCGTACGGCGAGGCCGACGCCTACCGCTCCGTCGCCGACATCGTCGACCCCGAGTCGCTCGCCAAGGTGCGCGCGACGAAGCAGGCCGCGAAGGCCGCTGCGAAGGCCGCCAAGGGCTGAGCGCGGCTCAGCGGCGTGGGGCATCGGGCCGGCACGGCTCGGCACCATACCTGCGAGGGATGCCGCAACCGCCCCCTGGAGGGATGTGCACGCCGCGCGTGCATGCCAGAGTGACGCCATGGTCACCGCATCACGACCGGGTCCGCCCGTTCCACCCCCGCCGCCGTCTCCGTCGGAGGTCGCCGCCGCGCGACCCGGGGGTCGGGCACCCGGCCCCGAAGGATCGCCCTCGCGCGGCGGATCCGCCTCGGCGCTCGGCACGATCTCGGGCGTCGAGCCCGCGACGGTCATGTGGGTGCTCGCGGCGTTCGTCTCCGTCGTGCTCTACGCCGTGTCGGTGCCGATCGACGCCGCGGTCTACCACGTGCACGTCGCCGCGGCCTTCGGCATCGCGCTGCTCCAGGTCGGCAGCCTGCTGCTCGCCATGTGGAACGGCTGGGCGTCGGCCGCCGCCTTCCTCGCGGGGCAGGCGGCGTTCGGGCTGCTCGGCTCGGCGGATCCGGGTATGCCGTGGCCGGTCACCGTTCCGCAGCTCATCCTGCTCTGCGCGACGTTGGCGCTGCTCGTGCTGCGCGGGTTCCCGCAGGCCGCGGGCGCCCTGTGGCTGGGCGCCATCGTGCTGCCGCTCGGCATCGCGTTCGTACCCGGTCACGGGGCGACGCCCGACGGCGTGATCGCGAACCTCGTCACGAGCGGCGCCGTGAGTGCGCTCGTGCTCGGTGCGGCGCTCGCGGTCACGGCCTGGCGGGCCCGGCTCGGAGCCGTGCTCGACGAGGAGCGGCGCGCGGGTGCCGTCGAGCACGAACGCCGGCTCGTCGCCGAGGAGCGCACGCGCATCGCCCGTGAGATGCACGACGTCATCGCGCACGGCATGTCGATCATCCAGGTGCAGGCGTCGAGCGCGCCGTACCGGCTCACGGGGCTCGACGAGGCGGCGGCGGCCGAGTTCGCCGAGATCGCGGCATCCGCCCGGTCGGCGATGGCCGAGATGCGCGCGCTACTGGGCGTGCTGCGCGACCCCTCGGGCGAGCCAGAGACGGCGCCGCAGCCCGGGCTCGCCGAACTGCCCGAGCTCGTCGCGAGCGTCGAGCGCGCCGGGGTGCCGGTCTCGCTCGAGCTCGCGCCCGGGCTGCTCGACGGCGGCCCCGCGGCGCGGGCGGCCTACCGCATCGTGCAGGAGTCGCTGAGCAACGTGCTGCGGCATGCGCCCGGTGCGGCGACGCTCGTGCGGGTCGAGCGGTCGGCGGGCCAGCGCGCGGGTCTCGACCTCGTCGTGCGCAATGCGCCGCAGCATGCCCCGGGTGCTCCGGGTGCTCCGGGTGCTCCGGATGCCGCAGCCGCCGGTGGCGCGACGGCAGGCGGGGGAGCGGTCGACCCGTCGGCCGCCCGCCGCGAACCCGGCGCGGGCCACGGCCTGATCGGCATGCGCGAGCGCGTGCGCATGCTCGGTGGCAGGATCGAGAGCGGAGAAACCGTCGACGGCGGTTTCGAGGTGCGCGCGACGTTGCCGCTCGCGTCCGATGCCGAGAACGGCACCGGCGCCGCCGCCGACATCCGCGCTGCTGACATCCGTGCAGGGGAGGGTTCGTGACGATCTCGGTGCTCATCGCCGACGACCAGGCGATGGTGCGCGCCGGGTTCGCCGCGGTGCTCGACGCGCACGACGGCATCAGCGTGGTCGGGCAGGCCGCCGACGGCGCCGAGGCCGTGGTGCTCGCGCACGAGCTGCGCCCCGACGTCGTCGTCATGGACGTGCGCATGCCCGGCCTGAACGGCATCGACGCGACCCGTGCGCTGCAGACACCACCCCGTTCGAGCGAGTACGTGCCGCGCGTGCTCATGCTCACGACGTTCGACATCGACGACTACGTCTACGCGGCGCTCCGGGCCGGCGCGAGCGGATTCCTGCTCAAGGACGCCCTGCCCGCCGACGTCGTGAACGCCGTGCGCGTCATCGCCGCGGGCGAGGCACTGCTCGCTCCGAGCGTCACCCGCCGTCTCATCGAGGACGTCGCGCGCACGGCGCCCGCCCCGCGCGTCGACGAGCACCTGCTCTCGGCGCTGACGGCCCGCGAGCGCGAGGTGCTCGTGCTGATCGCCCGCGGACGCTCGAACCAGGAGATCGCCGCCGACCTGTTCATCGCCGAGCAGACCGTGAAGACGCACGTCGGCAAGATCCTCGCCAAGCTGCACCTGCGCGATCGCGTGCACGCCGTCGTCTTCGCCTACGACGTCGGCCTGGTGCAGCCCGGCCGCTGACGCGCGCCCGCCCGAGGCATCCGCTCGCTCGGTCGGCGCGATTCGCGCGTGGGCAATTCAGGACGAACGCGACGCCACGCCGGGCGAACCGGCCTGCCCGCGGCGTGTCGGTCGTTGCGTCCTGAGTTGGGCACGCGGCATCCGCTCGCCCGTACCGGGGTAGGGGGAGTGAACGGCACCGACGGGGGATGCCGCGGCGCGCACCGCGTTCGTAGCCTGCCCGCACGGGCGGAGACGCCGCCCCGGGAGGAGCGTCGTCGTGACGTTGAACGCAGAGCGCAGCGCGCTGAACACGGTGCGCACCACCGCGATCCGGCGAGTACCGTCTCGAGTCTCGGCGTCGGCGTCGGCGTCGGCGTCGGCGTCGGAGGCGCAGGCGCGCGGCCGCACCAGGGATGCCGCGATCGACGCCGCCCGCGCCGCGTGCCTCGTCGTGGTGTTCGCGCTGCACGCCATGATGGTCGGCGTCAGCGTGGGGGCGGGCGGCCCGGTGCTCGAGAACGCCCTCGAGCAGTGGGACGGCTTCGCGGCCGCCACCTGGTTCGTGCAGATCATGCCCCTCTTCTTCGTGATCGGCGGCTACTCGGCCGTCTCGCAGTGGCGGCGCATGCACGTGCGAGGGGCGGATGCCGCGGCCTACGTGCGCGGTCGGCTCGCGCGCCTCGTGCGGCCGGCCATCGCCCTCGTCGCCGTGGTCGGGGTCGCGCTCGCCGTGCTCACGGCCGCGGGCCTGCCCGCCGAGGTCGTCGCGACCGCCGGATTCCGCATCGGTCAGCCGCTCTGGTTCCTCGCCGTGTACCTCGCGTGCACGTCGCTCGTGCCGCTCATGGCGCGGGCGCACTCGCGGCATCCGTTCGCGACCCTCGCCGTACTGCTCGCGGTCGTCGTCGCGGTCGACGTCGCGCGCATGGCCACCGGCATCGACGCGATCGGGTTCGCCAACCTGCTCGCGGTGTGGCTGCTCGTGCAGCAGGGCGGGTTCTGGCTCGCCGACGGCACGGTCGAGCGGATGCCGCGTGCCGCGCGCCTCGTCGTCGCGGTCGCCGCGCTCGGCGTGCTCGCCGCCCTGACGCTCGCCGGTCCGTACTCGCCCGACCTGCTCATGAACCTGAACCCGCCGACCGTGTGCCTCGTCGTGCTCGGCGTCGCCCAGCTGATGCTCTTCTCGCTCGCGCGTCCGGCGCTGCGGCGGTGGGCCGAGCGCCCGCGACCCGCCCGCGCGATCGCGAGCTTCGGCGAATGGGGCATGACGCTCTACCTCTGGCACATGCCGGCGTTCATCGTGCTCGCCGGGGCGCTGCTCTGGCTGAACGAGGCCGTCGGCCTCGCGCTGCTCGTTCCGCTCGAACCCGAGTGGTGGGCGACCCGGCCGATCTGGCTCGTCGCAGCTGCCGTGGTGACGGCGGGGATCGTGCGGGCGTTCTCGCGGTGGGAGCGGGGCGACGCTGCGGGGCGCCCGTCGGTTGGAGCCTCGGCAGTCGTGCGGGCTGGGTCTCGAGACGCGCTTCGCGCTCCTCGGCCGGCGATCCGCGGTTCTGCGCGGGGGCGCGTCGGGCGCATCGGGCGGCTCGCCCGCATGCGGGTGCCCGTCGGAGTCGCGGTCGTCTGCGGCATCCTGGGCGTCGGGCTGGTGCTCGTGTTCGGCTTCGGCCCGTGGATCGCGCTCGCCGCGCTCGTGCTGCTCGGATTCGCGCTGCGAGGTTCGCGCGAGCCCGCGGCGTGACCCCTCGCGCGGCCCGTCGCACCGCCCGTCGCGCGACACGCGTCCGGCACCCTCAGTGATGTCGGTGGGTAGTGGCACCATGGAGGGACAACACAACATGTAGGGGTCGCGGCATCCTGAACCCCCCAAGTGTCGTTCTCGGCGACACGCCCGGGTGTCCATCCACAAGCAGCGAATCGAGTTGGTTTCGGTCTGTGGATAACCTCGGCGGGCTCCGCGGGAATCCGCGGATCACCGGGGCATCCGATTGGGGATGGACTGTGGATGAAGCGGTGGAAAACTACAGGAATGTAATTACTGCATGTTGTGGCGGGCCAGTTCGCCAGCCACTAGATGTAGTATTGAACTCGCTAGAAATCACGGGGGCGGGCTCCTCCGGAGCCCGAGAAGAACAGGGGAGAACATGACGGTCACGGTCTACACCAAGCCATCCTGCGTCCAGTGCAACGCCACCTACCGGGCGCTCGACAGCAAGGGCATCGAGTACGAAGTGCTCGACGTCTCGACTGACGAGGGCGCGCTCGCGCACGTCAAGGAACTGGGCTACCTGCAGGCCCCCGTCGTCATCACCGACGAAGACCACTGGTCGGGCTTCCGCCCCGACAAGATCGCTGAGCTCGCCTCGCGCCTGGCCTGATCTCCCGACCGCGCCGGTGAGCTCAGCAGAGTGCATCGGAATCGCGAAAGGAGTGCACCTGGCATGACGAACCTCGTCTACTTCTCGAGCGTGTCGGGCAACACCGCACGGTTCATCGAGAAACTCGGACGCCCGGCCAGCCGCATCCCGCTGCATGCGAAAGATGCGCCGCTCGTGGCATCCGAACCCTATGTGCTCGTCCTCCCCACCTACGGCGGGGGTGACGGCAACGGCGCCGTGCCCAAGCAGGTCATCCGGTTCCTCAACGACGAGCACAACCGGTCACTGATCCGCGGGGTCATCGGCGCCGGCAACACGAATTTTGGCACGGGCTACTGCCTGGCCGCAGACATCATCGCGGTGAAGTGCCACGTGCCGCCGCTGTATCGCTTCGAAGTATTCGGAACACCTGACGACGTGAACGCCGTCAACGAGGGATTGGACGCATTTTGGTCAACTCAACGGACAGCGGCGTAGCCGTGATCGACGTGCCGCGCGTGGGCATGGACTACCACTCGCTCAACGCGATGCTGAACCTCTACGGCGACGACGGACAGATCCAGTTCGACAAGGATCGCGAGGCCGCGCGGGAGTACTTCCTGCAGCACGTGAACCAGAACACCGTCTTCTTCCACTCCCTCAAGGAGCGGCTCGACTACCTCGTCGAGAAGGAGTACTACGAGCAGGCCGTGCTCGACCAGTACTCGTTCGAGTTCATCACCAAGCTCAACGACCTCGCGTACTCGAAGAAGTTCCGCTTCGAGACGTTCCTCGGCGCCTTCAAGTACTACACGAGCTACACGCTCAAGACGTTCGACGGCAAGCGCTACCTCGAGCGCTTCGAGGACCGCGTCGTCATGACGGCCCTCGGTCTCGCGCAGGGCGACGAGCAGCTCGCCGTCAACCTGGTCGAAGAGATCATCGGCGGCCGCTTCCAGCCGGCGACCCCGACGTTCCTGAACACGGGCAAGGCGCAGCGCGGCGAACTCGTGTCGTGCTTCCTGCTGCGCATCGAAGACAACATGGAGTCGATCTCGCGCGGCATCAACTCGGCGCTGCAGCTCTCCAAGCGCGGCGGCGGCGTGGCGCTCTCGCTCTCGAACATCCGCGAGGCCGGCGCCCCGATCAAGCAGATCGAGAACCAGTCCAGCGGCATCATCCCCGTGATGAAGCTCCTCGAAGACAGCTTCAGCTACGCCAACCAGCTCGGTGCCCGCCAGGGTGCCGGTGCTGTGTACCTGAACGCGCACCACCCCGACATCATGAAGTTCCTCGACACCAAGCGCGAGAACGCCGACGAGAAGATCCGCATCAAGACGCTGTCCCTCGGCGTCGTGGTGCCCGACATCACGTTCGAGCTCGCCAAGAACGGCGAGGACATGTACCTCTTCTCGCCGTACGACGTCGAGCGCGTCTACGGCAAGCCGTTCGGCGACATCTCGGTCACCGAGAAGTACCGCGAGATGGTCGACGACCCGCGCATCAAGAAGACCAAGATCAACGCCCGCGAGTTCTTCCAGACGCTCGCCGAGATCCAGTTCGAGAGCGGTTACCCCTACATCGTGTTCGAGGACACGGTCAACAAGTCGAACCCCATCAAGGGCCGCATCAACATGTCGAACCTCTGCAGCGAGATCCTGCAGGTGAACACGCCGACGACGTACAACGAGGACCTCTCGTACAACGAGATCGGCAAGGACATCAGCTGCAACCTCGGTTCGCTGAACATCGCCCTCACCATGGATTCGCCCGACTTCGGCAAGACCATCGAGACCGCGATCCGCGGCCTCACCGCGGTGTCGAACATGAGCCACATCACCTCGGTGCGCTCGATCGAAGACGGCAACGACAAGTCGCACGCCATCGGCCTCGGCCAGATGAACCTGCACGGCTACCTCGCACGCGAGCGCGTCTTCTACGGCAGCGAAGAGGGCATCGACTTCACGAACATCTACTTCTACACGGTGCTGTTCCACGCCCTGCGTGCGTCGAACGCCATCGCGACCGAACGCGGCGAGACCTTCGTCGGCTTCGAAGACTCCAAGTACGCGTCGGGCGAGTTCTTCGACAAGTACACGGATGCCGCGTGGGTGCCCGCGACCGCGAAGGTCACGCAGCTCTTCGCCGACTCGAACGTGCACATCCCCACGCAAGAGGACTGGAAGGCGCTGAAGGCGTCGATCCAGGAGCACGGCATCTACAACCAGAACCTGCAGGCCGTGCCGCCGACCGGATCGATCTCGTACATCAACAACTCGACGGCCTCGATCCACCCGATCGCGTCGAAGATCGAGATCCGCAAGGAAGGCAAGCTCGGTCGCGTCTACTACCCGGCGGCGTTCATGACGAACGACAACCTCGAGTACTACCAGGACGCGTACGAGATCGGCCACGAGAAGGTCATCGACACCTATGCCGCGGCGACGCAGCACGTCGACCAGGGCCTCTCGCTGACGCTGTTCTTCAAGGACACCGCCACGACGCGCGACATCAACAAGGCGCAGATCTACGCATGGAAGAAGGGGATCAAGACGATCTACTACATCCGCCTGCGGCAGATGGCCCTCGAGGGCACCGAGCTCGAGATGTGCGTCTCCTGCGCCCTGTGACCCCGTCGGTCGAGTAGGCGCGCCAGCGCCATATCGAGACCCGCCCGCCCGTGACATCCGTCATTCTGAAAGAAGCTGAAATGACCCCTCCCGAGAAGCTCAAGCTCGTCGACCACGTGCAGGCGATCAACTGGAACAAGATCCAGGACGACAAGGACCTCGAGGTCTGGAACCGTCTCGTGAACAACTTCTGGCTGCCCGAGAAGGTGCCGCTGTCGAACGACATCCAGTCGTGGAACACGCTGACGCCCGACGAGCAGACGCTCACGATGCGCGTGTTCACGGGTCTCACGCTGCTCGACACGATCCAGGGCACGGTCGGCGCGGTCTCGCTCATCCCCGACGCGATCACGCCGCACGAAGAGGCGGTCTACACGAACATCGCGTTCATGGAGTCGGTGCACGCGAAGAGCTACTCGTCGATCTTCTCGACGCTGTGCTCGACGAAGGACATCGACGACGCCTTCCGCTGGTCGGTCGAGAACCCCAACCTTCAGAAGAAGGCCTCCATCGTCATGGAGTACTACCAGGGCGACTCGCCGCTGAAGCGCAAGGTCGCCTCGACGTTGCTCGAGAGCTTCCTCTTCTACTCGGGCTTCTACCTGCCGATGTACTGGTCGTCGCGGGCCAAGCTCACCAACACCGCCGACCTCATTCGCCTCATCATTCGCGACGAGGCCGTGCACGGGTACTACATCGGCTACAAGTTCCAGAAGGGCCTCGAGAAGGTCACGCAGGAAGAGCGCGACGACATCAAGGACTACACGTTCTCGCTGCTCTACGAGCTCTACGACAACGAGGTGCAGTACACGCAGGACCTCTACGACGGCGTCGGCCTGACCGAGGACGTCAAGAAGTTCCTGCACTACAACGCCAACAAGGCCCTCATGAACCTCGGCTACGAGGCGATGTTCCCGAAGAGCGTCACCGACGTGAACCCGGCGATCCTCTCGGCGCTCTCGCCGAACGCCGACGAGAACCACGACTTCTTCTCGGGCTCCGGCTCCTCCTACGTCATCGGCAAGGCCGTGTCGACCGAAGACGAGGACTGGGACTTCTAAGCGAGGTCATTCTCAAGAGAGGGGCGGATGCTGCGGCATCCGCCCCCTCTTCGTTCGAACCGTGCGAACGGCCCGACCGGGGTTCGGGATGAGTCGGACCGCCGGCGACGGCACGGCAACCGGCGAACGTTGCAGTGCGCCCTGCGTGATCCGCGGACGGTCAACCATGCGAACGCTGCGGCTGCCACGAGGAGGGCTTCGCCTGCGATGCTCACCCACATGGCGAGCCGGAACTGCTCGAGGTCCTCGGCGGCCGTGTACAGGCGGCTCGCCTGCTGGACGACGACGCCGCTGCGTCGCCCGGGCGACCTGCGCGCGGCTGCGACATCCGACCCTCATCGAAGGCTGATCGAGAGCGGCTCAGCCGACGAGACCAGCAGAGCCCATCACGCGATCCGGCGCGAGCCGGATGACGACGCGGCGCGGGTTCACGCGGGGCTGCCGATAGCGCTGCGCGTAGAGCGCGACCGCGTGGGCCACCGCGTCGGGGTCGCGCTCGATGGTCGCCTCGCCGGCGATGCTGAGCCACTGCGGACCCGACACCTGGGCCACCGAGGCCCGTGCGTCGCGCTCGACGTTGCGCACCTTCTGCGTGCCGTCGCTCGTGATGATGCGCACGATGCCGTCGTCGAGGGTGTAGCCGACTGCGACGACGTGGAGGCCGCCGTCCGGCCCGATCGTCGAGAGCGTCGCGAGGTGGGAGTCGGTGACGAACCGGCGCCCGTCGTCGGTGAGGGTGTCGATCGAGGCCATGGGTCCATCCTGCACTGCGTACGCAATGCGAAAGGGGCCTTGAGAACATGTGGAAACCACGGATGCCGCGACCGCACGCCGCTGGCTAGCGTGGCCGGGTCCTCGTCGTCGAGGACCGAAAGGAGCACTCTCGTGCGAACACCATTCCGACCCCGCAAGCGATCCAAGTTCGCCGCCGTCGCCGCGCTGGCCGCCGGCGCAGCGCTCGTCGCGGGATCACTCGCGGCCGCGGTTCCCGCGTCAGCCTCGACCGCACCGCAGGCAGCCGCATCGGCGACGGCAGCCCAGCCCGCGCAGTGGCTCACGGGCTACTGGCACAACTTCGACAACGGATCCGTGACGATGCGCCTCAGCGAGGTGCCGCAGGCGTACAACCTCGTCGCGATCGCGTTCGCCGACAACCTGGCCGGTTCGCCCGGCGGCATCACCTTCAACCTGGCGAGCGCCGAGCTCGGCGGGTACAGCACGACGCAGTTCAAGGCGGATGTCGCGGCGATCCGCGCACAGGGGCGCAAGGTCGTGCTCTCGGTCGGCGGCGAGCGAGGCAACGTCATCGTCTCGAACGCGACGGAGGCGAAGAACTTCGCCGACTCCGCCTACGCCGTGATGCAGCAGTACGGATTCGACGGCATCGACATCGACCTCGAGCACGGCATCAACGCCACGTACATGAGCGATGCGCTGCACCAGCTGCGGGCCAAGGCCGGGTCGGGCTTCATCCTGACGATGGCCCCGCAGACGATCGACTACCAGGCGACGACCATGCCCTACTACCAGCTCACGTTGGCGGTGAAGGACATCCTCACCATCACGAACACCCAGTTCTACAACTCGGGATCGATGATGGGTGCCGACCAGAAGGTCTACAGCCAGGGCACCGTCGACTTCCTCACCGCGCTCACCGCGATCGAGCTCGGGATGGGGTTGCGCCCCGACCAGGTCGGCATCGGCGTGCCGGCCGTGCAGCGTGCTGCCGGCGGCGGCTACCAGCCCATGGCGAACGTCGTGAAGGCCGTCGATTGCCTCGAGGCCGGTACGAACTGCGGCTCGTTCAAGCCTGCGTCGCCGTACGGGCGCATCGGCGGCGTCATGACCTGGTCGATCAACTGGGACAAGACGAACGGGTACGACGTGGCGAAGGTCATCGGCGCCCGGCTCGCGAGTGGTCCGACGGATCCGACGGGCCCGACGGATCCCACCGACCCGACGGGTCCCACCGACCCGGGCACCTGCGCGGCGCCCGCGTGGAGCGCGTCGAAGGTCTACACGGGTGGCGTGAAGGTGAGTCATCAGGGCAAGGAGTACACCGCGAAGTGGTGGACCCAGGGCGAGACGCCCGGCACGGCGGCGGTCTGGAACGAGGTCGGCACGTGCACCGGCCCGACCAATCCGACGAACCCGACGAACCCGACGAACCCGACGAACCCGACGAACCCGACGAACCCGGGCGCTTGCTCGACGGCTTGGAACGTCGGCACGGCCTATGTCGGCGGATCGGTCGTGAGCTTCGCCGGATCGCAGTACCGCGCCAAGTGGTGGACCCAGGGGGACCAGCCCGGCTCCCTGACCTGGGGTGCGTGGGAGCGCACCGGCGCCTGCAGCTGACCTGCTGAGCCTGCGATGACGGATGCCCCGGGGCGTTGTCTCGGGGCATCCGCACGTCGAGCGGACTCCGTGCTCGGCCAACGCCCAGACCGCGGGCGTTGGATGGACGTGCACCGCCGGTCGATCGGCGGCGAGCAGAGGAGCGCAAGATGGAGCAGTCGATGATGCGGGCACTCGTGCACGGCGAGTTCGGAGACCCGGCCGAGGTGCTATCGGTGCGGGAGGTTCCGGTTCCGGAACCCGGGCCCGGGCAGGTGCGGGTTCGCCTGGTGCTCTCGCCGATCCACAACCACGACCTCTGGACGGTGCGCGGCACGTACGGCTACAAGCCGACGCTGCCGGCCGTCGGCGGCACCGAGGCGCTCGGCGTCGTCGATGCGCTCGGCGAGGGCGTCGAGCATCTCACGATCGGTCAGAGCGTCGTGACCGGCGGCACGCTCGGGGTCTGGTCGGAGTACTTCATCGCCTCGGCGGCCGCACTCATCCCGCTTCCCGACGGCGTGCCCGACGAGGTCGCCGCACAGGTCGTGGCGATGCCGTTCAGCGCCGTGAGCTTGCTCGACGCGCTCGGGCTCGAAGCCGGCGACTGGCTGGCGCAGAACGCCGCGAACGGCGCCGTCGGGCGACTGCTCGCGCAGCTCGCGCCGGCGCGCGGCATCAACGTGGTCGGGCTCGTGCGTCGTGGCGCGGGCGTCGACGAACTCGCCGGGCAGGGCATCGGCAACATCGTCGCAACGGATGACGAGGGCTGGCGTGAACGCGTCGCCGAGGTGACCGGCGGGGCCGCCGTCAAGGTCGGCGTCGATTCGGTCGGCGGCGCCGCGAGCGGCCAGGTGCTCTCGCTGCTCGCCGAGAACGGCACTCTCGTCGTGTTCGGCGCGATGGCGTCGCCCGTCATGCAGATCCCGTCGGGCGACGTGATCTTCAAGCAGGCGACGGTCAAGGGATTCTGGGGGAGCAAGGTCAGCTCGACCATGGCGCCGGAGGAGCGCGCCCGCCTCATGGGCGAGGTGTTCACGCGCCTGCGCGAAGGCGTCATCACGCTGCCGGTCGAGGCGACCTACGGCTTCGACGAGATCGCGCAGGCGAGCCGCGCGAACTTCGACGCCGGCCGCGTCGGCAAGGTCATGCTGCGTCCCTGAGGAGTCAGCCTCGAATCAGGCGGAACGCACCCGACCCGCGGCCGCTCGGAGCCGAGGGTCGGGTTCGTCGGCCCAACGGGCGAGCACCGCAAGCGCATGGGTGCGCGGGGGGCCGTCGAGCGACGCGATGAGCGGCTGCACGACGTCGTCGATGACTGGGTTCGACAGTGCGTCGACGGATGCCTCGCGCAGGAACCCCTCGATGCGGGTCAGGGCTCCGTTGCCGAGGCGGCGATCGAGACCCCAGGACGCGATGACCTCGATCAGGTCGATGTTCAGGCCAGCCGCAGTGTCAGCTTCGTGCAGCATCTCCCGGCGGACGCGATCCCGCGGCACCACGAGACATTCCGCGTGCCCGAATCGTTGGGGCCGTTCTGCATGGGTCAGCATCGCCCTAGCGGCCGCCCCCGGATCCGCTGTTGCGATCGCACCTGCGATCGCACGCGGCTCGAGCCCTCGGCGCATGCCGCGATTCGGACGAGGTTCGCGCGCTCAGGTTCCCTTGTGGCGGCCCAGTTGTTCACGGTAACATTCGGAGCGAAGTCGCGGTTTATCGATCTACCGTGCAACGCGAGGGTTGGCGCCCGCGCTTCGGCTTGATCAAGGAGGATCAGTGTCGTCTACGACGTGCCCGTCGATATCGGTTTGTCATCCATCTCACGCCCGTCATCCATTCGCGACCGGCCGACCGGCGCTTGATGCCGGCACTGTGAGCGATGCCCGTCCATCCGAGGGCGGCACTTCGGTGGCCTCCAAGTAGAGCAGGCTCCCGAGCGGTTGCGGCGAATTCGACCCCGCCGTGCCCGTCCGGGGATCCGTCGCGCCCAGAAGCCCGAGTGGGGTCCGCAAGAGGACCCTCCGCAGCGTGACGGTCAGCAGGATAGCTGGGGTCGATCTCGTCAAGAGAGGGAGTAGTTCAATGTTCGAACGATCCACAAGAAGAGCAGGTTGGCGACACCGATTGCTCGGAACCGTGGCCGTGGCTGCAGTCACCGTCGGGTCTCTCCTGGCGATCTCTCCACCGGCACCCGCCGAGGCGCTCGACAACGGCCTGGCGGACACGCCCCCGATGGGGTGGAACAGCTGGAACCAGTTCTACTGCAACGGGGGAAACGGTCTCACGGCCGCCGCGCTCATGAACGTGGCGGACGAGATCGTCGAGAAGGGATTGCAAGAGGTTGGATACGAGTACGTCGTGCTCGATGACTGTTTCCAGAACGGACGCGATGCGAACGGCGTCCTGAAGGTCGACCCGACCCGCTTCCCGAACGGTATCAAGCCGGTCGCTGACTACGTTCATTCGAAGGGGCTGAAGTTCGGCATCTACAGTGTCCCCGGGACGAAGACCTGTGCGAACCTCTACAACGGATACACGCCGAACATCGGGTCGTATGGACACGAGCAGATCGACGCCGAGACGTTCGCGGCCTGGGGGGTCGACTACCTGAAGTACGACTGGTGCTACCCCGACGGAAGTCTCAACCTGACCAAGCAGCAGGCCTTCTCCAAGATGCGCGATGAGCTCGCCAAGGTGGACCGGGACATCGTCTACGCGATCTCCGAATACGGCGACAGCGCTCCGTGGACGTGGGCCGAACCCATCGCCAACCTCTGGCGAACCACCGGCGACATCGCGCCCAACTGGGGATCCATCACGAGCATCATCGACCGGCAGGCGGAACTCCATCCGTACTCGGGTCCGGGACACTGGAACGACCCCGACATGCTCCAGTTCAGCAACGGGTCGCTCACCTACGCCCAGAACAAGAGCCACCTGGCGATGTGGTCGATGCTCGCCGCACCGCTCTTCCTCGGGACGGACGTCGGCGCGCTCAGCGACGCCGAGGTTGCTCTGCTCACCAACAAGGAGTTGGTCGACATCGACCAGGACCCTCTGGGCGAGCAGGCACGCCGGATCAGCAACGGCGAGGGTCTTCAAGTGTGGACCCGCGAACTCGCTGACGGCGACCTCGCGGTAGCCCTCCTGAATACGACCGGTTCGAGCGCCACGGTCTCGACCTCTCTCGGCGCATTGGGGGCGCAGGACGACGTCTACGTCGTGCGCGACGTGTGGTCGCACTCCGACCTGTACAACACCGCTGCGGCGATCTCGGCGACGTTGCCCGCATACGAAACCGCCGTGTACCGGCTCTCCGCGGGCATGGACGAACATCTCCCCGGTGTCGTTGGCGCGTCGGGTTCAGGGCGAGTCGAACAATCCGGGCGTACGACAGTTCCCGTCACGGTGCATAACCTCCTCGAGGTGCCCCTCGTCGGCTCGCGACTGGAGATCGGTACCGCTGGCGGAGTCACCGCCGCATCACCGGTCAGCGTTCCGGAGATCGCCGCCGGTGGCTCGGCGACCGTGACGGTCGATATCGAGGCGGGCGCGACCGCGACAATCGGAGATGTGTCCTTGCCGGCGCAGATCGTGTGGGAAGGCGGTTCGGAACCGGCATCGGTGGTCGTCAAGGTCACGCCGAGTGCTCCGACCGGCGAAACCTATCTCAGCGACCTCCCGTGGCTCGCGACGACGAACGGATGGACCGGGACCCCGCGCCGCGACCTCAGTCAGGACGACCACCCGCTCACGGTCGACGGAACGGTCTATCCGAAGGGAATCGGATCGAACGCGGTCTCGACCGTCGACGTCTGGTTGGGCGGGAACTGCACCGTCCTGTCTGGCGCGCTCGGGGTGGACGATGAGACCAACAACGGCAATACGACCCTCAAGCCGTCCATCAGCGGTTCGGTGACCGGGGACGGGTCGACGCTCTGGAGCAACTCCAGCGTCATCCGCTACAAGCAGAAGGAAGCGTTCACCATCGACGTCACCGGCGTGGACCGCCTTCGGCTCACCGCGGATATCGGAGGCGACACGAATGCCTACGACCATGCGGATTGGCTCACGATGAGCTTGTCGTGCGCGGACATCGTGGACCCTGAGCTGAGTTCGGCGGTCTCGGTCGAGACTCGCTGCGTTGCCGGGAAGGGCGTACTCGCGGTGCGCATCGACAACGAGAACGACGTGCCCGTGGACATCAGAATCGACACCGACTACGGAACCAAGTCCTTTGCCGACATCGCATCGGGGAAGTCGGGGTTCCAGGTGTTCTCGACGCGGCAAGCCACGGTCTCGGGCGGCAACGTCTCAATCGTGCTCAGCGCTGAGATGAACGGTCGCACGGTCACGACCGAAAAGGAGGTCCCATACTCCGGAAAGTCCTGCTGACGTCAGCGGCTGCGGTCGGGTCCCACCGGGCCCGACCGCAGGGCCGGGCGAACGACGGGTGATCGGTTCATGGGCCGAGCGCCGTCAGTTCGCCTTCGTGCCCGGCCGGGGCCCGATCGTGGATTCACGTTCGATGAGCGTTGCGGGGTGCACGATGACTCGGCGTTCGAGATCACCGCGCGGATGCGTCATCCGGCTCATGAGCAGATCCACGATGGCGTCGGCGCGTGTCTCGTTCGCGGGCTCGATCGTCGTGAGCCTCGGCACGCTGTAACGGCCGGCCCGGATGTTGTCGAAGCCGACCACCTGCACGTCGTCGGGCACTCGAACCCCGGCATCCGCGAGCGCCCGGAGCGCACCGATGGCGACTGAATCGGTCATGGCGAACACCCCGTCGAAAGCGCGACCCTGTTCGAGAAGGCGGCTGATGGCTTCGTAGCCGGCCTCCATTCCGAAGGTCGAGGGGACGATCAGGGCTCTGTCGACGTCGATGCCGACCGTCGCGTGCGCGTCGAGGTAGCCACGGGTTCGGAGCGCCGGCATGGACTCTTCGTCGGAGCCGATTCCGCCGAGCGCGACGATCCGGAGCGCACCGCGCTGAAGCAGGAACTCCGTCGCGCGACGTCCGCCCGCGATGTTGTCCATCACGACGTGGTCGAATTGACTGGAGAGCGCGCGTTCACCGAGGAGCACGACGGGGGTCTCGGTGTCGATCTGCACGAGGTGGTCCGTGTCGCCGGCCGCCAGAGCGAGGACGAAGCCGTCGTACGAATCCAGGCGTGACGACGCGAGAGACTGCATCTCGGCTCCGACCGCGCCACCGGTGGTCTCGATGACGAGCCGCAATCCACGCTCCAAGAACCGGTCGCTGAGCGCTTCGGCGAGGGCTCCGTAGTACTCGGAGTCGAGGGTCGGGATGCCGAGCCCGACGGTGCCGGTGCGCCCTCGGCGAAGGGAGCGTGCCGATTGGTTCACGCGATAGCCAAGGGCGGTGATGGACTCGATGACGCGGAGCCGAGTGTCTTCGCTCACCCGACCGGACCGACCGTTCACGACATTGGAGACGGTCTGCGGTGAGACCGCTGCGCGCCGAGCGACATCCTGCATCGTGACATTCGATCGGTGCGTGCCCGCCATTCCCTCATCATTTCACCTGCGAGGGTGCCCGGCAGCATGAGAGCATGCGGCGGATCGGAGACCGAAAGCCGGGGGCGTTCGGGGTGGGCCCGAGGTCCGACTCGACTCGCTGCGATTGGGCCTTGTACGCGTCCGTCTGTTCCCGGTAACATTCACAGCGGGTTCAAGGTTTATCGATCTACTGATCGCGAACGACCCGCCTCTCTCGAGCGCCACGCGATCGGATGCCGACGCGTCGCCCTGTGTATTGATCAAGGAGGATCAATGTCCGTCGGACGACCATCGCCTACGCACATGTCTCACAGAAAGGGCATGCTGAGATTCGTCTCACTCGCCGCAACCGGCCTCCTGGCCAGTGTCGGCCTCTTCGCGACGACCGCCGTCGCGCAGGCCGCGGAGGAATGGAACCCCGACTCGTCGTACACGACGACCGATAAGGGCGACGGGACGTATACCGTCCCCCTGCTCAACGCCGACGTCCCCGATGTGAGCGTCGAACGCGTACCCGCGTCGGAGAACGACGAGGGGCGCGACCTCTACTACATGATCAGCACCACGATGCAGCTCAGCCCTGGGGCGCCCATCATGAAGTCGTACGATCTCGTCAACTGGGAGATCGTCAACTACGCGTTCGACCGCCTCGACATCGGCGATGCGTTCTCACTGCGCAATGGATCCAACTCCTATGGGCAAGGGCAATGGGCGTCCTCGCTGCGCTACCACGACGGCACGTTCTACGTCCTGATCAATTCACTGAACCTGGGCGGCGCGTACATCTACCGCACCGATGACATCGAGGACGGGGCATGGACGCGGACGGCGCTCGGCCGCAGCCTCCACGACCCCTCGCTGTTCTTCGACGACGCGAACGGCGGCGTCCCGTACATCATCTACGGCGGCGTCAGCGCAGTGCGGCTGAACTCGACGCTGACGGCGATCGAGCAGGACTTCCCGAACTTCATCCAGCGCAGTGACTTCGCGAGCCAGCCGTACGTCGGCAGCAGCGGACTCTTCGAGGGCGCCCAGGCGTTCTACATCGACGGCTACTACTACGTCGTGATGATCACCTGGCCGAGTAGCGGCCGACAGGTCGCCATGTTCCGCTCGACCGAGCTGCTCGGACGGCTCGCGAACTCTCCTGCCCCATACGAGTCTCGAGGCGCGCTGAATTCGAACGGGTTCGCGCAGGGAAGCCTCGTACCGATCGCGAACGATGAGGGCGAGGACGACTGGTACGGGTTCTTCTTCCGCGACAACTTCCCGATCGGACGTACTCCGGCTCTGATCCCGGCGACGTGGAGCGACGGATGGCCCACGTTCGGAAACAACGGCGTGGTTCCGGTCAACGGTGCCTTCGAGAAGCCGATCAGCCTCACCCCTGAGCAGGAGCGTTTCGAGCGGCTCAAGAGCATCGTCGGGTCCGACGACTTCGACAACGACGCGCCGCACCGGTCCTACCAGGACGAGCCGTGGACGATCCCGAACCCGCCCGACCTGGACGAGTCGCTGATCGGCGTCGAGCTTCTCGACAATCCCGGTCTCGAGTCCGGAAGCACCGCGGGGTGGAGCGTCAATGACACCGCGACGCTCTCGACCAGCACGGACGCCCACACCGGAACCTCGGCCGTCGCGGTCAGCGGACGAGTGACCACCGGTTCGGGTCCCGCGCAGAATGTGACCGGCAAGGTGCAGCACGGGGTCACGTACGACGTCTCGGCATGGGTGAAGTACGACAACCCCGCAAGCCCGGCGACCAAGCAGTTCTACCTCACCGCGCGCTACGGCGGCAGCAGCACCACCTACACGAACCTCTCGCCCGCGACCAACCTCACCCGGGGAACCTGGGGGAAGGTGTCGGGGTCGTTCACGATCCCGGCCTCGCAGGCGCTCTCGGACGTGCGCATCTTCATCGAGACACCGTGGACGAGCACGCCCTCCACAGCCCCCGACACGCATCTCATGGGCTTCACGGTCGACGATGCGTCACTCGTCGGGCGCCCGGTCACCACCGAAGTCGCGCAGGCGGAGGAAGTCGCTCCGAACGGGTCGAACCTCGACCTGGTCTGGGAGTGGAACCATGCGCCCGACAACCGGTACTGGTCGCTCACCGACCGGGACGGGTGGTTGAGGATGACGACCGGCAAGGTCGTGACCGGCGCGTATGCGCACCGCAACTCGGGCGGGGAGCTCACGTGGCTCGAGGAGGCGCGCAACACCCTGTCGCAGCGCACCTTCGGGCCGCGCGAATCGGTGGAGACGAAGCTCGACCTCTCGGGAATGAAGGACGGCGATGTCGCCGGCCTCGCCGCCTACAACCGCGACTTCTCGTACGTCGCCGTGAAACGCGTCGCCGGAGTGAATACGGTGGGCGTCGTCCATCGCGGCCAGCCGTTCGCATCCTCGATCGACCAGGCGGCGATCGAGAGCTTCCTCCCGGGCCGTTCTGCGACGCTCGGTGCGGCATCGGAGGTCCACCTCAAGGCCGATCTCGACTTCGCCAGGACGTCGGGTCAACTTTTCACGACCTTCTACTTCAGCCTCGACGGCCTGACTTGGACGCAGCTCGGAGATGCGGTCGGGCCGCTGCGGCTCGACGGAGGACTCACGCACTTCATGGGGCATCGCGTCGGATTGTTCAACTACGCCACCCAGCAGGCCGGTGGCCACGTCGACTTCGACCGCTTCCTCCTGAGCGATGCATTGACGTCGCAGAACCAGCCGCTCGACGAGAGTGACCTGGATGCGGCCATCGCCCACGCGGGCACGCTCGACCAGAGCGACTACCCGGCCGAAGCGTGGACGTCGATGCGTGATGCGCTCGCCGAAGCGCAATCCGCGAAGGCTGCAGAGCTGGGGACCCAGAACCAGATCGACGCGCCCGAGCGGGCACTCAGTTACCAGCTCGCCCGACTGGGCGTGCTGGAGCCGGCGACCCCATCACTGGACGTCGACGTGACGGCCGGAACCCGCTGCGTGGCGGGCAAGGCGCTGGTCACGATCCAGGCGACGAACAATGAAGCGGTGCCGGTCGCGATCGAGTTCGAGTCGGCGTTCGGATCCAAGACGTTCGCTTCGGTGCTCCCCGGCAAGAACGCGGTGCATGCCTTCACGACCCGGCAGGCGAGCATCCCCGCCGCTGCCGTATCCGCCGAGGTCTCGGCTGCGCCTGACGGCGAGCCGGTGACGGTGGAGGCGGATGCCGCCTACGCGGCGCACGCCTGCAATTGACCTGGGCGGGTGGGCCCCGAGTGACCGGGACCCACCCGCTCGGAACCCGGTCTCGAGAACGGCTCGCGACCGGTGCTCCATCCGCTCCACGACACATCAATCAAGGAGGATTCGTGGAACTGCAACAACAACGGCGGCGACGCGTGCCGAGACGGACCCTGGCAGGTCTGGCTCTGGCGGCGCTGATGACCGCATCATTCGCTGCGACGACATCGTACGCCGCCGAGGAGGAATTGATCCTCAATGGCGGCTTCGAGAATGGGACGACCAGCTGGTTCGTCAACAACGGCAACGGCACGGACGGGGGGACGCTCGCCACGACGACCGATGCGTATTCGGGTGCGAATGCGGCCAGCGTGACCGGTCGCACGACAACCGGGTCGGGTCCGATGCAGGACCTGACCGGCAAGGTCAGCGCGGGGCAGACCTACGCCCTCAAGGCACGGATCAAGTACGAGAATGCCAACGGGCCCGCGACGAAGCAGTTCTTCGCAACCATGCACTACGGCGGATCGACGTACACGAACCTCGTCAACGTGACGGCGACGAAGGGACAGTGGGCGTACTTCAACGGCACGTTCACCATCCCTGCGGGGCAGAGCGTCTCGACCGCGCGCCTCTTCTTCGAGACGCCGTGGACCCAGACGCCGTCGACGGCACCCGACACGCACCTCATGGACTTCAAGCTCGACGACGTCTCGGTGATCGGTGCACCGCCGCCCGCGGCGCCGTCGAAGACCATCGAGGTCGTCGGCAAGCTCCCGGGTGAGCACAACCCGCTCCTCGGGCACAAGTTCGGGGCCGACGGCTTCGGATTCGTGGACAACGGCCGTGTGTACATGTACATGACGAATGACACCCAGGGCTACGCGCCCGACCCCGTGACCGGAATCTCGGCGGGGATCAACTACGGCAACATCAACCAGGTGACGTTGATCTCCTCGACGGACCTCGTGAACTGGACCGACCACGGCGAGATCCAGGTCGCCGGTCCGAACGGAGTGGCGCCGTTCACCGGCAACTCGTGGGCTCCCGGCATGGCCAAGAAGGTCGTCAACGGCGTGGAGAAGTACTTCCTGTACTACGCCAACGGCGGTGGCTCGAGCAACGTGATCACGGGCGACAGCCCGATCGGACCCTGGACCAGCGAGCGCACGAGCACGCTGATCAACGGCAGCACGCCCGGGGCGCAGGGGGTCTCCTGGCTCTTCGACCCCGCTCCGTTCGTCGACGACGACGGCGAGGAGTACCTCTTCTTCGGTGGTGGGCCGGCTTCGACGAGCATGCCGGCGGCTGAACGCTTCAACAACCCGAAGAACATCCGCGTCATCGAGCTCGGCGATGACATGATCTCCACGGAGGGTACCGCCGCCGTCGTCGACGCGCCGGTCGCGTTCGAGGCATCGCAGGTGTTCAAGCGAGGCGACAAGTACTACCTGTCGTACTCGTCGCACTTCGGCGGCTCCGACTTCGGCGGCAACCAGACGCCGCTGGCCGGCTACCCCGGTGGCGGCCAGATCGGCTACATGATGTCGGAGGACCCGATGTCCTGGCCGAAGGAGGCATACGCCGGCGTGATGTTCCCGAACCAGTCGCAGTTCTTCGGAGCGGGAACCGGCGGCAACAACCACCAGTCGGTGTTCGAGTACGAGGGCAAGTACTACTTCACGTACCACGCGCCGACCCTGAACAAGCGAATCAACGGCAACACCACCCAGGGCTATCGCAGTGCTCACATCGAGGAGTTGACCTTCAAGGAGGACGGCACCGTCAACCAGGTCGTCGGAACCTACGCCGGTGTCGACCAGGTGCGGGACTTCGATCCGTTCCGCGTCTTCGAGGCCGAGACGCTCGGGTGGACGAAGGGCATCGCCACGGCGAAGGTCGCCGGAGGCTCCGCGGAGTTCGGTGCAACCGCTCCGAACCTCGTGGTGAAGGACGTCGACAACGGCGACTGGACCGGGCTCTCGTCGGTCGCCTTCGGTGAGAACGGTGCTGCCACGGTGACGGCGAAGGTCAAGCCGCTCCAGGCCGGCGGCAAGATCCAGGTCCGCCTGGGTGCGCCCGACGGCCCGGTCGCGGGCACCATCGAGGTCGACGGCGCGACCGGCGCATGGACCGAGGTGAGCGCCGAGCTCGAGGGCGCGACGGGAAGCCAGGACGTGTACTTCGCGTACACCGGACCGAGCGGCGACCTCTTCGAGGTCGACACGATCGAGTTCGCGGAGGCGGACGCCGCGCCATCGCTGGATGTCGCCGTCATCGCGGGCACGAGGTGCGTCGCGGGCAAGGCGGTGGTCACCGCTCAGGCGACCAACAACGACGACGTGGCGATCTCGGTTTCGTTCGACTCGTCGTTCGGTGCGAAGTCGTTCGCCTCGGTCGCGCCCGGCAAGAACGCGGTGCACGCCTTCACCACGCGGCTGACGAACGTGCCTGCCGCATCCGTGACAGCCCACGTGTCCGCATCCGTTGACGGTGCGCCGGTGTCGGTCGAAGTCGAAGCACCGTACGACGCGAAGTCCTGCGGCTAGCTGACGACGGTGGCTCGTCGGGGTTCCCGCCGGGCCACCGTGACCCGATTGTGTGCCGACATGATGTCGGCCTTGATTCGAAGGAGCTTTGAGATGGAGAAGCGAAGGATGTTTGCACGCTGTTCGGCCGTGGCCGTCGGTGCAGCACTGTTGGTGGGGATCGCGGGTACCGCGATCGCCGATGAGTACGGTGACTCGGATGTCGACGTGAACGTCGCGATCAGCGAGCTGGACGAGCCGGGCGTGCTCGCGATGAGCGTGGCGGGGTCCTCGACGTCGTTGACGGAAGACGGGTCGACGGACACGGTTCGTCAGTTCACCGGGTCGCTGCCGACGGTCACGGTGACCGATACGCGCACGGCGGAGGAGATCCCGGATGGGGCCTTCTGGTACGTGCTGGGTTCGGCGTCGGACTTCACCGGCGATGCCGGGCAGGCTGCGATCGACGCCGGGCACCTGGGCTGGGCGCCGTCGCTGATCGACGGTGGTGAGTCCGGTCTGGTCGCCGCAGGCGACCAGGTCGACACGGTGCTGGATTCCGGTCCGAATGCGGTCGGCGTGGTCGACCAGGAGCTGCTCGCGATGGCCTTCGATTCCGAGGCCGTCGCACCCGAAGGGTCGTGGACCGCAACCGCGGACCTGTTCCTTCGCACTCCTGCCACTGTTGCCCCCGGCAACTACTCAGGAACGATCACCCTCTCGCTCTTCGAATAGCGAGGGCATGCCCGGGGTCTGCGGCGCAGCCGCGACCCCGGGCATTCGTCTCGACGCAGAGGCGGACGGGTTGGCAGAAGGAGTGAACGATTGGACAGGAGCGCGAGCTTGAGAACCGATCCCGAGCGTGGCAGGCGCACGGCAGCGGGGTGGGGAGGGACGATGATCGCGACCCTCGCCGCCTTGGTGATGCAGCTGGCCGGTGCCGGCGCCGGAGCGGCCTTCGCCGCCGACGACCCGACCATCACGTGGGCGGCGAGCCCGGCGAACGAGGCCGGGCCCGACGGCCGTACGTGGGTCGAACTGGAACTGGACCCGGGCGAATCGACCATCGATCATCTGGCTGTGCGCAATCTCGGCGCCGAGGAGATCACCTTCACGCTGGCCGCTGCGGATGGCTATCTCACGTCGACCGGTCGATTCAACATGCTGCCATCCGACCAGGACTCGACCGACGCGGGCACCTGGATCGACGTCGCCGAGACGGTCACCGTGCCACCCGCCGGCACGGAGATCGTGCCGTTCACCGTGAAGGTGCCGGCGAACGCAACGCCAGGGGACCATGCAGCCGGCATCGCCGCCTCGGTCTACTCCGTCAACGCATCGGAGACGGGGAATCGCCTCGGCGTGGAGAGCCGGATCGGATTCCGGGTGATGACCCGTGTGTCCGGAGAACTGCGGCCGGCCCTGAACGTGGCCGCGATCAGCGCGGGGTACGACCTCTCGTGGAACCCATTCGCGCCTGGTGCCATAGACGTGACGACGGAGCTCGAGAACTCCGGCAACGTTCGACTCGAAGTGCCCGTTTCCACGGCGGAGAGCGGGACGCAGTCCGGATCGGAGGAGTCCGGAGCGCCTGACCCCGTCCAACTCCTTCCTGGAGATCGGCGATCGACGATCGTCCACGTCTCGGAGGTCTGGCCGCTGGGATTCGCCATCGTGCCGGTCGAATTCCGGCCCATGGTCGTCGAGCCCGACGGCGGAGTCGAGCTCATGGCGCCCATCTCGCAGGACATCTTCGTGTGGACCATGCCGTGGCCGCATCTGCTCATCCTGCTTGCAGGGGCGCTCATCGTCTGCGCCCTCCTCTTGGGACGACGACGACAGGCGCGCGAGGTCGAGCGACTCGTCCGGGACGCTCAGGAACGGGGGCGCCGCGAGGCGCTGGCGAACGGCGCACCCGTCGAGACCGGCGTACCTGCCGAGACCAGCGCCTGAATTCGATCGAGAACAGCGCCGGTTCGATGACGGCGCCGATGAGGACTCAGTCGGCGGCGGACTCGCGCGGCGGGTTGAACATGAATTCGATGCGGATGCCGTTGTCGTCCTCGACGAAGGACGCGTAGTAGCGATCGCTGAAGCGCGTGAAGACCTTCGGTCCGCTGACCGCCGTCCAGCCTGCATCGATCGCGATCACGTGCAGGCGGTCGACGTCGTCGCGCGAGTCGACGGGGAACGCGAGGTGCTGCCAGCCGACGCGGCCGTGCCGGTGCGGCCCGCTGCCCGGTTCGCGGGCGGGCAACAGGATCAGCTCGTCCTCTCCCCGGTACCAGGAGACGCCGTTGTCGGCGTCCTGTCGCGTGCAGCCGAGTGCCGTCATCACCGGGTCGAACTGGGCGATCGAGCGGGGCAGGTCGTCGACGGAGATGCCGATGTGGTCGAAGAGACGCATCCGGACATCCTATTCACGACGAGTCCACCGTCGCCGAGCCGGCGGAGAGGCTCCCCAGCTCGAGCAGGTGCGGCAGGAGCGTCGTCACCCGGCACCAGAATCGAAGGGTGACCACCCTCGCCGCCGACTTCATCGACCGCACCCTTCAGATGGAGGGGTCGGAGGAGCGCGCGAGCGCGGATGCCGAGCGCATCGGCGGCGGACTGCGGTTCTACGGCGCCTCGGTGGGTGCGGTGCGGGGCGCGGTGCGAGACGCCCGCCGGCGGCATCCGGAACTCACGCATGACGAGGTCACCGCACTCGCATCGGAGCTGTGGTCCGTGCCGGTCTTCGAGCGCCGGCTCGCCGCGGTCGTGCTGCTCCAGGGGCAGGTGCCGGCGCTGCTCGTGAGCGACTTCACGCGACTCGAGCAGCTGCTCCGCTCGGCCGGCGTGCGAGAGCTCATCGATCCATTGATGACGGATGTCGCGCTGCCGCTGCTCGACCGGCTCGATGGCGTCGAGGCGACGCGCGCCCGACGCATCGTCGGTCGGTGGGAGATCGAGGGCCTGATGCACGGAGGAAGTCGGGGCTGAATGTCCCGCGTCGCGAGCCGCCCCGGTGCCATGATGTGAGCACGTTTCAGCACATGATCGGGGGATCTCGGTGAACATGGATCGCGTGAGGATGTCGGGGTTCCTCGGAACGGCGGTGGTTTCGATCGCCGTCGTGGTGGCGCTCACCGGATGCGCCGAGGGCGCCGACAGCGTCGAGCGGGCCAAGGCCCAGGTCAGCGCGAAGGAGAAGGCCGTGGCGAGCGCGCAGGCCGAGTTCGACTCCGCGTCGAAGGAGTTCTGCGGCGCGAGCCGCGTCTACATCGACGCCCTCGACCGGTACGGCGACGTGCTGAACGACACCGCGCCCACCGTCGGCGACGTGCGTGACGCAGGTGCCGACCTCGCCGCTCCTCGCGACGACGCGTTCGACGGCGCCGAGGCCGCGGTCGACGCGCAGCAGGCGCTCGTGGCCGCTCAGACGGAGCTCGTCGAGGCGCAGGCGGCGCTGGCCGCGGCCGAGGCGGGGCCGACCGGCACGCCCTCGGTCGCCGAGCCTGCCGAGCCCCCGACCGCCACGCCGCTGGCACCCGCGACATCCGTCGACCGGGTGAAGCAGGCCGACGCCGACTTCGATGATGCGCAGGCGGCGATCACCGAGCAGACGACCCTGGCCGACGCATCGGAGCAGTTCAACAGCGCCGTCGTCGCGCTCGAGATGGCGTGGCTCAGGCTCTTCGCGGATGCCGGATGCCTCACCGACGACCAGCAGGTGCAGGCCGTGGCGGCGGTCGGCGCGTACACGTTCGCGCTGCAGCAGGACCTCGCCACGGCCGGGTACTACGCCGGCACCGTCGACGGCGTCTCGGGGCCGATGACCGTGCAGGCGATCGAGGACCTCCAGGAGGCCAACGGCCTGCCGGTCACGGGCACGGTCGACAAGGCGACGGCCGCGGCACTGCAGGCCGAGCTCGTGGCGCTCGGCGGCACGGCCGCACAGGACTCGCTGGCGTCGACGGCTGCGGTGCAGCAGACACTGAAGCTCGCCGGGTTCTGGGACGGACCGGTCGACGGGGTGTGGACAGACGAGCTCACCGCGGCGCTGCAGGCGTTCCAGTCCGAGCTCGGCGTCGAGCCGACGGGTGCGGTCGACGCCGCGACGATCGCCGCCTTCGAGCGGGCGATCGCCGAGCTCACCGCGCCGGATCCCGAGCCGAGCCCTTCGGCGACGCCGACGAGCGAGCCGGCCACCTGATCGGCGGACCGACCCGACCTGACCGACCCGGGCGCGACGCATCGGCGGGCGCGCGACGCCTGGTGGGAGGATGACGGCATGGCTGACGACGCGTTCGCCGACCTCGCGAACGAGCTCTACGAGCTGCCGCCCGACGAGTTCACGGCGGCCCGCAACGCACGGGCGAAGGAGCTGCGGGGGAGCGACCGCGACCTGGCGAACGCGGTCGGCGAGCTCCGCCGACCCTCGGCTCCGGCCTGGCTCGTGAACCAGCTCGCCCGTCACCGCGCCGACGAGCTCGCGCAGCTGCTGCAGCTCGGCGAGCAGCTTCGCGAGGCGCAGGCGGAGGTCGACGCATCCGCCCTGGTCGCGCTCGCGAAGGAGCGGCGCAAGGTCGTCCGCGCGCTCGCACAGGATGCCGGTGAGCTCGCCGAGCAACTCGGGCACCCGGTGCGGGAGCCCGTGCTCGACGATGTCGCCGACACGTTGCAGGCTGCGATGACGGATGCCGCGGCATCCGAGGCGCTGCTGACCGGGCGGCTCACCCGCAGTCTCGAGGCGATCGGCACCGAGGTGGATCTGACCGACGCCGTGGCGGCCTGGTCGGGGGCCGACGGCTCCGCCCGTTCCGGCCGGCCTGCGCCGCACGACGAGGTCGGCGAACATCGCGCGAAGAAGCAGCGGAAGGCCGACGAGGCCGAGGCGGCGAAGCGGGCCGCCGAGGTCGCGAAAGCCGAGCAGGCGGCGTCGACGGCAGAGGACGCCGCGGACGAGGCATCCGCTCGCGTCGATGATGCGCACGCCGCGGTGAAGGAGGCGGCCTCTGCTCGCGACGAGCTGCGGAAAGCCCTGACGGAGCTCGAGCAGCGCCTCGCGGAGGCCGAGCAGGCGCTCGCCGAATCCGAACGCACGGCGGGCGAGCGGGAGCAGGAACGCGATGCCGCGGCGAGCACCGCCGAGGCGGCTCGGGCGTCGGCCGACGAACTGGCGGCACGCGACTGACACGGACGACGTCGGCGGCGTCATCGTGGGCGCCGTCGTCGTCGGCGCGTGCGAGACTTCCCCGGTGACGGACATCGAGATGGCGAGCATCGCCGGCGGCACCGTCGGCCTGCACGACGCACGCCGCAAGGTGCGCTGGAGCGTGGAGCTCGAGCCGTTCGAGATCGGGGTCTACCCCGTGACGCAGGAGCAGGTCGCCGAGCTGCTCGGCGAGACGGCGGTGCACCCGCGGCGCCCGGCGACCGACGTGAGCTGGCTGCGCGCGATCCGGTTCTGCAATGCGGCCTCCGAGTGGGAGGGGCTCGAGCCCGCGTACACGTACGACGGCGAAGACGTCACGTGGCACGTCGACTCCGACGGGTTCCGCCTGCCGACCGAGGCCGAGTGGGAGTTCGCGTGCCGGGCGGGCTCGACGCGTCCGCATTACGGCCCGCTCGAGGAGGTCGCCTGGACGAGCGCCGACGGCGTGACCGCGCCGCAGGACGTCGGCGGCAAGCATCCGAACCTCAACGGGCTCTTCGACACGCTCGGCAACGTGTGGGAGTGGTGCTGGGACCTGCTCGACCCGGCCAGGTACGACGCGTACCGCGTGTTCCGCGGCGGCGGGTTCGCCGACGACGCGTGGAGCGTGCGCGCCTCGGTGCGACGCGGGGGAGCGCCGCGCATGCATCACGACGACGTCGGGTTCCGCGTGGCGCGCGGCGGCTTCGATGCGACGGATGCCGCGCAGGGCTGGTCTGCGGCGGCCGACGAGGAGCGCGCGGCGATCGACGGCCCGCTGCCGTCGGGGTGGACGCCACGCGGCTGACCGATCCGGCAGTGGCCCCGGCAGCCCCCGCGGACTAGCGTGGGGGCGTGTCCGCTGCTGCGACCACCGCACGCACCGCCCACGACGCCGGCGTCGAGCGCCTGCTCGCGAGCTACAGGGCCGTGCCCGCGACCTCCGCGGTCCGGCTCGCGAAGCGCACGTCGAACCTCTTTCGAACCAGGGCGAAGGCGGATGCCGCGGGGCTCGACACCTCGGGCCTGACGCACGTCATCTCGGTCGACGCCGAGGCCCGCACGGCCGACGTCGCGGGCATGTGCACCTACGAAGACCTGGTGGCGGCGACGCTGCCGTTCGGACTCGCGCCGCTCGTCGTGCCGCAGCTGAAGACCATCACGCTCGGGGGAGCGGTGACGGGGCTCGGCATCGAGTCGACGTCGTTTCGCAACGGGCTGCCGCACGAGTCGGTGCTCGAGATGGACGTGCTCACCGGCGCCGGTGAGCTGGTCACGGCGTCGCGGGGGTCCGGCGGCGAACACGCCGACCTGTTCCGCGCGTTCCCGAACTCGTACGGCACGCTCGGATACGCCGTGCGCCTGCGGATCGAGCTCGAGCCGGTGCCGCCGTTCGTCGCGCTGACGCACGTGCGGTTCGACGACCTCCGCGAGCTGGTGGCGGCGATGGACAGCATCGTCGAGACCGGCGACCACGACGGCCTGCGGGTGGACTACCTGGACGGCGTCGTGTTCAGCGCCCACGAGAGCTACCTCTGCCTCGGCACGCAGACCTCCGAGCCCGGCCCGGTCAGCGACTACACCCGTCAGCAGGTCTACTACCGCTCGATCCAGCACGGCGACGGGGTGCGGCGCGACCGGCTGACCGCGCACGACTACCTCTGGCGGTGGGACGCCGACTGGTTCTGGTGCTCGCAGGCGTTCGGCGCGCAGCATCCGCTCGCTCGTCGCGTCTGGCCCCGGCGGCTCAGGCGCAGCAGCTTCTACGGCCGGCTCATGCGGCTCGAGCGCCGGTTCGACCTCGGCGACCGGCTCGAGCGGATGCAGGGCCGGCCGCCGCGCGAACGTGTGATCCAAGACGTCGAGGTGCCGATCGAGCGGTGCGCCGAGTTCCTCGACTGGTTCCTCGCGAACGTGCCGATCGAGCCGATCTGGCTGTGCCCGCTGCGGCTGCGCGACGACGGCGGCGCTGGCGGCGCCGACGAGCCGTCGGATGCCGCCCCCGAGTGGCCGCTCTACCCGCTGCGCCGCGGCCGCACCTACGTCAACGTCGGCTTCTGGTCGACCGTGCCGGTCGGGGCGACCGAGGGCGAGACCAACCGCCGCGTCGAGCGCGAGGTGAGCGCGCTCGACGGGCACAAGTCGCTCTACTCCGACGCCTTCTACGAGCGCGACGAGTTCGACGCGCTCTACGGCGGCGAGGCCTACCGGGCCGTGAAGCAGCGCTACGACCCCGACTCCCGATTGCTCGATCTCTATGCGAAGGCGGTGCAACGACGATGACCACGACGAAGGGTCCCGTGACCGGATATGCCGGAACGCCAGATCCGGCCGGAACGCCAGATCCGGGAGGAACGCCAGATCCGGGAGGGCGAGCGGATGCCGGTGGCGGGCCGGACGACGCCGGCAGGCTGTCGCTGGCGCAGATCCTCGAGATCTTCGCGGGCGGGCGCCTGCCGTTGCGCTTCACCGCGTACGACGGCAGCTCGGCGGGGCCGCCCGATGCGGCCCTCGGCATCGAGCTGCTGACCCCGCGGGGCACGACCTACCTCGCGACCGGTCGCGGCGACCTGGGGCTCGCCCGCGCCTACATCGCAGGCGACCTCGAGGTGCACGGCGTGCACCCGGGCGACCCGTACGAACTGCTCGCGGCCCTCGCCGACGAACTCGTCTTCAAGCTGCCGCCGCCGCGGGTCATGGCCAACGTCGTGCGCTCGATCGGGGTCGAGCACCTGCGACCGATCGCGCCGCCGCCGCAGGAGGTGCCGCCACGTTGGCGCCGGGTCGCCGAGGGGCTGCGGCACAGCAAGTCGCGCGACGCCGAGGCGATCCACCACCACTACGACGTCTCGAACACGTTCTACGAGTGGGTGCTCGGCCCGTCGATGACGTACACGTGCGCCTGCTATCCGAACCTCGAGGCGTCGCTCGACGAGGCGCAGCAGAACAAGTACCGGCTCGTGTTCGAGAAGCTGCGCCTGAAGCCGGGCGACCGGCTGCTCGACGTCGGATGCGGCTGGGGCGGCATGGTGCGCTACGCCGCCCGCCGCGGCGTGCGGGCCATCGGCGTCACGCTCTCGGAGGAGCAGACCGCGTGGGCGCAGCGGGCCATCGCCGACGAAGGGCTCGGCGACCTCGCCGAGGTGCGCTTCGGCGACTACCGCGACATCCGCGAGGCCGGGTTCGACGCGGTCTCGTCGATCGGGCTGCTCGAGCACATCGGGGTGAAGAACTACGCGTCGTACTTCGGGTTCCTGCAGTCCCGCCTGCGCGCCGGCGGGCTACTGCTGAACCACTGCATCACGCGCCCCGACAACACCTCGCAGGCCTCGGCACGCGGCTTCATCGACCGGTACGTCTTCCCCGACGGCGAGCTCACGGGGTCGGGCCGCATCATCCGCGAGGCTCAGGACGTCGGCTTCGAGGTGCTGCACGAGGAGAACCTGCGCGAGCACTACGCCCTCACCCTGCGCGACTGGTGCGCCAACCTCGTCGCGCACTGGGACGAGGCGGTCGCCGAGGTCGGGCTGCCCACCGCCAAGGTGTGGGGCCTCTACATGGCCGGTTCGCGGCTCGCGTTCGAGACGGGCGGCATCCAGTTGCACCAGGTGCTGGCCGTCAGGCCCGACGCGCACGGTGGCAACGGCGGCCTTCCGCTGCGGCCGTGGTGGGTGCCGTGACCCGCTGACCCGCGTCGACGGCGACGTGCACGAGGGGCGGATGCCGCGGCATCCGCCCCTCGCACGCCAGCGTTGCTCGGCGGTACTACTCGGCGGCGTCGAGCCGGCGGCGGTCTTCGGCGAGCAGTGCGTCCTCGCCCTCGTCGCCCGTGGAGATGACCTGGTCCTCCTCGAGCGAGAGGCGCATCGGGCGCCGGAACAGGCGGGTGAGGGCGAGCAGGATGATGAGGCCGATCGAGAGCCAGAGCAGGCCGTAGATCATCGCGTCGGGGCTGATGTTGAGCCAGAGCACCACGGTGAGCACGACGCCGATGACCGGCAGCACGATGTTGCGCACGATCTGCGCCGCGGTCTTCACCTCGCGACGACGCACGGCGAAGTGCAGGATCACGGTGATGTTCACGACCGTGAACGCGATGAGCGCGCCGAAGTTGATGAGCGAGAACACGAAGTCGAGGTCGGCCACCGCGGCGAAGAGCGACACGACGCCGACGAGCACGATCGCGACCGCGGGGGTCTGGAACCTCGGGTGCACGTACGACAGACTGCGGCTGATCGGGCCGGAGCCGTTGCGTCCCATGACGTAGATCATGCGCGAGACGCTCGCGTGAGAGGCGAGGCTCGAGGCGGCGACCGCGGCGACGGCCGCCGCGACGAAGAGGATCTGGAAGAGCATGCCGCCGACCGAGTACGCGAGCTCGGGCAGCGCGGTGCCCTCGGTGAGGCCCTCGACGCTCGGGAAGAGCGACTGCGTGAACCAGCCGGCGACGAAGAACAGGCCGCCGCCGATCACGAGCGAGAGCACGATCGCCTTCGGCACCGTGTTCGCGTCCTTCGCCTCTTCGGTGTACATCGTGATCGCGTCGAAGCCGATGAACGAGAAGCAGACGATCGTGGCCGCGCTGATGACCGTCGCGATCTGCGTGTTCGCGTGGTAGAGCGGTTCGATGCTGAACGGCGTGCCGTTGCCGGCGCCCGCGTTCAGCGCACCCCATGCGAGGCCGATGAACACGAGGATCAGCACGACCTGGAAGACGAGCAGCGTCGCGTTCACGCGCGAGGTCGACGTGATGCTCCAGAGGTTCAGGAGCGTGATGAGGGCGACGTAGGCGCTGACCCACACCCAACCGGAGATGTCGGGGAAGAAGGCCTCGAAGTACTGGCGCAGCAGCAGCGCGTTCACGAGCGGCAGCAGCAGGTAGTCGAGCAGTGCCGTCCACCCGACGAGGAAGCCGACGTTCGGGTGGATCGTCTCGGACGCGTACGTGTAGGCCGAGCCCGCCGACGGGTAGACGCGCGTCATGCGGCCGTAGCTGATGGCGGTGAAGAGCATCACGACGAGCGCGAAGAGATAGGCGAGCGGCACCACGCCGCCGCTCTCGTCAGAGACGTAGCCGAACGTGTCGAACACCGTCATCGGCGTCATGTAGCCGAGGCCGAGGGCGACGATCGCCCAGAGCCCGAGCGAGCGCCTGAGTCGTACGGGCTGCGCGGTGGGTGCGGAAGTGGTCATGGGTCGTTCCTGTCGTCATCGCCATCGCCATCGATGGAGCGGGGCGACGCTACGCTACTCGCGCCCTGGCCGACATCGCCAGCCCGGACAGTTCGATCGCCCTGGGTGGTCTCGGCGGCCATTGCGCCAGGCAGGTGGTGCCGGCGCGCGAAGGCGCCGCCACCCGAGGGGGTGACGGCGCCTCCGCGGATCGCTGCACGCGAGTCGGCGAGACCGCGTCAGCCGCAGCTCCGCGCGGCGTAGCCGGCCGAGACGGAGTCGGTGGCCGAGGGGCCGGCCCCGGTCGCGGTGACGGTCGTCGTGCCCGCAGGCAGCGCGACGAGTCGGCTCGCGAAGCTCGCACTGGTCGAGGCGCCCGCGGCGAGGGCGGCGACCTGCTTCGAGCCGTACGGCGTCTCGATGGCGACCGCGACGGGCTCGTCGGACTCGTTCGTCGCGGTGACCGCGAGCACGGCCTTGCCGGCGACGCATCGGGTGGTCGCGACGGCCGACACCTCGACCTGGCCGCGGATCGGGTGCGGCGCGACGCTCGTGAGCGTCGGCTGCACGGTCTGGAAGAGCCCGTCGGCGCCGATCGTCAGCTTGTCGATGGTCGTCTCGCGGTGCGTGCCGTCGCCGTTCGGCATCGCGAAGCGGTGGTAGGCGATGTACCAGTCGTCGGTGCCCGGCACGTTGATGATCGAGCTGTGCCCCGTGCCCTTGATGCCGAGCGAGAGGTCCTTCTGCAGGATCACGCCGCGGTACGTCCAGGGGCCGGTCGCACTCGTCGACGTGGCATAGCCGACGCGATAGTTCTCGGAGCCGGTGTCGTCGATCGCGTAGGTGAGGTGGTAGATCCCGTCGCGGTAGTTCATGAACGAACCCTCGCGGTACGACGTGAGCCCGCTCATCGCCGAGATCGTGCCGGACTTCAGCGACGTCATGGTGTCGCTCAGCTCGGCGAACACCGGGCTGCCGTTGCCCCAGTAGAGGTAGTACCTGCCCGTCACCGGGTCGTGGAACGCGGCAGGGTCGATGGCCTGACCGGAGGTCACGGCCTCGTTGTTGAGGATCATCGCGGTCGGCTGCGCGGTGAACGGCCCCTCGGGGCTGTCGGCCACAGCCACGCCGATCGTCTTGCGGTTCAGCGACGCGTTGTGGCCGCTGAAGTAGAAGAAGTACCGGCCGTCGCGTTCGATGATCGTGGGAGCCCACGCGTTGCCCGTCGCCCACGGCACATTGCCGGCAGCGCCGTCAAGGGTGAGGAACGGCTGCTCGGAGCGGGTCCAGTTCACGAGGTCGGCCGACTTCCACACGTAGAAGTCCTTGCCGCCCCACCCCGCGGTGCCGTCGGTCGTCGCATAGAGGTAGTACGTGTCGCCGAAGACCGCGATGTTCGGGTCGGCGTACAGGCCGGGCAGCACCGGGCTGTTCACGGCCTGCGCCGACAGCGTCCACGTCGAGGTCGCACCATCGGGCGCCGTCAGCGTGTACACGACGGGGGAGCGCAGGTCGACCGTCGAGCCCGATGCCGGCGACACAGTCACGCCCGCGGCGGCGACGAAGGTCGGGGCGAGCGCCGAGACATCCGTGCCCGGCCGCACCGGGAGGATCGCGGTGCGGGCGGTGCCGTTCACGATCGGGGCGAGCTTCAGCAGCGCGGGGTCGGCCAGCGAGACCTCCGTCAACTGATCGGTCGCACCGGCATTCGTGAGCACCTCGGATGCCGAGAGCGCCCGGTCGAACACCTGCACGTCGTCGAACGAGCCCTTGAAGTACTCGTCGGCCGCGTAGAGCGACTTGCCGAGGTAGCCGTACAGGTTCGTCCCGAGGTCGGACACCGTCGTGTTCAGCGCGGCGTTCTCGCCGAGCTTCGCGCCGTCGACGTACACGGTCATCTTCGCGCCGTCGAACACGAGGTCGTAGTGGTGCCAGGCCCCGCTCGCGACGGTGCCCGTGACGGCCGACTCGTTCTGCCACGAGGTCTGCGTGATCGCGGTGCGTACGTCGGCGCCGCGCAACCGGAAGAAGGAGTACTTGTTCGAGTCCGCGCCGAACGCGAACGTGAAGAAGTTGCCGCTCGCCTTCTCGCTCTTCACGTCGAGCGAGACGGTCATGTTCGAGCGGCCGTCGAAGAACCCGCGCGGGAACGCCGCGAACCCGTTCGTCGTGCCGTCGAGGCGCAGCACCTTGCCGCGCTCGGCGTCGGTCGCCACGGCGGCGGTGCCCGACGCGGTGAGGTGGGCGGCACCCACCGAGTCCTGGAGGGTGCCATCGTCGAACGCGTACGACGCGATCGGCTGGGGCGGGGCGTCGGCGGCGAGCGCCGGCGGCCCGGCGAGCAGCGTCGACGCCACGACGGCGCCCACGACGACGGATGCCGCGGCGGCCCGTCGTCGCGTCGCGCCGCGTGGGCGCGGCTCGCGGGTTCGGTCATGGAATACGGAAGAGGGCATCATCGATCCTCGATTCGTTCGGTTGGTGGTGCAGGGTCGTGAGGGCGCATCGCGACGTGGGCGCCGCCGCCGGTTCGGCGACGGCGCCCTCGTGTTCGCGCTCGGTTCGGATGCCTCAGCAGCCCGTCGCCGGGTACGCGGCCGTGACGCTCAGCGAGCGGCCCGGGTCGGCGGGGTCGGCGGCCGCGACGGTCACCGTGGCCGCGGCGATCGACTTCGCACGGCTCGAGAACGACGCGCTCGCCGAGTCGGCGGCGTCGAGGGCGTACGACTTCGCGCCGTAGGCGCTCGTCGCCGTGACGTCGAGCTGCACGTCGTCGGCGTTGCGCACGGTGGCCACGACGACCGCCTTGCCCGCGACGCACCGCGTGGTCGCGGTCGCCTCGACCGCGGCGGGGGCGACCGGGTCGGCCGCGACCGATGCGAGGCGGTAGCGCTGGCAGTCGTTGTTCAGCACGCTGTACTGGTGCACGCGGGTGCCGTCGGCCGCCGCGCAGAACGACAGGTCGAGTGCCTTCAGGCTCGTGCCGTTGCGGAACTCCACGACGCCGTCGTTGCTCACGAGCACCCGCCAGGTGCTGCCGGCCACGCCGCAGGCACCCTGCGTGACGGTCGCGGAGTCCGCCGACGAACCGCCGGTGACCGAGAGGCACTTCGCGGGTGCCGAGCCGAGGTGGATCTCGAACTCGCCGTTCGCCGCCCCCGTGAAGGTCACGCCCTGGCACGCGGTGCCGGCGTACTCGCGCTGCTGCAGGATCGCGCCGTCGGCGGTCGTGCAGCCCGGGACCTCGAGCGCCTTGCCCGACGCGATCGAGGTCACGACGACCGAGCCCGCCGGGCGGAGCGCCCAGTCCTGGCCGGCCGACGCGTTCGCGGTCGACTGCACGATCGCAGCCCCCGTCGAACCCGTCGAGCCCGCCGAGGCGCCGGCCGCGTCGAGCAGCTTGCCGCTCGTGCGGTTCGTGAGCTTCGACCAGCCGCCCGTGGTCTGCGAGACCGTCCACTGCTGGCATCCGGTCGTGACGAAGGGCGTCTGCGTCACTCCGACGCCCTGCGCCGAGGCGCAGGCGTCGGGCCCGAGCGAGGTGCCGCTCACCGCGTTCACGATGCGCAGGTACCCGTCGCCGGTGGTGTCGAGCACGAAGCGCGATCGCGACGAGGCGCAGTCGCCCTGCACGAGTGCGGCGCCGCTCTCGGCCGACGGCACGGTGGCGCACAGTCCGGTGCTGCGGCTGACCAGGTTCCACCTGGCGCCCTCGACCCGGGCCGTGATCGGCGCGTTCTCGCCGCTCGGCACCACGACCGCCGTCGACGTGGCCTGCGGAACGCCGAAGTCGGGCTCACCGGCATCCGACCAGTCCACGACCTGCGCACGAGCCGATCGTTCGCGACTGCATCCGCCGTCGGCGCGGGCGTTGGCGTGGTAGAGGTTCCACGTCTCGGTGCCGTCGGGCGACTCGAAGAAATCGTTGTGCCCGGTGCCGTAGACGCCGTTCGCCTTCGAGAAGACGGGCCCGTCGCTCTTCTGCCACGAGGCCTGCACCACGGGATCGCCGCCGAGGTACTCGAGCGTGCCGAGCTGGTAGTCCTCGGTGCCGCAGAAGCTCGCCGAGTAGACGATCCAGGTCTTGCCGTTCTTCTGCAGCGGGATCGGTCCCTCGTTCACGGGCTGCCCGATGACCTCCCACGGCTCGGTGGGCTGCGACAGGATGTTGAGCGGTCCGGTCGCCGTCCACGGGTTCGACATGCGCGCGATGTAGTTGCTCTGCAGCCCGTCGGGCGCGAACGCCGACCAGGTCACGAACAGCTCGCCGTTCAGTTCGAGGTACGCGCCGTCGATGTTCCAGTCGTCGGTCGGGATCGGTCGGCCCTTGTACGTGTAAGGGCCCATCGGGTCATCCGCCGCGCTCTCGATCACCTGGAGGTGCTGCGTGCCGTAGTTGCCCGACACTCCCATCGTGTACATGAGGTACCAGCGCCAGCCGTTCGGCCCCTCGAGGCGCTGCAGCTCGGGCGCCCACATGTTGCCGTTGCGGCCCGTGTTGGTGTCGGAGTACACCGTCACGGGCTTCGTGGTGCCGAGCCCGGCGAGGGTCGGCGCC
Organism: Agromyces aureus; assembly: GCF_001660485.1. Taxonomy (GTDB): domain Bacteria; phylum Actinomycetota; class Actinomycetes; order Actinomycetales; family Microbacteriaceae; genus Agromyces; species Agromyces aureus. The sequence continues at coordinate 844,505 of NZ_CP013979.1, forward strand.
TTGCGCATGACGACCCGGTTGTCCCACGTCGTCGACACGAGGTAGTAGTTGCCGTCGTGGAACTCGATCGTCGGGTCGGCCGTGTCGGGCGCGAGCGGGTTGGTGAAGGTGTCCTCCCCGATCGCCTCGGCGGCCGGCGCCTGCGCGGCGTCGAGGGCCGTGAGTCCGGTCACGCCCCCGATCGCCAGCGCGGCGACCAGGGCCGTGTGCATCAGGTTCCGGATGCCGCGGGGCGCGCGCTTCAGCACGTGCGGCCCTCATAGGCGGCAACGACGGCCACGCCGTCGACCGTCGCCGTGACCTGCCCGGCGGGCACGGTCGCGAGGCGGCTCGGGAACGTGATCGACTGCGTCGCGCCGGCGGCGAGTGCGATCGTGCGCTCGCCGTAGGCCGAGGACACGGCGACGTTCGCGCTCTGCGATGCCCGGTTGGCGGCCTTCGCGACGAGCGAGACCTTGCCGGCCACGCAGCGCGTCTCGGCGACCACCTCGACGCCGGGCGTGACGGTCACGGTGGCCGTCACCGGCATCCGCGAGTCGTCCTGCGCGACGCCGCGCACCGTGAAGGTGCCGGGTGCCGCGTAGTCGCCTGCCGGCACGGTCGCCCACACGACGTCGGCCTGCTTCGTCGCGCCGGCGGCGGTCGTGAGCGACGCCTTCGGCAGCACCGGAGCGACACCGGCCCGCGTGGTCACGTCGATCGGGGCGACCTCGGCGACCGCGACCGCCGGGGCGTACGCCTCGAGCACCTTCTGGTACTCGGCGCGCGTCACCGGGATCACGGTGCCGTGCCGCGGCTTGCCGCCGTCGCTGTTCTGCGGCAGGTTCGCGCGCAGCGTCGCACCGAGGGGCTGCCACGAGTTGCCGTCGGCGATGTCGCCGGACCCGAACGGGATGTAGTAGTTCGGGCCGCCGTGGTACGAGGGCTGGTCGATGAAGAGGTACCACTCGAAGCCGTTCACGTCGCCCGGGTTCGACGGGAAGATGCTCGGCCCCTCGCCGCTCGAGTAGGTGCCGCCGGGCTCGCCGTTCGGCAGGCCGGTCGCGACCTTCTCCTTCACGAGCGTCCACTGGTCGGCCGCGCCGGAGGTGCCGGGCAGCGAGCCGGTGATCGTGGCGAGCAGGTTCGTCGACTTCTCCTCGCGGATGGTCATCGACGCCTCGTCCTTCGTGAAGCGGTAGAAGATGCCGTCCTGCTCGGCGACCGTCGAGTCGATCAGGCCGAGGCCCGTGCCGCGCTTGACGTCGGACCAGACCTGCGGCTCAGAGAAGGTGACGAAGTCGTCGGTCGTGGCGTAGACCATGCGGTTGTAGGTCACGGCCGTGCGAGATGCCGCGTTGGTGTCGGCGTACAGGTTCGAGGCCCAGAAGACCACGTAGCGGCCGAGCTCGTCGTCCCAGTACGCCTCGGGCGCCCACGTGTTGCCGGCGTACGGCGTCGAGACCTGGATGTGCCGCTGGTTCGACCAGTTGACGAGGTCGGTCGACTCCCAGACCTCGATCGCGAGCGAGCCCGAGAGCTGCGCGGTCGTGAAGCCGCCGGCGAGTCCGGCGACCTTGAGGTCGGTGGCGAGCATGTAGAACTTGTCGCCCTCGTGCGAGCGGATGATGAACGGGTCGCGGAGGCCGGTCGTGCCCTGCGTCGAGGTGAAGATCGGCTCGCCGCCGTTCAGCGTGTTCCAGCGCAGCGCGTCGTTGCCCTTCGAGGCGGCGAGGCTGACGCGCTCGGCGCCGGCGCCCTCGCCCGTGAAGAACGCCCAGACGTAGGCCTCGGGGTCGTCGGCGTCGGCGGGCTTCGCCGGCACGGTCAGCGCGAACGTGCGCGATGTCGTCGCGGCGCCGCTCGTCGCGGTCGCGGTGAGTTCGACCTGCGCGGAGGCCGCGGGGCGCGTGATCGTGATCGTGGCGGTGCCCGCCTTGACCCCGGTGCGCACGGTCGCGACCGCGGCGCCGTCGGTCACGGCCCAGCCGATGGCGGAGCCGTTGGCTCCGACGGTCGGCACCGAGAAGCTCGTGCGCACGTCGCCGGCCGAGACCGGCAGCGAGACGGCTGCGGCGTCGGCGTCGACCTTCGCCTGGTCCGAGAGCTGTGCGGGCACGGTCACGACGAAGGTGCGCGTCGCGGTCGCGCCGCCCGCGGTGAAGGTCGCCGTCAGCGTGGCCGTGGCGTCGGCCGAGCCGCCCGCGGGGCGGGTGACGGTCGCGGCGCCGCCGGACACGGCGATCGCCGACGAGTCGGAGGCCCATGCGATGGCCGCGCCGTGGCTCGCCGTCGGCAGCGTGAAGTTCGCGGTCGCGGTCGAGGCGACCGAGACGGCGGCGGTCGCACCGGCCAGTGCCTGATCGGCGAAGAGCTGCTGCACCGTGGCCGAGTCGAGGGCGGCGCCGTACACCGCGTAGTCGCCGACCGATCCGGCCCAGCCGTTGTCGGCGTAGGTCGAGCGGCCGAGGTACGACACGAGGTTGGAGCCGAATGACGACACGTTGCGTGCGATCGTGACCTGGCTGATCTGGGCGCCGTTGACGTAGGTCGTGAGCTTGCCAGCGACGCCGTCGATGACGCTCGTGTACAGCGCCATGCCCGTGGGCGTCGTGATGCCGGTGGTCGCCGCGTTCGTCGCGCCGGCGCCGACCTCGGTGCCCCATGGCGCGGTCGCGCTGACGGTGTTCGTCAGCGCGGACTTCACGTAGCCGCTGGGGTTGGTCGGGTTCAGCAGCCAGTAGGCGCTGGAGTAGGAGGCGCCGGATGCCACGGGCGCGCCGATGAAGGCGGCGGCGACGTTCGCGGGTCCGGTGCGGTTCTCGAGCCAGGTCGAGACGGTGAGCTGCGTCTTGCCGACGAGGCCCGCGGTCGGCACCTCGAGGTAGCCGGCGCTCGCGCGAGCGCCGCCCGGGAGCGACAGCGCTCCGCCATCGACGGTCGCGCCCGCCTGCTTGATGACGCCGTCGTAGCCGTTGCCGGAGGCGTCGGCGACGACCCCCGCCGCAGCGGCGTCGAAGGTGTAGTGGATCAGCGGGGCCGGCGCCTCGGCGGCGTCGGCGGACTGCGGGGCGATGGCCCCGACGGCGGCGAAGGCGGCGGCGGCCGCCACGACGGCGGCCCCCGTCCGCAGCTTCCGCACGAAGGTGTCGCGCATGTCACTCCAATGTGTGTGGTGGTGCGGTGTGATGGGGGCCGGTGCGTGGCGCCGCCGGTGGTCGGTGGTGTCGGCCGGTGGTGTCGGCCGGGGGACGGTTCCGGATGCCGCGACGCGTCACCGCGGCATCCGGAACCGCCCGATCGGTCAGCCGCAGTTGGCTGCGGGGGTGGGGAACGCTCCCTCGAAGGTGGACCCGTCGGCGGCGCTGCCCGTGAGGGTGAGCGTGCCGGCGGGGATCGAGGCGGCGCGCGTCGCGAAGGTCGACGAGACCGAGGCCCCGGCGGCGAGCGAGACCGTCTTGTCGCCGTAGGAGGTGTGGATCACGACGTCGGCGCGCTGGTCGTCGACGTTCTTCGCGGTGACGACGAGCGACACCTTGCCCGCGATGCAGCGCGTCGCGGCGGTGGCCTGGAGCTCGAGGCCGCCCTGCAGCTCGACGGCCGCCGAGGTCGAGGTCGCGACGAGGCCGTCGGCGTAGCCGTCGTACGTCGCGGTGACCTCGCCGATGCCGGCGGGCACGGTGGCCGTGGCCGAGCCGTCGTGCAGCGTCACCGTCTCGGTCCAGTCGCCGCCCGAGAACGTGACCGTGCCCACGACGTCGCCGCCGTCGGCAGCCTCGACCTCGGCCGTGACCTCGCGACCGTCGGCCGCCAGCTCGGTGGTCGAGGCGACGGCGGTGATGCCGGTCCAGTCGTGCATGGCGGTGAGCACCGTCTGCGGCACACTCACGAAGGCGCCGTGGCGCGGGCTCGCGGGCAGGCCGCCGACCGGGCGGACGTTCCAGTTCGCGCGCTTCGAGAGGCGATCGGCCTGCGAGCTCGACGCGATCTCGGCGCCCGTCGTGAGGAAGGCCCGGTAGCCGCCCGCGCCGTAGTTGTCGACGAGGAACGCATAGCCGTCGCCGCTCGCGTTGTTCGGGTCGCCCTCGTTGAGCTTGACGATCTCGGGTCCTTCACCGGACTGGCTCGTCTCGAGACTCGTCATGCGGGTGTCGGTGAGCTGCCAGGTCTGGGTCGGGTCGGCGCTCCAGTTCGAGGCGGTCGTCGGAGCGGTGAGCACCTTCGAACGCTCGAGGAAGATGTCCTTGCCGGCTTCGAGCGTGCCGGCGGCGCCGCTCTCCTCGTTCTTCGTGAACCGGTAGTAGTAGTCGCCGATCTTGGTGACGGTGGAGTCGATGCGGGCGTATCCGGTGTCCTGCCAGCTCGCGGGCGGCGAGGTGAAGGTCTTGAAGTCGCGGGTCAGCACGGAGAACATCCGGGCGTACAGCTTGTCGCTGTTCGTGTGCGAGGCGTCGGAGTAGAGGCGCGAGGCGAAGAACACGACGTAGGACTGCAACTCGTCGTCCCAGTACGCCTCGGGCGCCCAGGTCATACCGGCGGCGGGCTGGTTGACGGTGATGCCGGTGTTCAGTCCGTTCGTGCGGGTCCAGTGCACGAGGTCGACCGACTCCCACACCTCGATCTTGAGGCTGCCCTCGGACTGGGCGGGACCCCAGCCGGTGCCGCAGCTGATGCAGAGGTCGGTGGCGACCATGTAGTACTTGTCGCCGTCGTGCGAGCGCAGGATGTACGGGTCGCGGAGGCCCTTCGTATCGGTGGTCGAGGTGATCACCGCGGCGCCGCCGTTGACGGGCGAGAACGTGAAGAAGTCGTTGCCCGAGGTCGCGGCCTGGTAGATCTTCTCGTCGCCGTCGGACTTGAAGTAGGCGGCGGCGTAGCCCGCGTCGGGCGCCGAGCGGCCGTGTTCGGCGACCGCGACGGTGAAGGACTTCTCGACGGTGGTCGATCCGAGCACCGCGTGCGCGGTCAGGGTGACCGTTCGGTCGCCGGCGCCGTAGGCGGGGCGCTCGACGAGGCCGCCGCCCGCGAACGGGTCGGCCGACCCGACGGCGGGTGCGGTGTAGCCGGCGTCGGTCGGGGTGACGAGCGCCGGGTCGGAGGACGTCCAGGTGATGGCCGACCCGTTGACGGAGCCCTTGGTGACGAGCGGCAGGTTCTCGGTGGTGCGCGTGGCGAGCGAGATCGCGTCGAGGTCGGCCGACGGCGAGGCGGCGAGCACTGTGAACGCGAAGGTGATGACCGTTCCGGTCGCGGTCGTGGCGGTGACCGTCACCGGGGTGTCGGCGGTGACGGTGCGCGAGACGACGCCCGTGTTCGAGATCACCGCGGTGCTCTGCGAGGCCCAGGTCAGGGCGACGCCGTTCGAGGACGCGGGGAAGGTCAGGTTGCGCGTGACCTGCGAGGCCGAGGGGTTGGCGCCGAGCACGGTCGGCAGCAGGTCGGCCCGCAGCAGCGCCTCGTTCGCGGCGGCCTTCGCGGCGGCGGTCGGCATGCTCGCGGCGACCTCGGCCTGGCTGAGCGAGACGTCCCAGAACTTCACGTCGGTGACGTCGGCCTGCACGAGCGCGTCGCCCGTGTAGAGCGAGCGGCCGAGGTATCCGAGGGTCGTGCCGGTCGGGATGATCGAGCTCATCGCGTACGTGTGGGTGGTGGTCGAGATCTGCACGCCGTCGCGGTACAGCGTGAGCGCGTTGCCGTTGCCGACGAGGGTCAGCGTGGAGAAGCCGGGGTTCAGGCCGCCGCCGTTCGGCAGGCGCACCTCGCCATTGGCGGTGGCCGACTTCACGCGGATGCCCGAGAGCACGGCGTTGCTGTACGCGGACTCGCCCGATCGCGGGTTGACGAACACGTGGTTGCCGAGCGCGGTGGTGTTCCAGGCGCCGACGCCGTCGCCGATGACCCAGCCGAACTGGTTGGTCGCGGTCTGGGTCGCGACCGTGTACTCGACGGTGAACGCGTTGTCGGTGCCGGTCACGAGCCCCTTGGGGAGGGCGGCGTAGCCGTCCTTCTTGAACCGCAGCACGGCGTCGCCGCCGGCGTCCGCGAAGGAGGCGTCGGTGAAGCCCGTGAGGGTGGCGTTGCGCCCGTTGCCCGAGATGTCGAGCAGTTGGTTGCCGGCGTGCGTCATGTCGTAGTGCGCGGTCGCGGGGGGCGGCTCGGCCGCCTCGGCCGCGAGCGGGACCGCCAGGCACAGACCGGTGACCAGAGCCCCGGTGAGGGCGGCGGCGAGCAGTCGCCGCGACCTGGATGAGGGGAGGAGGGCGGACGGGTGCATGGTTCTCCTTGCAGTCGCCGTTGACGAGGATTCCGGCGAAGTGCGCCGGATCGGCAGAATGTTACCGGACACATTTCGAGTTGCCAAGGGTTTCGAAGCAAAGAGAAATCCTCACGATGAACCTCTGGCGTGCCGTCTCGAGGGTGTGCTACGGTCTCGCCGTTACCGGTAACAATGGCTTGTCGCCGGACCCAGCCCGTCAACGAAGCCGAAGGCTCGAGGAGCTCTCAATGTCGAAGCACGCCGTCATCACCCGCGCCCTTCGCGCCGGTGGCCTCGCCCTCGGCGCCGCCATCGCGGCCGCCGCGCTCGTGGCCGCGCCACTCGCTGCACCCGCGCCGGCCGACGCCGCGACCGGCGCCGCAGTGCCCGCAGCGGCCGCCGCACCCGCCGCCCCTCGCGACGGCCTGCTGGCCGAATACCTCTTCACGCAGACGACGGGCGCCAGTGTGCCGAACTCGGCCGGGGGAGCCTCGACGGTCGGCGCGGCATCCGTCGTCAACGGCACCGACGCCCTCTGGACCGGGTCGTCGCTGAAGTTCACCGGCGGCGCCAAGACCAGCACCGCCGACTGGGTGCGCCTGCCCGACGGCCTGCTCTCGGGCAAGCAGTCGGCGACGATCACCGTCGAGACGAAGTTCGACGCCTCCATGCTCACGACCTTCAACTTCCTCTGGAACATCGGCAGCGACAGCACCACCTCGTACTTCTTCGCCACGATGCGCGACAAGGCCCGCACCGCGATCACCACCGCGAGCAACGGCGGCGAGGCGAACGCCAGGGCCACCGCCTCGCTCGCCGCCGATCGCTGGTACAGCGTCACGACCGTGCTCGACGGCGCGGCCGACACGCTGGCGTTCTACCTCGACGGCGTCAAGGTCGGTCAGATCGCGACGACCCTCGAGCCGTCATCGATCACGACGCAGACGGTCAACGCGATCGGTCGATCGCCGTGGCCCGACCCGTTCTACAAGGGCGAGGTCTCGGCGTTCCGTGCCTACGACCGGGCGCTCTCCGCCGCCGAGGTCGCGGCGGTCTCCGACGCCGACGCCGGCGCGCACGCCTCGACCTTCGCGGCGAGCGCTCAGGCCGCGCTCGACGCGATCCAGCCGATCGCGCTGACGGATTCCTCGATCACGCTGCCCACCTCGTCGGCCGCCGGCCTCAGCTGGTCGGCACCCTCGGCCGGGCTCGCGCTCGGCGCGAGCGGCACCACCCTGCAGGTCGTGCAGCCGGCACCCGGGTCGCCCGCGGCGTCCGGCACCGTCACCGCGACGGCCACGGTGCGCGGCGTGACTGCCTCGAAGCAGATCGCGGTGAGCGTCTCGCCCGCCGCGGAGGCGACGGATGACTACGGCTACCTGCTCGTGCACTTCATCGAGGACTCCGCCGGCTACGCCGAGAAGATCTACCTCGACGTCTCGCGCGGCGACGACCCCGAGCAGTGGGACCCGCTGAACGACGGAAAGCCGATCCTCGCCTCGCAGCTCGGCACCACCGGCATCCGCGACCCGTACCTGACCTTCAACCCCGAGACGAAGACGTACTACATCATCGCGACCGACCTGCGCGTGTTCGGCGGCGACGGGGGCTCCGGCTCGTGCACGAGCTGGTGCTACTGGACCAAGAGCGCCAGCACGAAGCTGCTCGTCTGGGAGTCGACCGACCTCGTGAGCTGGGGTGCGCCCCGCAGCATCGACGTCTCGCTCGACGCGAGCGGCGCCGAGGTCGCCGAGCTCGGCATGGCCTGGGCGCCCGAGGCGACCTGGGTCGACGACTACTACCCCGACGGCCGCGGCGCGTTCGTCATGTACTGGGCCTCGAACGTCTACCAGAACCCCGAGCACACCGGCACGAGCTACAACCGGGTGCTGTGGGGCGCCACGACCGATTTCACGCAGGCGACCTACGCCTACGGCGGGCCGTTCGTCGACCCGGGTGCGAACGCGATCGACACCACGATGATCCAGGACGACGGCACGACCTACCGCATCACGAAGGACAACGGCCTCGGCAAGGGCATCTACATGGAGTCGACCACCGCCGCCCGCTGGTGGGAGTCGGGCACCACGTGGACGCAGCTCCAGACCAAGATCGGCGCGGCGTGGGCCGGTGGCAACGCCGGCGGCGTCGAGGGCCCCGCGGTCTTCAAGAGCCACAGCGAGGACCGCTGGTACCTCTACGTCGACGTGATCCCCTCGACCGGCTACCGGCCGATGACGACCACCGACCTCGACGCCGGATGGATCCAGCTGACCGACCCCGGCTTCTACATGGCCCCCAGCACCAAGCACGGCGGCGTCATCTCGCTCACCAAGGTGCAGTACGACACGGTCAGGGCTTCGGATGCCGCGACGGCCGTCTCGACCGACCTCGGCTCTGTCGAGCTCGCCGAGGGCAGCGACGCCGGTGCGCTCGCCGACGCGCTGCCCGAGACCGCAGAGGTGCGCCTGGCCTACGACCGCGGAACGGCGACGCGACCGGTCACGTGGGACGCGGCATCCGTCGACCTCACCACTCCCGGCACCTACCCGGTCACCGGAACCGTCTCGACGTTCTCGGCGAACCTCGACACGTGGACCGGCGCCGGCGGGTCGACCGCCTGGAACGCGCCCGATCGGGTGCTCTCGAGCAGCCGGGCCATCACGGTCGGCGCGACCGTCGTCGTGACCGCGGCGCCCTCGGCCCCAGCGTTCACGGTGCAGGCCGAGACCCGGTGCGTCGCTGGCAAGGCCGTGCTCGTGAGCCAGGTCTCGAACACCGGCGACGCGGCGGCCGAGATCTCGGTCGTCACGCCGTACGGCTCGAAGACCGTCCAGGTCGCCGCGGGCAAGACCGCCAGCCAGACGTTCAGCACCCGACTCGCCTCGATCCCGGGCGGCGACGTCGTCGCGACCTCGGCCACGGGTTCGAAGACGGCGGCCTTCGCCGCACGCGCCTGCAACTGAGCCGCACCGGGGTGCCCTCCCGGACCCCGCACCGCACCTGACCTGCACCTCCTGATCACTCCGAAAGGACACCTCCCATGGTGAAACTGGCACGCACCGTCGCGCTCGCCGCAGCCGGGGCCCTCCTCGGCGGTCTCGTCACCGCCTCGGTCGCCCCTGCGGCGCTCGCCGCACCCGGCGACCTCAGCATCGAGGCGTCGAAGGTGCTCGAGCTGAAACTCGACGGCGACCTCGCCGACACGAGCGCCAACGCCGCAGCCGTGAGCCTGCAGCGCGGTGCGGCGGCCTACGGGACCGGCATCGACGGCCAGGCCTTCTCGTTCAACGGGTCGACCGCGCTGAAGCTCGGCACCGCCTCGTACCTGCAGCCGCAGGACCTCACGGTCTCGTTCTGGTACAACCCCAGCGCGGCGATGAGCGCCGAGCAGGTCTTCGCCTGGAGCAAGACGGTCTACAACTCCGACGGGTGGTACCTCACCTCCGAGAGCAACACGACCCCGCTCGCGCTGTCGATCGGGCCCTCGAGCGGGCAGCCCTACAAGGTGGCCGTCGACGCCGACCGGGCGAGCTTCTTCCCAGCCGGGCAGTGGACTCACATCGTGGCGACCTACGACCACACGACGAAGGCCGTCGCGTTCTACCGCAACGGCGTGCAGCAGCCCACCACCGTGAAGACCCCCGTGAGTGCAACGGCCTCCGGCGTGCTCGGCGCCGAGGGCACGAGCACCAAGACGCTCGGCTACAACGGCCCGAACTACAACGGCTCGTACCTGAAGGGCCTGCTCGACGACTACGCGCTCTTCAACGGCGTCGCGACCGTCGCCGACGTCGTGACCCTCACCAAGCGCAACAACCCGGCGTTCGACCCGGCCGCGGTCGCGCAGTCCGACCTCGATGCGATCTCGCTGCCCGAGAGCACCACCGTCGACTTCGGCGTGCCGACCGTCGGTGCGAAGGGCAGCACGATCTCGTGGACCTCGTCCGACGAGACGGCGATCTCGATCGACGGCGGCACGGCGCACGTCACGCGCCCCGAGGGCGCCGCGGCCGAGGTGCACCTCACCGCGACCGCGAGCTACGGCGGCAGCGACCAGGTCACGCGCGGGTTCGAGGTCGTCGTGCAGCCGGCCGGCGAGGCGATCTCGCAGTACCTCGACGACGCGGGCCTCGAGAACGTCACGGTCGCCGACGGCTACCTCGAGAACGCCAACACCAAGACCATCGACTACCTGCTGAGCCTCGACCCCGAGAAGTTCCTCTACTCCTGGTACGTGCAGGCCGGCCTCACGCCGACCACCTCGAGCGGGTACGGCGGATGGGAGCGCTCGACCGGCACCCGCTTCCAGGGGCACTTCTTCGGCCACTACGTCTCCGCACTCTCGCAGGCCTACGCCACGACGACGGATGCCGCGGTCAAGGCGCAGCTGCTCGCCAAGCTGACCGCGGCGGTCGACGGGCTCAAGCGCTGCCAGGACGCCTGGGCCGCCGCGAACCCGTCGAGCGCGGGCTACGTGGCGCCCTTCGCCCTGAGCGCCCTGCCCAGCGGAAAGGACGGCCTCCTCGTGCCGTTCCACAACCTGCACAAGGTGCTGGCCGGGCTCCTCGACGCCCACGCGTACGCGCCGCCCGCCGTCTCGACGAAGGCCCTGTCCGTGGCATCCGGCTTCGGCACCTGGGTGAAGAACTACGCGGCGTCGCTCTCGAACCCCGCCGTCATCCTGAACACCGAGTACGGCGGCATGAACGAGGCCCTGTACGAGCTGTACAGCATCACGAAGAACCCCGTGCACAAGCGCGCAGCCGAGTACTTCGACGAGGTCACGCTCTTCCAGAGCCTCGCGAACGGGCAGGACGTGCTCAACGGCAAGCACGCCAACACCACGATCCCGAAGCTCGTCGGCGCGCTCAAGCGCTACACGGTGTTCATGGACGACCCCGACCTCTACGCCACGCTCACCCAGGCCGAGAAGGACGCCCTGCCGATGTACCGCACGGCGGCCGAGAAGTTCTGGCAGATCGTCATCGACGACCACACCTACGCGAACGGCGCGAACAGCCAGTCGGAGCACTTCCACGGCGCCGACACGCTCTATCAGTTCGCAACCAACGGCGTCACCACGGGCTACGGCGAGAACTCCACCGCCGAGGGCTGCAACGAGTACAACATGCTGAAGCTCAGCCACGCCCTCTTCGCCGTGACGAAGGACGTGAAGTACGCCGACTACTACGAATCGACCTTCATCAACACGATCCTCGCCTCGCAGAACCCCGAGACGGGCATGGTCACGTACTTCCAGCCCCAGACCTCCGGCTACGCGAAGGTCTTCGGCACTCGCCTCGACCAGTTCTGGTGCGACCACGGCACGGGCATCGAGAGCTTCACGAAGCTCGGCGACTCGATCTACTTCACCGACGCGACATCGGTCTACGTGAACCAGTTCCGCAGTTCGGAGTTGCGCTCCGAAGGGCAGAACCTGCGACTGGTGCAGACGGCCGACGTGCCGGCGAGCCCCGACGTGCACCTCGAGGTGAGCGCGCTCGACGGCGGAGCGGTCGCCGACGGCACCGTGCTGAAGCTGCGCGTGCCCGACTGGGTCGCCTCGACCCCGACGTTGACGGTCAACGGCGAGGCTCGGGATGTCGCGGCGCTCGAGGTCGACGGCTACCTCGAGGTGCCGGTCGTCGCGGGTGACGAGATCGCCTACACGCTGCCCGCGGAGGTCGCGATCGACGACGACACCGAGAACCCGAACTGGGTCGCTTTCACGTACGGACCGGTGCTGCTCGCGACCGAGCTCAGCCGCGACAACGTGAACGCCAGCTACACCGCCGGCGTGCTCGTCGAGATGAGCGTCGCCGACAAGTCGCTGAGCTCCGACGTGATCGTGGCCGACGCCGACGACTGGAAGGCGAACGCGGCGACCAACATCGAGCGCATCGCCGACGGCGAGAACGCGAACGGCCTCACCACCATGCGGTTCAAGCTGCACGGCGTCGACCAGACCTCGGCCGCGCTCACCTTCGAGCCGTACTACAGCCTGTACGACGCCCGATACGCGACGTACATGACCCTGGTCGAGCCCGACTCGGCCGAGGCGCAGGCGCTCATCCTCAAGGGCAAGCAGCAGTTGCGCGTGGCCGAGACGACGATCGACTCGCTCACCTCGTTCGACGACAACAACAGCGAGGCCGACAAGAACTACAAGGTCTCCAACTCGACCGTGGGCGTCTACAACGGCCAGGGGTTCCGGCACGCGCCGGCCGCCGCCGGGGCGTACTTCCAGTACGACATGATCGTCGACCCGTCGCTCCCGAAGAACTACCTGGGTGTGCGGTACTACGGCGGCGACAACGGCCGCACGTTCGACGTGTACCTGAACGACGTGCTGCTGAAGCACGAGACGATCACGAACGCGGGCGGCGCCACGAGCTGGTACATCCGGTACGACCAGATCCCGCAGTCGATCCTCGACGGCATCGCGGCGAAGGACAGCTACAAGCGCGACCAGGGCGGCCAGTACGTGCTCGACGGGCACGGCGCGAAGGTGCCCGTCGTGACCGTGCGCTTCCAGAGCAACGGCACGAGCTTCGTCGGTGGTGTGTTCGGCGTGTACACCTCGTCGTCGAACAGCTACGGCACGTCGGCCGAGCTCGCCGGGCTCGGCGTCGACGGCGGCACGCTCTCACCGGCACTGGCCGCAGGTCGGCACGAGTACACCATCACCGTGCCGCTGGACGCGACGAGCGTGAAGCTCGACCTCGACCCGGCGACGCCGAGCGGCCTCGTGTACGTCGACGGGATCCTCATCGACGATTCCGAGCCCCGCACGGTCGCCGTCGCGGCGGGGGCGACCCCGACCACGACGATCGTGAAGTCGTACGCGCAGGATCACACGACGAACGTCGCGTACACCCTGCAGATCGTGCGCGCCGCGCCCGAACCCGAGCTGGCCGTGACCGCCGAGGCGTCGGCGCGCTGCGTGGCCGGCAAGGCCGTGATCGTCGTGAAGGCCACGAACGGCGACGACGTGCCGGTCGAGCTCACCGAGACCTCCGCCTACGGCACGGCCACCGCCGCGCTCGCCGCGGGCAAGACGGTCTCGAAGACGCTCTCGACCCGCACCGGCTCGATCGGCGCCGGCTCGGTCGCTGTCGTCGCGACCGGCTCGATCGACGGGCGGACCGTCACGACCGAGGTCCCCGCCGCATACCCCGCCCTCGCCTGCGGCTGATCAGACCCGGCGGCCGTCATCGCGCACGCGGTGGCGGTCGCCGCACCACCTCCCGATCGAGAAGCACCACGAGGAGCGCGACGAACCATGACACCAACGAGACGACTGCTCGGGTTCGGCTGGTACCGGTCACAACCGCCCGTCGAGTCGTCTCCACGGCGGGCGGGGGAGCGCTCGTCGACCCGCTCGTCCGGGAATGCCGCAGCCGCTCCGGCGCGCAGTTCCGCGCGGGATGCACGTCGATCGTCGTCGCCGACGCGCGCCTGCGGCGCGGTCGAGGCGAGCTCGATGAGCGGACTTCGCAGATGCCTTGACGGCATTCGACTGCATGCCTATCCTGTAAATGTTCCCGGGAACATTCCGGGACCGAATGCGACCCCTCGCCGGGTCGCCACCGGCAACGGCGCCGACCTCGGTCGTCTCTCGAGCCACCCAAACGAACGTGACAGCCCCCTTGCTGCACGACGATTCGGCTCGGCGGAAGTCGACCGAGAAACTGGAGGAATCATGATCAGCAAAGGTGCTGCAGCGCGTTGCGCGGCGGGGATCGTCGGCGGGCTCATGCTCGCGAGCGTCGGGAGCCTCGCATTCGCGGCCGACCCCGGCGACAGTTCGGGCGTCGACGTGAAGGTCGACATCGCGGCCGTCGAGAACGGCGCGTTGAGCCTCACGGTGGACGACACCGAGACGACGCTGACCGAGGGCGGCTCGACCGCCGCGTACCGGCAGTTCACCGGCACGCTCCCGACGGTCACCGTCACCGACACCCGCGACGACGTGCCCGCGGGCGTCTTCTGGTACGTCACCGGACAGGCCGGCGACTTCGTCGGCACCGCCGGGCAGCCGAACATCCCGGCGACCCAGCTCGGCTGGTCGCCGGCCGACGTGCTCGACGGCAGCGGCGAAGTGGCCTCGGGCGGCGAGGTCGTCCCGGCCTCCGACACCCCGACGCAGCCGGGCAACAACACCGGTCTGGCCAGCGGTGAGGACTTCCTCTACCTGGCGCTGGACTCGGCGGACGCGAAGGCGGCACAGGGCTCGTGGTCGACCACCGCAGACCTCAAGCTGAAGACCGCGGCGAACGTCGCCCCGGGCAGCTACTCGTCACTGCTCACCCTGTCGCTCTTCGAAGACACCTACTGATCCGCCGCGGCCGGGTCGATGCGACACCATCGACCCGGCCGCAACCCCTCGCCCCTGAACCGACCGGACCGGGGCCCGCTCCACCCCAGGACTCGCCATGACCCGCTTCCGTTCCCCCTCCGCACTCGCTGCGCTCGTCGCCGTCGCCGGCCTTGCCGCGGGGCTGGCCGGCGCTGCACCCGCGGTCGCGGAGGAGCGTGCGCCGGTGTCGTGGTCGGTCACGCCGGCCGACGCGACAGGCCCCGACGGCCGCGTCTCGGTCGAGCACCCCATCGATCCCGGAGCCGAGGTGCAGGACCATTTCGCGGTCCGCAACCTCGGCGAGGAGGAGGTCGCGTTCCGCCTCTCGGCGGCCGACGGCTACTACAACGACAACGGGCGCTTCGACATGCTCCCGTCCGACCAGGAGTCGACCGATGCCGGCACCTGGATCGACGTGCCCGAGAGCGTCACCGTTCCGCCCGGCGGCACGGTCGTCGTCCCGTTCACGATCACCGTGCCGGAGAAGGCCGAACCCGGTGATCACGCCGCCGGCATCGCGGCGTCGGTGCTGTCGGTCAAGCAGGGCGACGGCGCGGGTGTCGGCGTCGAGAGCCGCGTCGGATTCCGGGTCATGACCCGGGTCACCGGCGCGCTCGCCCCCGCCTTCTCGGTGACGAACGTCGTCACCGACTACAACACCTCGTGGAACCCGATCCGCCCCGGGAGCATCGACGTCTCCTTCGATGTGGTCAACGAGGGCAACACCCGGCTCGCGGTGGCCGGCGTGCTCGAGATCGCCGGGCGGAGCATCGCCTTCCCGGCCGAGAACGAGCGCGCGCAGGAGGTCCTGCCCGGTGAGAGCAGGTCGTTCTCGCTCGCGGTCGGGCAGGTCTGGCCGCTGCTCGCCCTGCCGGGCGAGATCGAGCTCGCTCCGACCGTCACCACCGCCGGCGGGGAGCAGACGACCGTCGCACCTTCGTCGATCGGCGTGTTCGTCTGGGCCGTTCCGTGGCCGCAGCTGCTGGTCGTGCTCGGCATCCTGCTCGTCGTGATGGCACTGCTCTGGCGGCGCGGTCGGTCCAGGCGCCGACTCGACGTGCTGCTCGAGGAGGCTCGCGAGGAAGGGCGCCGAGACCTGGCGCTGGAAGGGCGGAAGTGATCGGGGGGTCGCTGCGGCACCTCGAGCTTGGCCCGGTCGTCGGAGGGGGAACGACGATCGACGTGCCCGACGGCGTCGTGATCCGCGTCGACATCCTGCCGCTCGACTGCCTCGGGCATTGCGATCCCGGATCGCTCCCGTCGACGGGAGCGGCCGGCGACCTCATCACCTGGGTCGGCGCACTGCTCCTCGGTGGAGCGGCGCTGCTCCTCATCCCGGTCTTCACGCGGCATCCGATCGGCCGCGCGCACCGCTGACCGTCCCTGCTCCAACATCCGTCGGGTCCGGCTTCGGGCACGACCCCGCTCACAGGAGGTTCTGATGGTTCGAGAAGGTACGCCGCGCACGCGGCGCGCAGGCAGA
This sequence comes from Agromyces aureus, assembly GCF_001660485.1. GTDB lineage: Bacteria > Actinomycetota > Actinomycetes > Actinomycetales > Microbacteriaceae > Agromyces > Agromyces aureus. The sequence goes on from NZ_CP013979.1 coordinate 860,585, forward strand.
TGGGTCGCGGGTGCGACGAGCGCCCTGTTGGCGGCCGGAAGCCTGGCGATGATCGGCCCTGCGGCCTGGAGTGCGGAGCCGGCATCGACGCTGGCCTCGTACGACTTCTCCGAGGCCTCGGGCACCGTCGCCCACGACCTGTCCGGCGGCGGCCGCGATGCGACCGTCGTGGGCGGGGAGGCCTGGCGCGGCGGATTCATGCGCTTCACGGGGTCGAACCACGTGAAGCTGCCCGACGGCCTGCTGGCCGGACGGTCGGCGGCCACGATCGTGATCGAGACGAGCCCGACGGCGCTGTCGGGCGCCAAGTTCCTCTGGAACGTCGGCGGCTCGGGCGAGGGCGCCACCGGGCAGTTCTTCATCCAGCCGGTCGCACCGCGCCTGGCGATCACGAAGACCAACTGGTCGGGCGAGCAGACGGTGACGTCGGCGACGAAGATCGCCGAGAACCGGTGGCAGTCCGTGGCCGCGACGATCGCGAAGAACGCCGACGGCACGACGTCGACGCTGCGGCTGTTCATCGACGGCGTGCAGGTCGCCGAGAAGACGAACTCGACCGTCAACCTGAGCGACCTCGCGACCCACACCATGAACTTCATCGGCAAGTCCGCGTACGCGGCCGACTCGCTCTACCAGGGGGACGTCTCGGCGTTCCGGGTGTACTCGGAGGCGCTGTCCGCGACCGACCTCGCGACGATCGCGGCGACGGATGCCACGGCAGCCGCGGCCGAGACGGCGGCGGCGCTCGACCTGGCGGCCGTGAACACGCAGGACCTGTCGAAGGTCGAGACCGGCCTCGTGCTGCCGACCGCCGGAAGCGTGACGTGGACGTCGTCGCCGGCGGGCATCGTCGCCGCCGACGGCACGGTCACCCAGCCGGCATCCGACACCGAGGTGACGCTGACGGCGACCTCGACCGTGCGCGGCAAGACGGCGACGAAGGCCTTCACCGTGACCGTGCTCCGCGCACCCACCGCCGCCGAGGCGGCACAGCGCGACCTCGACGCGATCGCCCTGCCGTACGCCGACGACGTGCGCTCCGACCTCACGCTGCCGACGGCCGGTCCGCGGTTCGGCTCGGCACTCTCGTGGAGCTCCTCGGCCCCGGCCGTCGTCGACGTCGTCGGCACCGGCACGGTCGCCCCTGGCGTGGTGACGCGTCCCGCGAACGGTGACACGCGCGTCGTGCTCACCGTCACGGCGTCGAAGAACGGCGTCACGGCGACCCGTGACATCCCGCTCACGGTGCGCAAGGCGGTCGAGCTCGCGAAGACGACCGACTACCTGTTCGCGCACTTCACCGGCACCGAGGGTGCCGCGAGCGACGAGCAGATCTACTTCGCGACCAGCCGCGACGCGCTCACCTTCACCGACACCCGCGCGAGCGGCAACCCGGTGCTGTCGCTCGCGAAGGGCCAGGGCGACGGCGGCGTGCGCGACCCGTTCGTGGTGCGCTCGCCCGAGGGCGACCGGTTCTACCTCATCGCGACCGACCTCAGCATCTATTACCGAGGCGGCTGGGGCTCGGCCAACGCGACCGTCACGGGGTCGAAGGACCTGGTGATCTGGGAGTCGACCGACCTCGTCAACTGGACCGAGCCGCGCTTCGCCGACGTGGCGAGCAAGATCCCGAACGCCGGCATGGCCTGGGCGCCCGAGGCCGTCTGGGACGAGGTGACGCAGCAGTACTACGTCTTCTGGGCGACCCGGGCCGACGGCAACACCGAGCTCGGCGACAGCGTCGACATGTACCTGTCGACCACGCGCGACTTCCGCACCTTCTCGACCCCGGTCAAGTGGATCGACCGACAGGGCTCGATCATCGACACGACCGTGATCAAGGTCGGCGACTGGTTCTACCGGGCCTCCGGCGACGGCCAGATCACGATCGAGCGCTCGAAGAAGCTCGACGCCGTCACGACGTCGGCGACGGCGAAGACGACCGGCACCGACCAGGAGTGGGTGCTCGTCGGCACGCTGCAGTCGATCCTGAGCGGCAGCGGCACGTGCGCCGGCGGGCTGAACTACACCGGCGCGTGCCTCGAGGGCCCCGAGTTCTTCGCCTACAACGACGACGACCGGGGTGCTGCGGCCCAGCTCTACGGCCTGCTCGCCGACCAGTACGGCACCGGACGCGGGTACCTGCCCTTCCGCACCACCGACCTCAACTCGACCTCGGCGTCGGTGTGGTCGAAGGCGACCAACGTGAACCTCGGCACCCTGAAGAAGCGCCACGGCGGCATCATGCCGATCACCGCGCAGGAGTACCAGCGGGTCATGTTCCACTACGCGGGCGTCGGCACGAACCCCGACCTCGCCGTCGAGGCCACGGCGACGTCGAGGTGCGTCGCCGGCAAGGCGAGCCTCGTCGCGACGGTGAAGAACACCGACAGCAGAACGGCGGATGTCACGGTCGAGACCGCGTTCGGCACCAAGACGTTCGTCGGGGTGCAAGCGGGCAAGACCGTCTCGCAGGCCTTCTCCACCCGCACGGCGTCGATGGGCGCCGGAACGGTGGGCGTCGAGGCGACGGCCACCGGAGCGAGCTTCGCCGGCAGCGCCGCGTACGAGGCACGCGCATGCTGAGGCGGGGGCGGCTGCTCGCCGGCCTCGTGGGCGCGGCCATGGTCGGCGGTCTCGCGGCCGCCGCACCGGGGGTCGCGTGGGGCGCGGAACCGGCGTCGCTGCTGGCGTCGTACGACTTCTCCGAGACGTCGGGCACGGTCGTGCACGATGTCTCGGGCGGCGGCCGCGATGCGGCCGTCGTCGGGGCGGCGGCCTGGCGGGGCGGGTCCATGCAGTTCACGGGCTCGAACCACGTGAAGCTGCCCGACGGGCTGCTGGCCGGCCGCTCGGCGGCGACCGTCGTGATCGAGACGAGCCCGACCGCGCTGTCGGGCGCCAAGTTCCTCTGGAACGTCGGCGGCTCGGGCGACTCCTCGACCGGGCAGTTCTTCATCCAGCCGGTCGCACCGCGCCTGGCGATCTCGAAGACGAACTGGTCGGGCGAGCAGACGGTGACGTCGGCGACGAAGATCGCCGAGAACCGGTGGCAGTCTGTGGCCGCGACGATCGCGAAGAACGCCGACGGCACGACGTCGACGCTGCGGCTGTTCATCGACGGCGTGCAGGTCGCCGAGAAGACGAACTCGACCGTGAGCCTGAGCGACCTGACGACGCACGCGCAGAACTTCATCGGCAAGTCCGCGTACAACGGCGACTCGCTCTACCAGGGCGGCGTCTCGTCGTTCCGCGTGTACTCCGAGGCGCTCACCGCGGCCGACGTCGCAGCCGTGGCCGTCACCGACGCCACGGCGGTCGCCGCCGAGGTCGCCACGGGCATCGACCTCGCCGGCGCGAACGCGCAGAGCCTGACCGCGGTCGAGTCCGACCTGGTGCTGCCCACGACGGGCGGCGTGACGTGGACCTCGTCGCCTGCGGGCGTCGTCGGCGCCGACGGCAAGGTCACGCGTCCGGCATCCGACACCCAGGTCGCGCTCACCGCGACGGCCACGGTGCGCGGCAAGACCGCGACGAAGGCGTTCACCGTCACGGTGCTCGCCGCGCCGACCGCGGCCCAGGCCGCGCAGCGCGCGGCCGACGCGCTGCTGCTGCCGTCGGTGCTCGAGCAGGGCTACGTGCTCCCGATCACCGCGCTCGGGCTTCCGGTCGCGTGGTCGCACGTGTCCGGTGCCGGCACGGTCGTCGGCGGCGCCATCGCCGACGCGCCGGCGAGCGGACTCGAGGCGGCGACGCTCGAAGCCGTCGTCGGCACGGGTTCCGACGCCGCGACGGCTCGGATCGACGTGCGCATCGCCGAGGCATCCGCCCATCGCATCGCCGCCTACACGACCTCGAAGAACACGCGCGGCGGCGACGACCCCGAGGTCACGCGGTCCGCGCACCTCGCCCTGAGCGCCGACGGCACCGCCTACACGGCCCTGAACTCCGGCACCGGCGTGGTGTTCCCGAGGGTGACCGGCATGACCGAGACGGCCAACGGCGTGAAGCGCTACCTCGCGAACCCCTACGTGTTCCGGCTGAAGGGCGAGGAGGGCTTCGGCCTCATCGCGCGCCGCGTCGACGCCGCGGGTACCGGTGACGCCTCCGGTGCGCTGGTCTTCACCTCGCGCGACCTCGTCGACTGGACCGAGCTCGACCTGCTCGCCCTGCCCGGCCTGGCCGCATCGGGCGCCGTCTCCGCGGAATGGGACGCCCGACTCGACGCGTACCGCGTCGCGTGGGCCGGCCCGGCGGGATCGACGCTCACCGGCAGCACCGAGGACCTCGCGTCCGTCGCCTACCTCGGCGCCGGGCAGCAGCCCGCCGGCCGCATGGGCGGCATCGCCGTGACCTCGTCGGAGACCGCGTCGATCATCCCGCTCACGGCAGCCGAGGCGCGATCGGCGGAGCAGCGGCTCGGCCGGGTGCACAACACCGGCGTGCAGGCGCCCGAGCCCACGACGGTCGAGGCCGGCGGGGCGCTCGACCTGCCCGCGAAGGTCACGGCCGAGTACTCCGACGGCGGCACGCACGAGTTCCGCGTCGACTGGAACACGGCGGGCGTCGACACCACGACGCCGGGCGAGTACCCCGTCACCGGAACCCTCCAGCGCACCGACGCGATCTTCCCACTCATCGCGAGGCGAGCCGACCCGCACATGCTGCGGTACACGCTGCCGAACGGCGAGAAGACCTGGCTGTTCATCGCCACCGACGACAACGGGCAGGACGAGTTCTTCATCCGGCAGTCCGACACGATCGCCGGCATCGCGACGGCGGCCGACAACAAGATCCTCGGCCTCGGGCTCTCCGGCTCCGGCCAGGTCGGCTCGCAGCTGTGGGCCCCCGAGCTGCACGTCGTCGACGGCGAGCTCTACATCCTGTTCGCCGCCAACCCGAACAACGTCAACGGGTGGAACGGCGTGCAGTCGTACACGATGCACCTGAAGCCGGGCGGCGACCCGCTCGTGCGCACCGACTGGGACGCGCCGCAGCGCGTGGTCGACGCCGGCGGGCAGCCGCTCACGACCTACGGCGCCGGCATCACGCTCGACATGACGCACTTCGAGGACGCCGGCACCGACTACGTCGTGTGGTCCGAGCGGGCCATCACCCCGGTGACCGGTCCGGCCGTGCTGAAGATCGCGAAGGTCGCGCCCTCGGCGAGCGGGTCGTGGCAGCTGATCGGCGAGCGGAGGACGATCGCGTTCCCCGACCGCGGTTGGTCGGACAACACGACCGAGGTCGTCGAGGGGCCGTTCGTCATCCAGCGCGACGGCAAGGTCATGATCACCTTCTCGGGCTCGGGCGTCGACTGGACCTACGCGGTCGGCCTCGCCACGGCGGAGTCGGGCGACGACCTGCTCGACGCGGCATCCTGGAACGTGCGCAACTCGCCGATCTGGACCTACGAGGGTGCGAACACGAACAACTGGGGACCAGGGCACAACTCGTACACGTACGACGACGACGGCAACCTGCTCAACGTGTTCCACGCGAAGACGACGCAGAACGGCACCCGCGACGCGGGCGTGCGCATGGTCTACTTCCGCCAGGACGGCAGCCCGATCCTCGACATGACCGACACGGAGTGGCTCGCCACCGGAAACCGCACCGTCAGCACGACGGTCGTCGTCGAGGCGCCCGAGCAGCCGGCATTCTCGGTCACCGCGCAGACCCGGTGCGTTGCCGGCAAGGCGACCCTGGTCGCGACGCTCGCCAACACGGGCCCGGGGCAGGTCGACGTGCTCGTCGAGTCCGCGTTCGGCCAGAAGCAGCTCGCGCTCGCGAGCGGCAAGGGCGCGTCGGCCACGTTCAGCACCCGCACGGCCGAGCTCGGCGCCGGACAGCTCACGGCGAAGGCGACCTCGGCGGGCGGGGTCGCGAAGACCTTCATCGCCGCGTACTCCGCACGGAACTGCTGATCTCGGGATCGGTGCGCCCACGCGAGCGTTCGGGTGGGCGCGCCGACCGGATCGGCACTGGATCGGCGGCCCTGAACGAATAGGCTGTCCCCGTCGGCCGCTCGTCGAGCGGCCGACGGTCGGCGGTGCTGCATCGGGGGACGTGAGCGACGACGATTCCGTGAGACAGGAGACCGGTGGTGAGTGACGTCGAGAGCGGGGACCGCCCCGAGAAGCTCGGCATCCGCGAGGTCGCCGTGCTCGCCGGCGTCTCGCACATGACCGTCTCCCGGGTGCTCAACGGGCACCCGAACATCCGCCCGTCCACGCGCCAGCGCGTGATGGACGTCATCGAGCAGCTCGACTTCAAGCCGAACAGCGCCGCTCGCGCGCTCGCGACCCAACGCACGCAGCGCATCGGCGTCATCGTCGACAGCTCGGTCGAGTTCGGGCCGACGAGCACGCTCCGCGGCCTCGAGTTCGCAGCGCGCTCCGGCGGGTACTCGGTCACCTCGGTCGCGATGCAGGACGACGCGAGCCTCACGCCCGAAGCCGCGGTGGGACATCTCATCGCCGAGGGCGTCGACGCGCTCTGCGTCGTCGCGCCGCGCTCGTCGTCGGTGTCGGCGCTGCGCCGCATCTCGATCGACGTTCCGGTGCTCGTCGTCAAGGCCGCCAAGGATCCGAACTTCCTCACCGTGAGCGTCGACCAGCAGCTCGGCACGACGCTCGCCGTCGACCACCTGGTCGCCCTCGGGCACCGCGACATCCTGCACCTCGCAGGTCCGCTCGACTGGCTCGACGCGCGCGGCCGCGAGCGCGCCTTCCACGCGCGCATCGAGCAGTGGGGCCTCAAGGTGCGACCGATCGTGGTCGGCGACTGGACCGCCGACTTCGGCTACGACTACGCGGTCGGCCTCAAGGGCGTGCCCGAGTACACCGCGATGTTCGTCGCGAACGACGAGATGGCGTTCGGCGTCGTGCACGGCTTCCACGACCGCGGCATCCGGGTGCCAGAAGACGTGAGCGTCATCGGCTTCGACGACCTGCCGCTGTCGCGCCACTTCATCCCGCCGCTCACGACGGTGACGCAGGACTTCTACGCACTCGGCGTGAAGGCCATGGAGGTGCTGCGGGCGGCGCTCGAGGGCCGCGAGATCCCGCAGCGCTCCAAGATTCCCAGCGAGCTCGTCGTGCGCGCCTCGACCGCCCCTCCGAGGTCGTCATGACCGCGAAGGATGCCGCGGCCCGGCCGGTCGTCGAGGTTCGGCCGGTCGTCGAGATGACGGGCATCACCGTCGACATCGACGGCACGACGGTGCTGCACGGGGTCGACCTCCGGTTGTTCCCCGGCGAGATCCATGCCCTCATGGGCGGCAACGGCGCCGGCAAGTCGTCGTTGGTCAAGGCATTGAGCGGCGCGTACCGCATCGGCGGCGGCTCGGTGCGCATCAGCGGCGAGCCCGTGGTGCTCTCGGGCCCGGCCGAGGCCGAGTCCGTCGGCGTGGCCGCGGCGTTCCAGGACGTGGATCTCTGCGGCAACCTCTCGATCGCCGAGAACGTGATGATCGGGCACGAGGAGCGCCGCTGGTACGGCATCTCGTGGCCCGCGACGCGTCGCCGGGCCGTGACCGTGCTCGACGAGCTGGGCCTCGGCGACCTCGATCCGAAGCAGGCCGTGGCGACCCTGCCGCCGGCGATCCAGCAGCTCGTCGCGATCGCACGGGCGATGGTGACCCACCCCAAGGTGCTCGTGCTCGACGAGCCGACCTCGAGCCTCGACGCCGACGAGGTCGCGACGTTGTTCCGGGCGCTGCGTCGGCTGCGCGACCAGGGCGTGGCCATCCTCTTCGTCTCGCACTTCCTCGAGCAGGTGTACGCGATCAGCGACCGCATCACCGTGCTCCGCGACGGGTACGGGCAGGGTGAGTACCCGACCCGCGAGCTCGACCGCGCGGTGCTGATCTCGAAGATGATCGGCAAGGACCTCACCGAACTGCGCCGCATCGGCTCCGACCGGCGTGCTCACCGGGCCGACCCGACCGGGACGCCGGTGTTCCGCGCGGTCGGCGTCGGCAAGCGCGGCGAGTTCGACTCGACCGACTTCGAGGTGCACCGCGGCGAGGTCGTCGGGCTCGGCGGGCTGCGCGGCTCGGGTCGCAGCGAGCTCGGCCAGCTGCTCGCGGGCGTCGAGCGCGCCGACTCGGGCACGTTCCAGATCGACGGCCGAACGGTCGGGCTGCCGAATCCCGCGACCGCGCTCCGGCGCCGCGTCGCGTACGCATCCGAAGACCGGCGCGACGGCGGCATCATCGAAGAGCTCAGCGTGCGCGAGAACATCGTGCTCGCGCTCCAGGCGATCCGCGGCTGGGCCAGGCCCATCTCGCACGCCGAGCGCGACGCCCTCGTCGACCGGTTCGTCGAGTCGTTCGGCATCGTCGCGCCCGGACTCGACGCTCCGGCGAAGCAGCTCTCCGGCGGCAACCAGCAGAAGGTGCTCCTCGCCAGGTGGCTCGCGACCCGTCCGCTGTTGCTCGTGCTCGACGAGCCGACCCGGGGCATCGACATCGCCGCGAAGGTCGAGATCCAGGCGCGTGTCGCCGAGATGGCGCGCGACGGCATGGCGGTCGTATTCATCTCGTCGGAGCTCGACGAGGTCGTGCGGTTGAGCGACCGCATCGCGATCCTCAAGGACCGCCGCAAGATCGGCGAGGTCAGCAACGGCCCAGGGCTCAGCGTCGACACGATCATCGAGATGATCGCCGCCGACGAAGAGGACGACGCCTGACCCTGCGGCGTCCCTCGGGCGATCTCCTTCGAGATGCCGGTTCTCGTCATCGCCGCGGGCACTGATCCGACGAGTGCTGGCATCTCGGGTGCGACGCGAGGAGGAGCCAGGGCGGCGGAGCGAACGAGCGCCGTGACATCCGCTCGCCCGCCTGAATCCCGCGGGCATGGGTGCCCCACGGACGGGGCTATCGCGCCGTGTTTCCGGAATGTTATGTTTCCGGGAACAAATCGCTTGTGTTCCAGACTTTGTTCCCGGTAACATCCTGAATGTGGACGCGCCAAGCGTCCCCGCAATCACAGGAATCCGCACAGCGGACCACTCCGGCGCCGTGGTGCCGGGTCTCAAGGAGGAGATCACATGTCAGTTCAGAGGCGTTTCACGAAGTTCCTCGGCCTGGCGGCCGTCGGCGCACTCACCGTCGGCCTCGCCGCGTGCTCGAGTGGCGGCGACAGCGCCGACAGCGCCGATGCGGGCGACCTCACGACCGTCGGCTTCGTCGCCGTCGGCCCCGAGGGCGCATGGCGCGAAGCCAACGAGAAGAACATCCAGGAGACGTTCACCGAGGACGCCGGCTTCGAACTGAAGTACGCGCCCGCGACGAACCTCGACCAGAAGTCGCAGATCGACGCGTTCACGTCGTTCGTCGACGAGGGCGTCGACGTCATCCTGCTGTCGGCCACCGAGGCATCGGGCTGGGAGGACTCGCTCGAGCGTGCCCAGGAGGCCGAGATCCCGGTGATCCTCCTCGACCGCGGCATCGACCCCGATGACCCCAGCCTCTACATCACCCGCATCGCGCCCGACAACGTCGAGGTCGCGTCGGAGGTCGGCGCATGGGCTGTCGAGCAGTTCCCCGACGGCGGCAACTACATCACGCTCGAAGGCCCCGCAGGCGTCGGCGTCGTGAACGAGCGCAACGAGGGCTGGGACTCCTCGGTCGACGGCTCGGGTCTCGTCGAGGTCGCTGCGCAGACCGCCAACTGGTCGGCTGAAGAGGGCAAGAGCGTCACCGAGACGCTCCTCAAGGCGAACAACAACAACATCCAGCTGATCTTCGCGCAGAACGACGAGATGGGTCTCGGTGCTGCCCAGGCCGTCGAAGAGGCCGGTCTGACCCCGGGCGTCGACGTCAAGATCGCGACCATCGACGGCACGAAGGCCGCCATGCAGGCGCTCGCCGACGGCCAGCTCAGCTACGTGCACGAGTACAACCCGCTGTTCGGCGACACCGCGCTCGACGTCGTGAAGAAGACGCTCGACGGCGAGTCGGTCGAGTCCTACATCATCGTTCCCAGCGAGGCGTTCGACTCGGCAGAGGCGGCACAGGCCGTGCTCGCCGACCGCAAGTACTGATCGGCCGACCACGCCGCTGATCGCGGCGTGAGACGCACCGGGTGCGGGGTCTGCTCCTCGAGCGACCCCGCACCGCTCCATTGAACGGCCGCCCACCCGCGGCCGAGGCACAGGATGCGAATGCCATGAGTGAAGCACTGCCAATCGTGGAGATGCGCGACATCTCCATCGAGTTCCCAGGCGTCAAAGCCCTCGACGGGGTGGACTTCCGCCTCTTCCAGGGCGAGGTCCACGCGCTGATGGGCGAGAACGGCGCCGGCAAGTCGACGCTGATCAAGGCCCTCACCGGGGTCTACAAGATCGACGGCGGCTCGATCGTCGTCGCGGGCCAGGAGCGTCAGTTCCACGGCACCCGCGATGCGCAGAGCGCCGGCGTCTCCACCGTGTACCAGGAGGTCAACCTGGTCACGAACCTCTCGATCGGCGAGAACGTCATGCTCGGCCACGAGATCCGCGGGGCAATCGGCGTGAACTGGCGTGCGACGCACGCCGCCGCCACCGAGGCGCTCGCCCGACTCGGGCTCGAGCACCTCGACACCCACAAGCCGCTCTCGACACTGTCGATCGCCATGCAGCAGCTCGTCGCGATCAGCCGGGCCATGGCGATCCAGGCGAAGGTGCTCATCCTCGACGAGCCGACCTCGAGCCTCGACGCGGCCGAGGTCGAGGGCCTGTTCCGCGTGATGCGCTCGCTCCGCGACCAGGGCGTCGCCATCCTCTTCGTCTCGCACTTCCTCGACCAGATCTACGCGATCAGCGACCGCCTGACGATCCTGCGCAACGGCAAGTACGAGGGCGAGTACCTCACCCGCGACCTCGATCGCCACGCGCTCATCTCGAAGATGATCGGCAAGGACCTCGGGGCGCTGTCGTCGCTCGGCGGCAACCGCCGCGTCGACGACCGCGACTACGCCGCCGAGGAGCCGCTGCTCACGGCGAAGGGCCTCGGCCGTCGCGGCTCGATCGAGCCCACCGATCTCGACGTCCACCGCGGCGAGGTCGTCGGCTTCGCCGGCCTCCTCGGCTCCGGCCGCACCGAGCTCGCACGCCTGCTCTACGGCGCAGATCGCGCCGACGAGGGCGAGGTCACGCTGCACGGCAAGCGCGTCGACATCAAGAGCCCCGCCGACGGCTTGGTCAAGCGCATCGCGTTCTCGACCGAGAACCGGCGCGACGAGGGCATCATCGCCGACCTCACCGTGCGCGAGAACATGATCCTCGCGGTGCAGGCCGAGCGCGGCTGGGCCAGGCCCATCCCGCGCAAGGAACAGGACGAGCTCGTCGAGAAGTACATCACCGCCCTGAACGTGCGGCCCTCCGATCCGAACCGGCTCATCAAGAACCTCTCCGGCGGCAACCAGCAGAAGGTGCTGCTCGGCCGCTGGCTCGCGACGAATCCCGAGCTGCTGATCCTCGACGAGCCCACCCGCGGCATCGACGTCGGCGCGAAGGCCGAGATCCAGGAGGCCGTCGCCGAACTCGCCGAGAGCGGCGTCTCGGTCGTCTTCATCTCCTCCGAGCTCGAGGAGGTCGTGCGCCTCAGCGAGCGCATCGTCGTGCTGAAGGACCACCAGAAGATCGGCGAGATCGTCAACGGCCCCGAGATCACGGCCCAGCACGTCGTCGACGTCATCGCCGCGCACGGTGTCGAGGCGGCCGCCGAGAGTGGCATCATCGATGCCGAGGCGGGTTTGCACCCGACCGAGGCCCCGCACGCGAACGCGCATGCGCTCGCTGCGACGGAGGAGGAATCATGAGCGACGCTGCTCACACGAACTGGCTGCGCGAGCTCATCCGCAAGCCGTACTTCTGGGGCATCATCGCGATCTTCGCGCTCCTCGCCCTCAACGTCCTCAAGGACCCGAGCTACCTCGCCGTGACGGTCAACCCCGTGAACGGCAACCTCGTCGGCAACGTCGTCGACATCCTCAGGGCATCCGCCCCGATCCTGATGATCGCCGTCGGCATGTCGCTCGTCATCGCCACCGGCGGCATCGACCTCTCGGTCGGCTCGGTGATGGCCGTCTCGGGTGCCGTCGCGATGGTCTTCATGAAGGAGGCGGGCCAGTCCGGCTCGCTCGGCGTCGCACTCGGCGCCATCGGACTCGCGCTCCTCGTGAGCGCGGTGCTCGGCGCGATCAACGGCATCCTCGTCGCCTACATCGGCCTCCAGCCGTTCATCAGCACGCTCATCATGATGCTCGCAGGCCGCGGCATCGCGAAGGTGATCACCGAGGGGCAGAACACCTCGGCGACCAACGATGCGTTCCGCTGGGTGGCCAATGGCTTCATCATCGGGCTGCCGGTCGTGTTTCTCCTCGCCCTTGCGATCGTCGGCGTCGTCGCCCTCGTCGTGCGCCGCAGCGCACTCGGCCTCATGATCGAGGCGATCGGCATCAACCCGAAGGCGAGCCGCATGGCCGGCATCAAGCCGAGCGGACTGCTGCTCACGGTCTACATCCTGAGCGCCGTGCTCGCGGGCGTCGCCGGCATCATGTCGGTCGGCACCGTGATGACGGTCGACGTCTCCCGCACGGGCTACCAGATGGAACTCGACGCGATCCTCGCGGTCGTCATCGGCGGCACGTCGCTCGCCGGCGGCAAGTTCTCCATCGGCGGTGCCGTCGTCGGCGCCCTGCTCATCGCGACGCTCGACAAGACCATCGTGTTCCTCGGCATCTCGTCGTCGGCCACCCCCGCCTTCAAGGCGATCGTGATCGTCGTGCTCTGCCTGCTGCAGTCGGAGCGGGTGCGCGGCTGGTTCGTCCAACGGCGCAAGCCCCCGCAGCTGCGCACCGAGTCGATCACCGCCGCCCAGTCGAAGCAGGAGGTTTCCGCATGACCATCGTGCAGACGCCCCAGGTCGACGCTCCCGTCGAGGAGTCCCGAGTCTCGAAGCTCGTGGCCCGCGTCAAGCGAGTCGTCGCGTCCAACCCGTCGGTGCTGCCGACCGTCGCCGCCATCGTCATCTTCATCGCAATGGTGATCTACGGCGAACTCGCCTACGGCCGGATCCTGCAGTACAACACGCTGTCGAACCTGCTGATCAACAACGCGCACCTGATCATCCTCGCCGTGGCGATGACCTTCGTGATCCTCACCGGCGGCATCGACCTCTCGGTCGGCGCGGTGATCGCACTCTCCAGCGTCGCCGGGGTGATGCTCGCGAACGCCGGCTGGAATCCGTGGATCGTGATCCTCCTGATGGTGCTCATCGGTACCTCGATGGGCTTGGCGAGCGGCATCCTGATCCAGTACTTCAACGTGCAGCCGTTCATCGCGACGCTCGCGATGATGTTCCTCGGCCGAGGTCTTGCGTCGCTGCTCAGCACCCAGCCCGAGCGGCTCGCCGAGGAGTCCCCGATCCGCTGGCTCGGCGAGCAGTTCAAGCTGATCGACGGCCCGAAGGTCAACGACGTCGTCATCACTCCAGGCGTGATCATCGCCCTCCTGGTCGTGCTCGGCGCGTTCTTCGTGCTGCACCGCACCCGCACCGGGCGCACGGTCTACGCGATCGGCGGCTCAGAGAGCTCCTCGGCGCTCATGGGTCTGGCGGTGCCGCGCACGAAGGTGCTCGTCTACGTCATCAGCGGTACGCTCGCGGGCGTCGCAGCGGTGGTCTACACGTCTCGCCTCGGCATCGCCCAGAACATCACCGGCATCGGCTGGGAGCTCGACGCGATCGCCGCGACGGTCATCGGCGGCACGCTGCTGACCGGCGGGTACGGCTACGTGCTCGGATCCGTGGTCGGCGCCCTCGTGCTCGGCCTCATGAACGTGCTCATCACGCGCGACGGTGGCATCCCGCCCGAGATGACGACGATCATCACCGGCGGCATCCTGCTGGTCTTCGTGCTGCTGCAGCGCGCGGTCACGTCGAAGCGGCATACGTAGCGAATGCGACGGGCGCAGGGCGGATGTCTCGGGGCATCCGCCCTTCGTCATGCCGGGGCGGGCCGACGCGGCATCCTTCGCGGGTAGAATTGACGGTCCGCCGCACGAGGAGTACCGCCATCACCAACCGCACTTCCACCACGCCCATCGCCGAGGAGCAGGCGGCGCTCGACCACATCCGCGAGGTCGTCGCCGGGCTCGTCGAGCAGGAGGCCGCGTACCTGCAGTCGATGCTCGGCCGACCGAGCGACGAACTGAACCTCACCGAGCGCGATGCGCTCGTCGCGCACCACGCGCAGCGGCTGCAGGGGCTGCGCACCGCGTCGTACGGCCTGCTGCTCGGCGGTGTCGAGACCGATGAGGGCGAGCGGTACCGCATCGGCCGCATCGGCCTGAGCGACCCCGACGACGGCGAGCGACTGCTCATCGACTGGCGTGCACCGGTCGCCAGGCCCTTCTACACGGCGACGCCCCTGCATCGCGACGGCGTGCGGGCCCGTCGTCGCATCTCGTCGACCGACCGCACCGTCACGGCCGTCTACGACGAGCCGCTGCTCGTCGACCTCGACGACCCCGCCGATCTCGCCGACGTCTCGAGCGGCGACGCCGCGCTCATGGCCGCGCTCGAGAAGCCGCGCACCCAGCACATGGGTGACATCGTCGGCACCATCCAGCGCGAGCAGGACGCGATCATCCGCGGCCCGCTCGCCGGCACCCTGGTCGTGCAGGGCGGCCCGGGCACGGGCAAGACGGCCGTCGCCCTGCAGCGGGCCGCCTTCCTGCTGTACGAGCACCGCAACCGCCTCGCGAAGTCGGTCGTGCTGATCGTCGGCCCGAACCATCGGTTCCTCGAGTACATCTCGCAGGTGCTGCCCTCACTCGGCGAGGACTCGGCCGTGCTCGTCACGCCGAGCACGCTGCTGCCCGGTGTGGCGGCGACCGCGACCGAGCCCGCGCTCGCCGCGGAGTTCAAGGGTCGGCTCGAGATCGTCGATGCGCTGAAGCAGGCCGTGCGCGGGTTCCAGGTGCCGAACGACGGCACCCTCGTGCTGCGCCCCGCCGGCCTGAAGGAGATGACGCTCGACGGCCGACTGCTGCACCGGGTGCGCACTCGGGGCCGCTCGGGCGGCACCCCGCACAACGCCGCTCGCCCGAAGTTCGAGAAGGCGCTCCTCACCGAGATCCTGAGACTCGAGGATGTCGAGCACGGCGCATCGGCGATGGAGGACTGGGAGCGGCGGGCCGACTGGGCCGAAGACCCCGCGGTGCAGGAGCTCTTCGACGAGCTCTGGCCCCTGCTCGACCCCGTCGAGGTGGTGCGCGACCTGTTCAGCGACCCCGAGCGGCTCGACGCCGTACTGCCGTCGCTCGACCCCGCGCTCCGCGCGGCGCTGCTGCGCCCCCGCGACCACGGCCTGACCCCCGCCGACATCCCGCTCGTCGACGAACTCGCCGAGCTGCTCGGCGACGACCCGCGCCCCGCTGCGGCGGCGGCCACGCGCGCCCGCGCCGACCGCGCCGTCGACCTCGCCTACGCGCAGAACGTGCTCGACATGGTGGCCGATGCCGACGCCGACGAAGACCACCTCGCAGCACCCGTCTCGATCGTGACCGCCTCGACGCTCGCCGACCGGCAGGTCGCGGGCGACGGCCGCACGCCCGCCGAGCGGGCCATGGCCGACCGCGAGTGGGTCTACGGGCACATCATCGTCGACGAGGCGCAGGAGACCAGCCCGATGCTGCTGCGCGCGCTGATCCGCCGCTGCCCGTCGCGCTCGATGACCCTCGTCGGCGACGCGAACCAGTACACGGCGACCGATTCCGCGTTCACCTGGGCCCGACTCCTCGACCCGCAGGTGCCGCGGTGGAGCCGCACCGATCTCACGGTCAACTACCGCACGCCCGGCCGCATCATGCGTCTCGCGACCGGCGTGCTGCGCCGCATCGACCCCGGTGTGCCGGAGCCGACCTCGGCCCGCGACGGCGAGCACGAGCCGCGCGTCGTTCGCGTGCCGGCGCCGGAGCTGGGCGCCGCGGCCGCACGAGCGGCCGTCGAGTCGCTCGCCGAGAGCGAGGGCACCGTCGGCGTGATCGCGCCGCTCGGCATGCTCGGGGCACTGCGGGAGGTTCACGCGGCCGAGGCCGACGCGGCGTCGGACCGGCTCTGGGTCGGCACCCCCGACGACGCGAAGGGCCTCGAGTTCGACGCCGTGGTCGTCGCCGTGCCGCCCATGCCCGAGCCGCACGCCGTCTCGGCGGCCACGTGGAAGCGGCTCTACGTCGCGCTCACCCGGCCCACGCAGCGGCTCACGGTCGTGCAGGCCGGCGACGTCATCGGCTGAGGCGGGTGCGGTCTCGGTCGCCGTCGCGGTCGGGCTCGCCGCCGACGCTCGCGGCCGGGCCCGTCGCGGTGCTCGTCGCCGCGCTCGCCGCCGTGAGGTCGGCCGGGCGCAGCGTGCGTGCGTAGTCCTCCTTCAGCACCGCGAGGTGGAACCACGACTCGGAATGCCGCACGCCCGACAGGGCCCGGATGCGTTCGAGGCTCGCGTAGAGCGCGCTCGCCGACGGCTCGACGAGGGTGAGGATGAGGTCGAACCGGCCGAGCGACCTCGCGGCGAAGTCGACGCCGCGCCACGAACGGATCGCCTGGATCACGGCGTCGTCGTCGCCCGCGAGGTTGAGGCCCACGCCGAGGGCCAGCTGCCGCTGCGTGAGGCCGCGGGCCTCGACCGCGCTGATCTTGATGACGCCGCCCGAGATGAGCCGGTCGACGCGCGTCGCCACCGCCGAGGGCGAGAGTCTCACCGCCTCGCCGAGCTCGCGGAAGCTCGCGCGCCCGTCGGTCTGCAGCAGTTCGATGAGCGCGGTGTCGGTCGTGTCGATGCGGATGCCGCCGCGGTACTCCGAGACGAATAACCCCTTGATCACGGTGGAGTAGATGAGCGTGCTGATGTCGGCGACGCCCGGAAGCGAGCGGATGCGCGCGAGCAGCCCGTGCAGGGCGGGCATCGTGCCCACGCGGATCTCGGTCACGAGGTCGTGCCAGCCCCCGGTCGCCGACACGAAGACGGTCTCATCGAGGTCCCGGAGGTGTGCGGCGACCGCCTCGGTCGTGCCGTCGGTGCGCACCGCGACGTGCGCGAGCACGTGCTGGCCGAGGAACGCCGGATCGACGGCCGCGACGACGCGGACGATGCCGTCGGCGCGCAGGGCGCGGAGCCGCGACGACACGGCGGCGCGCGGCTGGCCGACCGCGGCGGCGAGGTCGTGGATGCTCGTGCGGCCGTCGTCCTGCAGCGCGCGGATCAGGTCGGCGTCGAAGTTCGCCATGTCGGCCTCGAATCGGTCAGATACCTCGGAACGTACGGCGGATCGCCATTTCGTCAGTGTAGAACGCGGTGAACGTGACGGGAAAGGTCAGATGCGGCATCCGAAGTACAGATCAACAGTCGAAGGTCCTCTCGACTGGACTTCCGCGGTTGCGGCATGCCCGCTCGCGCTCGTAGCATCCAACGCGTCGTCCAACCCGGTGGTTCCCCGCCGGACCGTCTCATCCGCAAAGGAGCGGCCATGACCACCACGCACAGCCGAGCGCGACGCGCCGGCATCGCGGCGTTCGTCGGCACCACCATCGAGTGGTACGACTTCTACGTCTACGCGACCGCCGCAGCGCTCGTCTTCGGACCCCTCTTCTTCCCGAGCGGCGACCCGCTCGCCGAGACCGCCGCAGCCTTCGCCACGTTCGCGGTCGCGTTCCTCGTGCGCCCCATCGGCGGCATCCTCTTCGGGCACATCGGCGACAAGCTGGGCCGTCGCGTCTCGCTCGTCATCACGCTGCTGCTCATGGGCGTCGCGACGGTGCTGGTCGGATGCCTGCCCACCTACGAGACCATCGGCATCGCCGCACCCATCCTGCTGATCCTGCTGCGGGCCGTGCAGGGCCTCGCGGTCGGCGGCGAGTGGGGCGGTGCCGTGCTCATGAGCGTCGAGCACGCCCCCGAGAAGTCCAAGACGTTCTACGGCGGCTTCACCCAGCTCGGCAACCCGGCCGGCGCGCTGCTCGCCTCCGGCATCTTCGCGATCATGTCCCGCTTCGGCGAGGACTTCATCATGAACGGCGGATGGCGCATCCCGTTCCTGCTCTCGATCGTGCTCGTGGGCGTCGGCCTCTGGGTGCGCTACCGCGTCGAGGAGTCGCCCGTCTTCGAGCAGAAGATCGAGGGCCGCAAGCAGTCGATGCCGCTCGCGTTCGCGCTGCGCACCAACTGGCGCCCGATCCTGCTCGGCATCGGCATCCTGCCGATCTCGACCGGCGGCTACTACCTCGCCACCACCTTCGCGACGGCGTATGCGACGGGGGAGCCGATCTCGATGAACGCGCAGATCATCCTCGACGCCATGACGATCGCCTCGTTCATCGAATTCGTGGTCACGCTGCCCATCGCCTGGCTCGGCGACAAGTGGGGGCGGAAGAACATCATGTACCTCGGCCTCGTGACCTCCGTGCTCACGTTCGTGCCGTTCATGCTGATCCTGCCTGGCCGGGTCGAACCGCTGATCTTCCTCTTCGCGTCGCTCGTGCGCATCGCCATGAGCGCGACCTACGCGCCCATCGCCGCGATCCTCGCGCAGATGTTCCGCCCCCAGGCCCGCTACACCTCGATCGCCCTGTCGTACGGCGTCGGCGCGGCGATCTGGGCCGGATTCTCGCCCTGGTTCGCGACCCAGCTCATCGCGTCGACCGGCAGCATCTGGTCGGTCATCGCGATGTTCACCGGCATGGCCGTGATCGCCGGCATCTGCACCAGGTTCGCGCCGCAGCACTCCGACGAGGCGCCCGTGACGGCCTCGTTCAACGCCCGCACCGACACGACGGCGACGACCCTCCCGTGAGGAAGCTGACCGCCTTCGACCGGCCCGTGCAGACGGCGCCGAGGATCCTGACCGCCCGCCGCATCCACACCGTCGATGCCGCCGACACCACCGCGACCGCGATGCTGGCCGACCGGGGACGCATCCTCGCCATCGGCACGCTCGCCGAGTGCGAGGCCGCGGCGGCGCGAGCCGGACTCGCGGCCGAGCGCGTCGACCTCGGCGACGCGGTGATCGTGCCCGGCTTCGTCGACGCTCACGCGCATCCGCTCATGTACGGGCAGATGATGACCTGGGTCGACTGCGGTCCGGCGAAGGCGGGCAGCATCCCCGAGATCGTGGCCCTGCTCGCGGCAGCGGCGGCCGACCTGCCCGCGGGGCGCCCCGTTCGCGGCTACGGCTACGAGCAGCGCAACCTCGCCGAGAAGCGGCATCCGAGCCGCTTCGAACTCGACGAGGTGGCGACGGACCGCGAGGTCTACCTCATGAACGCCTCGGGCCACGGCGGCGTCGTGAACTCGGTCACGCTCGAGCGGGCCGGCGTCGACCGCGACACCCCGAACCCCGACGGCGGCGAGTTCTTCCGCGACGCCGACGGCGAGCTCACGGGGGAGCTGTCGGATGCCGCGTGCAACATCCTCACGGGCGTGCACGGGGTGAAGGTCGGCCACCACGGCCCGAACTTCCACCTCGCCGACGAGCCGGAGGAGCACCTGCGCCAGCTCGACCTCGCGACGCAGCGGTTCCTCGCGGGCGGCGTCACGGCGATCGGCGACGCCCAGGTCTCTCGCCGCGAGTTCGACATGTACCTGCGCCTTGCCGAGGCCGGACGCCTCGACCTGCGCGTGTCGATGTACCTGCTCTCGCACCTGCTCGACGACGCCCTCGAGATGGGGCTCGTCGGCCAGTTCGGCAACGCGCACCTGAGCTTCGCGGGCATCAAGTTCTACGCCGACGGCACCCTCGGCGGGTGGACCGCGTACTTCCCCGACGGCTACGTCGGCGACCCCTGCCGCACCGGACAGCTCTACCACGAGCCCGCGGCGTACGCCGAGCTCATCCGCAAAGCGCACGCGGCCGGGCTGCAGACCGTGACGCACGCGCAGTCGCCCACCGCGATCGAGATGGTCGTGTCGGCCATCGAGGCCGCGCTCGTCGAGCGCCCCGAGGCCGACGCGCGCCACCGCATCGAGCACTGCGGGCTGCCGACGCCGGAGCAGATCCAGCGCATGGCCGCGGCGGGCATCCGTCCGGTGAACCAGCCGCAGCACTACTTCAACTGGGGCGAGGGCGTCGAGGAGGCGATCGGCACGCCCGGCGAGCGGTTCAACCCGCTCGGCGAGTTCGTCGCCGCGGGAGTTCCGGTGACGATCTCGTCGGACGCCCCGGTCGCCGACCCGATCCCGCTCGAGGCGATCCAGACCGCGGTCACGCGCGTGACGCGTCGCGGGCACCGGCTCGGCCCCGACGACCTGCGCATCACCGCGGCGGCCGCGCTGCGCGCGCACACGTACGAGGGCGCCGTCTCGCTCGGGCGGGAAGACGACCTCGGCTCGCTCGAGGCGGGCAAGCACGCCGACTTCGCCGTGCTCTCCGACGACCCGCTCGCGGTCGATCCCGAGGACATCACGCAGATCACCGTGCTCGAGACCTGGGTCGACGGCGAACGCCGCCACCGGGCGTGAACGGAAGGAGCCCCGAGATGAACCAGCCACTGCTCGACGAGACGATGGAGCAGCTCGCCGCGCCGTACGCCGAGACCGCCGGACGAGCGGTGCTCGAGACGATCCGCGCGTACGGCGTGGACACGGTGTTCGGCATCCCCGGCACCCACAACCTCGAGCTCTACCGGCCGCTCGCCGACCTCGGCTTCCGCGCGGTCACGAACCGCCACGAGCAGGGTGCCGGCTACGGCGCCGACGGCTGGGCCCAGCAGACGGACCTGCCGGGCATCGTCATCACGACCTCCGGCCCCGGCCTGCAGAACGCGATGAGCGCGATCGGCACCGCGTTCTGCGAGTCGCGCCCCCTCATCGTGCTCTCGCCGGGCGTCGCGCTGGGCGAGGAGTTCCGCGACGTCGGCACGCTGCACGAGACCAAGGACGCCTCGGCCATGGTCGCCGCGATCGCCGAGTGGTCGCGTCGTGTCACGACCGCCGCCGAGGCGGTCGAGGCCGTGCACGACGCGTTCGACCTGTTCCGCACCGGCCGCCCGCGCCCCGTGCACATCGAGATCCCGCTCGATGTGCTCGAATCGGCGGCGGATGTCGCGGCCGAAGCCCGTGCGGCCAGACCCGCACCCGTTCCGGCGCGTGCCGACGCCGCGGCCGTCGCCGAGGCCGCCACGCTGCTCGCCGGCGCGCAGTCGCCCGTGATCGTCGCGGGCGGCGGGTCGACCCGTGCCGCCCTGCAGGTCGCCGCGCTCGCCGAGCGGCTCGGCGCCCCCGTGCTCACGACGCTGAACGGCAAGGGCGTGCTCGACGAGCACCACCCGCTCTCGCTCGGCTCCAACCTGCGCCTCGCCGCCGCCCGCGAGGTCGCCGAGCGCGCCGACGTGCTCGTGGTGCTCGGCTCCAAGCTCGGCGAGGCCGAACTGTGGGCTCCGTCGCTCGAGGCGCGCGGACGCGTCATCCGGGTCGACATCGCTCCGGCGCAGATCGACAAGAACCTCACCGCGACCGTCGGACTCCTGGGCGACTGCGCGGCCGTGCTCGACGACCTCGTCGCGGCCCTCGGCCCCGCGGACACGGCCTCCGACCGCCAGGCACCCGACCAGACCGCGGCGCGCGCCGCGATCGCCGCCGAGGTGCGCGCGACCGAACCCGCGACGGTCGACCTCGCCGAGCGGATCGCCGACGCGATCCCGGCCGACGCGATCGTCGCGGGCGACTCGTCGCAGATCGTCTACCTCGCGCTCGCGAGCGTGCTGCGCCGCGACCGCCCGCACGGGCTGCTCTACACGCCGACCTACGCCACGCTCGGCTACGGCCTGCCGGCCGCGATCGGTGCGCGCGTCGCGCAAGGCGACCGACCGGTCGTCGCCGTGCTGGGCGACGGGGCGCTCATGTTCGCCGTCAACGAGTTCGCGACCGCGGTCGAGCAGCGCCTCGACCTCACCGTCGTGTGCGTCGACAACGGCGGGTACGGCGAGATCCGCCAGAACGAGGTCGACCGCGGCATCCGCCCGATCGGGGTCGAGCTCGTGCAACCCGACTGGGCTGCGCTCGCGACCGCGTTCGGCGCGACCGGGCGCCGGGTCGAGCGCTTCGAGGACCTCGGCGACGCGATCCGCGAGGCCATCGCCGCGGGCGGCGTGCAGCTCGTGCACGTGCGCCAGCCGGGCTGACCGGGCACCGGGCACGCGCCGGGTCGGCCACGACCTCGCGACCTCCCGACCTCGCGCCTCACGACCGCAACCACGACTCCACGACTCCACGACCTCACGACTTCGGAAGGAACGACATGAATCCCACGGACATCCCGGCCCAGGCGGAGGCGCCCGGGCCCGCACGCGGCTCCCTCGGCGCCGAGCCCCGCGTGGGCCTGCCCGGCGGACCCGTCGGCCCCGTCGACGCGAGCCGCGTTCCCCGGTTCGCGGGCATCGCGACGTTCGCGCGCCTGCCGCGCCTCGAGGACGTCGAGCGTGCCGACATCGCGGTGCTCGGCGTGCCGTTCGACAGCGGCGTGAGCTACCGCCCCGGTGCGCGCTTCGGCCCGGCGCACGTGCGCGAGGCCTCGCGCCTGCTGCGGCCCTACAACCCGGCGCAGGGCGTGTCGCCCTTCGCCGCGCAGCAGGTGGCCGACGCCGGCGACCTCGCCGTGAACCCGTTCGACATCGACGAGGCCGTCGCCGACGTCGAGGCCGGCGCTCGTTCGCTCGCCGATCGCGCGGGCCGTCTCGTGGTCATCGGCGGCGACCACACGATCGCCCTGCCGCTGCTCCGGGCGGTGCACGCCACGCACGGCCCGGTCGCGGTGCTGCACTTCGATGCGCACCTGGACACCTGGGACACCTACTTCGGCGCGCCCGTGACGCACGGCACGCCGTTCCGCCGGGCCTCTGAGGAGGGCCTCATCGACCTCACCGCGAGCATGCACGTCGGCACGCGCGGCCCGCTCTACGGCGTCGAGGACCTCGCCGACGACGAACGGCTCGGCTTCGCGATCGTCACGAGCGAGGACCTCGAGGAGCACGGGGTCGCGACCGCGATCGAGCGGATCCGCACGAGGATCGGCGACGCACCGCTCTACATCTCGATCGACATCGACGTGCTCGATCCCGCGCACGCGCCGGGCACCGGCACGCCCGAGGCCGGCGGCCTGACGAGCCGGGAACTGCTGCGCATCATCCGTGCACTCGCCGACAAGCGGATCGTCGGCGCCGATGTCGTCGAGGTCGCCCCGGCCTACGACCACGCCCAGCTCACGGCGGTCGCCGCGTCGCACGTCGCCTACGAGCTCATCAGCGCGATGGCCCCGCGCGACTGAGCAGCGATCGGCGGATGCCGGTGCGCGGGCGTTGCTGCGAAAGGGGCGGCGCGTGCTCGCGCGTCGGCCGGGGTCCGCGTCGTGCGCCGGGGGGCGTGCGAGCGGTCGGGACGCGGGAGGGCGTCCCGGCCGCGGGCACCCGTGACGGCGATCGCATCGAGCGGGCAGACTGGGTCGATGACGATCACCGAAGCCGATCTCGTCCACCTGCGCCGAGCCGTCGCGCTCGCGCGCGAAGCCGCCGACTCGGGCGACGGCCCGTTCGGGTCGGTGCTCGTCGACGCGCACGGCGTCGAACGCTTCGCCGACCGCAACCGCGAGGAGAGCACGGGCGATCCGACGCGGCATCCGGAGATCGACATCGCACGCTGGGCCGCCGCGAACCTGACGCCGGAGGAGCGAGCCGCGTCGACGGTGTACACGTCGGGCGAGCACTGCGCGATGTGCTCGGCGGCGCATGCGTGGGTCGGCCTCGGCCGCATCGTGTACGTCGCGTCGGCCGAGCAGATCGCCGCCTGGCGACGGGACGCGGGCGCCGCACGCTCCGCCGTGACACCGCTGCCGATCACGACGGTCGCCCCCGGGCTGCTCGTCGAGGGGCCCGTCGACGAGCTCGTGCCCGAGATCCACTCGCTCATCGTGCGGGCGGCCCGCGGGGCCTGAGGCTCTCCGGCATCGCCGGGCCGCGCAGCCATCGCGACCCTCGCGGCGGAGGCGGACCGCGCGTAGGGTGAATGATGGATCACCGTCGCCGGGCACCGTGCGGGCGACGCGCGAGACGACGGGCAGCCCTGAACCACCGCCCGAGACGGAGCGATCACCGATGACCTGGGACGACGATGACGACGCCGACGCTGAAGAGCGCGGCGGGCGCCGGCGAGTGCGCGAGCCCGTCACGGGCTGGCAGGTCGTGCGCCGGTCGGCCGCCTGGACGGGCGTCGTGGTCGGTGCGGTGGCGCTGGTCGTCGGCGCCGTCGTCGCGGTGAGCGTGCTGGGCACGGCGGCGAACCCGGGTGGATTCGCCGCTCCGGCGGCCGACGGTCCCCATGCGGCGCTGCCGCCGTCGGCCTCGCAGCCGGGGGAGCCGACCGATCTCGAGCCGACCGACGAGGGCGATGCCGTCGACGAGGGCGATGCCGCCACGTTCGACGACTCGGCGGATGTCTCCGGCATCGAGATGCCGACCGCGGCGCCCTTCCCCCTCGTCGACGGCGACTGGTCGGCGCAGCTCGCCTCGGCCACCGGAATCCCCGAGCGCGCCCTCATGGCGTACGCGCTCGCGCACATCGTGGTCGCCTCGGAGGACCCCGACTGCGGGGTCGATTGGGCGACGATCGCGGCCATCGGCTCGATCGAATCCGGCCACGCCAGCCACGGCGCCACCACGCTCGACGATGACGGCTTCGCGCAACCGGCCATCATCGGCCGTGCGCTCGACGGCAACGGGGTCGCGAAGATCCCCGACACCGACGGCGGCATGCTCGACGGCGACGTCACCTGGGATCGCGCGGTCGGCCCGATGCAGTTCATCCCGTCCACCTGGGCGGAGTGGGGGAGCGACGGCAACGGCGACGGCATGATGGACCCCAACCAGATCGACGACGCCGCGCTCACGACGGCGACGTACCTCTGCGCATCGGGGCCCATGACCACACCCGCGGGATGGCGTGCGGCGATCTACTCGTACAACCACGACAACGACTACGTCGACAAGGTCGCCAAGGTCGCGCAGGGATACGCGGCGGCCGTCGGGTAACCGCACCCGGTCGACGGAGCAGCATGGGCGATCGGGGAGCACGCACGGCCGGATCCTCGATCGGCGCTGCGCGCTGGCATCCGCTGCGGAATCGCCGGCCCGACCCGCCCGCATGGACGGCCGCGCTCGCCGAGGGCGACGACGTCGGATTCTTCGGCCCGGGCAGCGCGGTCTGGGCCGTCCACGGCGCGCTGCCCACGCTCGTCGCCGGCATCCGCGCGCTGCTCCTGCAGACCCTGCATCCGGGGGCGATGGCGGGCGTGCACGACTGGTCGCGCTACCGCGAGGACCCGCTCGCGCGGCTCGACGGCACGGTTCGGTGGGTGGCCGTCACGACGTTCGGCGACCGACGCGCGGCGGTCGCGGCATCCGCCTTCGTCTCCCGACTGCACGAGCACGTGCGGGGCACGTACGTCGACGCGACCGGCGTCGACCGCGCGTATGCGGCGAACGACGAGGAACTGCTGCGCTGGGTGCACGACGCGTTCACCGAGGCGTTCCTCGGCGCGCACGAGATCTGGGGCGGGCCGATCCCGGGCGGAGCCGACGCCTACGTCCGCGAGTGGGCGGAGACCGGTCGGCTCATGGGCGTGCCCGATCCGCCGACGACGGTCGCGGGCCTGCGCGGCGAGTTGACGGCGTTCCTCGCCGGGGCCAAGCGCGACGAGCGGGTCATCGAGACCGTGCGCTTTCTTCGGAGGCCGGGTCTGCCCGGGCTCTCGGGGCGGTTGTACCCGATCCTCTTCGCCGGCGCGGTGGCGTCGCTCGAACCCCAGCACCGCGAACTGCTGGGGCTTCGTCGGCCGTGGTGGCCGGCGATCACCCTGACGCGCGTGCTGCTGGCGGTCGCACGTCGAGCGCTCGGGGGCGTCTCGCCGAGCGAGCGCAACGCGCGCGCCAGGGTTGCTCGGCTCGACGCCGACGTCAGAGCGTGACGGTCTCGTTCTCGCCGCCGTCGTAGCGCTCGCCGGTCACCTTCGCCTTGACGAAGCTGATCAGGGTCGCGATGCGGCCGCCGGGGGTGTCCCAGTACTCGCCGGAATCGGCCGTGACCTTGATGAGCACGGCGTTCGGGCTCTGCGGTCCGTCGGGCAGCCAGGCCTCGACCGCGGCATCCCACAGCTCGTCCTTCTTCGCGGGGTCGTCGACGAGCTCGGCGGTGCCGGCGAACGAGACGAACGTCGAGCCGGAGTTCAGGGTCATCCCGACCTTCGGGTTCGCGGCGATCTCGCTCGCGTCGCGGGAGTCGCGTTCGGCGAAGAACCAGAGCTCGCCGGCATCGGTCACCTCGCGCGGCGACATCGGTCGGGCGACCAGCCGGCCCTCGCCGTTCACGGTCGTCAGCCATCCGAACGGGATGCCGCGGGCGAGCTCGATGATGCGTTCGGTTTCGGTCTTCTCGGTGTCGGGCATGTGCGCTCCTTCGGTCGACGTCGCGTGGTCGGTCGACGTCCTGTGGTCGACGCTAGGCGTGCCCGGGCGGGGGAGCGAGGGATTGACAACGCGGTGGCGGCCGTCGCCGGGAGTCGCTACCCGGCCTGGAGCACCGGGCCGGAGGAGCGTCGCACGACGAGGAGCGGCTGCGGTACCGCGACCACCCGGGGCTCGGTCTGCTCGATCCGGGCCAGGAGCTGGTGCACGGCCGCGCGGCCCTGCGCCTCGAAGTCGTTGCGCAGCGTCGTGAGGGGCGGATCGAGGTATGCCGCCTCGGGAATGTCGTCGATGCCGACGACGCTCACGTCTTCGGGGATCCGCAGTCCGCGCTCCTTGAGGGCGAGCATCGCACCGAGGGCCATCTGGTCGTTGGCCGCGACGTAGGCCGTGGCATCCGGGAGTTCGTCGAGGTCGGTGATCGCCTCGTACCCCGACCGGGCCGACCAGTCGCCGTGCAGGATCGCGACCGACTGCAGGCCCTGCGCCTCGACGGCGGACTCGAACGCCCGCATGCGGTTGCGGGAGGCCGACCAGGTGCGGGGGCCCGCGATGTGCACGAGACGGCGGTGGCCGAGCTCGCCCAGGTGCGAGACGACCGCCGGCAGCCCGACGCTCGAGAGCTTGGTGCGCGGGTCGTCGGGTACGCCGTCGGACTCGGCGGCGACGTATGCCGGCACGCGGAAGGCGGTCGTCTCGAAGGCGTGGGTCATCTCGTCGGTCGAGGCCAGGGCGAGCACGCCGGCGAGGTCGTGCTGGGTGATGATCGCGAGGGACTCCTCGATGGCCCGCGGGTTGCGGGCGTCGAGCGCGATGATGTCGAGCACGTAGCCGGCCTCGCGGGCGGCGGCGCTCGCTCCTTCGACGATGCGCCCGGGTCCGACCTGCGAGATCTCATGGGTGAGGGCACCGATGCGGTGCGAGCGCCCCGACTTGAGGCTGCGGGCGGTGAGGTTCGGCCGGTAGCCGAGCTCGTCGAGGGCCTGCTCGACCTTCTCGCGGGTCTCGGGGCGAATGCCCACGAACCCCTTGAGGAATCGGCTGACGGTCTGGTGCGAGACCCCTGCGGCCTGGGCGACGTCGTAGATGGTCGCCGCCTTGGCGCGCGGCGACGAGGCGGTCGTGCCGGCCGCGGTCTCGGTGTCGGGCGTCGCGGACTCGGTGTCGGGCGTCGCGGACTCGGCGTCCGTCGCAGCGGACTCGATCGCGGGCACTCCGGACTCGGCGTCGGGCGTCGGTCGCCTCGTGCTCATCTCAACCCTCTCCGGTGCGACGTCGGGCGGCGGACTGCGCGTCTGCGGGCCGCGATGCTCATCCGCTGAAAATAGTGCTTGACAGATTGATGTTATCGGCAACATGCTTGCTCTCACCAAATGTTGTCGAAAACATTCGGCTGAGATCCATCAGAGCGGCCCTGCCGACCTACAACGGAGTACGAATCAGATGAACCCCTCGCTGCCCGTCAAGACCCCGAGCGGACTCCTCTTCGGCGTCGCCTACTACCCCGAGTACCACCTCACCGACCGCGTCGAGACCGACCTCGACCTCATGCGCGAGGCCGGCATCAACGTGATCCGCGTGGGGGAGTCGGTCTGGTCGACATGGGAGCCACGCGACGGCGAGTTCGAGCTCGAGTGGCTCGCGCCCGTGCTCGACAGCGCGCACCGTCGCGGCATCCGCGTGATCCTCGGAACGCCCACCTACGCGGTGCCGCCGTGGCTGCAGGTCGCCCACCCCGAGATCGCGGCCGAGCGCCGCACGGGCGAACCGATCCCGTGGGGCGCGCGCCAGGAGATGGACTTCTCGCACCCCGTGTTCCGCACCTACGCCGAACGGGTCATCCGTGCCGTGGTCGGCCGCTACGCCGACCACCCGGCCGTCATCGGCTTCCAGGTCGACAACGAGCCCGGCATGGAGCTCTTCCACAACGACCACGTGTTCGAGGAGTTCGTGAACCGGCTGCGCGCGCAGTTCGGCGACGTCGAGACCCTGAACCGCGAATGGGGCCTCACCTACTGGTCGCACCGACTCGCCGACTGGTCGGAGCTGTGGCGGCCCGACGGCAATTCGTTCCCGCAGTACGACCTCGCCTGGCGGCGGTTCCAGACCGAGCTCACGACCGAGTTCATCGCCTGGCAGGCCGAGCTCGTGCGAGAGTACGCCAACCCCGACCAGTTCGTGACGACGTGCCTGCAGTACGGGCGCCCGGCGCTCGACGACGAGCGGGTCAGCCGCGCCCTCGACATCACGTCGGGCAACCCCTACTACGGCATGCAGGACCGCCTCGACGCGACCCTCGAGCGCTCGCAACTCAGCCAGTGGACGACGACCGGCGTTCCCGCCCTCTTCCGCGCGGCCGACCGCATGTACGCGTCGAAGCAGGGCCGCTACCTCGTCACCGAGACGAACGCGCAGTCG
This sequence comes from Agromyces aureus, assembly GCF_001660485.1. GTDB lineage: Bacteria > Actinomycetota > Actinomycetes > Actinomycetales > Microbacteriaceae > Agromyces > Agromyces aureus. The sequence goes on from NZ_CP013979.1 coordinate 889,494, forward strand.
ATCGGCCACTCCGACACGAACTTCCCGCCGTACCCGGGCCAGCTGAAGCAGTCCGCGTACACGTTCATCTCGCGCGGCGCGGCCATGATCGAGTACTGGCACTGGCACACGCTGCCCTACGGCATCGAGACCTACTGGGGCGGCGTGCTCCCGCACAGCCTCGTACCCGGCCGGGTCTACGACGAGGTCGCCGAGATCGGTGCAGAGCTCGCGGCCATCGGCACGACGCTCGACGGCTTCGAACCCGATGCGGATGTCGCGGTCCTCTGGTCGAACGCGAGCCGCTACGCCCTGCAGTTCACGCCGCCGCTCCGCGTCGACGAGGGGCCCGACCCCGAGTCGTACGAGAAGATCTTCGACGCCTTCCACCGCGGCGCCGTCGAGGCCGGTCGCCAGGTGCGCCTGCTGCACCTCGACCAGGCCGCCGAACTCGGCGCCGAGGCGCTCGCCGAACGCTTCCCGGTGCTCATCGCGGCCGGCGTCTACGTGACCACGGATGCCGAGCTGGCCCTGCTGCGCGACTACGTCGCCGCCGGCGGACACCTCGTCGTCGGGCCCCGCACCGGCTACGCCGACGAGGAGGCCCGCGCCCGCGTCGAGGTCTCCCCGGTGCGACTGACCGACCTCGCCGGGGTGCACTACGACGAGTACTCGAACCTCGAGCACGAGGTCGCGGTCGTCGCGGCATCCGATGCCCTCGATCTCGACGGCACGGCCGCGGCACGCCTCTGGATCGACGGACTCGTCGCCGACGACGCCGACGTGCTCGCGAGCTACGTGCACCCCCGATTCGGCGACTTCCCCGCCGTCACCAGCCACGCAGCCGGCGATGGTCGCGTCACCGTCGTCGGCTGCGTGCCCAACCCCGCCCTCGCGAGCGCCGTCGTGCGCTGGGCCGCGCCCGACGCGACCTCGCGCGAGCTCGCCGGCGAGACCACGGGCCCCGTCACCGTGACCTCGGGCACCCTCCCCGACGGTCGGCGGGCCTGGTTCGCCTTCAACTGGGGATGGGAGCCGCAGCACCTCGAGCTCGCGACATCCGTCACCGACACCGTCACCGGAGCGCAGCTCCAGGCGGGAACAGACGTCTCACTGGCCGCGTGGTCGACGCGGACCTTCCTCAGCCGGTGAGCACCACGGGATCCTGCGATCCGAACACCACCACAGAAAGAGTCATCATGATCAAGAAGACACGGAGAACAGCACTGGCGCTGGTTGGCGGCGCCGTGTCCATCGGACTGCTCCTGACCGGCTGCACGCCGAGCTCGGGCGGCGGCGGATCGACCGAGAACGTCAGCCAAGACGACATCGACAAGGCGATGACCACGCCGACGAAGCTCACCTTCTGGACCTGGGTGCCCGACATCGAGAACGAGGTGAAGCTGTTCGAGGAGAAGTACCCCGCGATCGACGTCACCGTCGAGAACGTCGGCCAGGGCCTCCCGCACTACCAGAAGCTCCGCAGCGCCATCGAGGCCGGCGAAGGGGCACCGGATGTCGCACAGCTCGAGTACCAGTACATCCCCTCGTTCGTGCTCAACGAGTCCCTGCTCGACCTGACGCCCTACGGGGCCGACGACCTCTCGGGCGACTACGTCGACTGGGCGTGGAAGCAGGTGTCTCCCGCCGACGAGGTCTGGGCGATCCCGCAGGACGTCGGCCCCATGGGCAACCTCTACCGCGAGGACATCCTCACCGCGGCGGGCATCACCGAGCCGCCCGCGACGTGGGACGACTACGCGGTCGCGGCGAAGGCCGTGAAGGAGAAGACCGGCTCGTACATCTCCAACCTCGGCGCGACCCAGGCCGGCCAGATGATCGGCTTCTTCTGGCAGGCCGGCGTCAAGCCGTTCGGCTACGACGGCAAGGAGACCGTCAAGATCGACGTCAACAGCGACGACGCGAAGAAGGTCGCCAGCTACTGGACCGACCTCGTGCAGCAGGACCTGATCTCGACCGACGTCGACTTCCAGGACCAGTGGTACCAGGGCCTGGCCAGCGGCAAGTACGCCGGATGGCTGACCGCCGCGTGGGGCCCGATCTTCCTGCAGGGCACGGCAGAGAGCACCTCCGGACTCTGGCGTGCGGCCCCGCTGCCGCAGTGGAGCGACGGCGAGGAGGTCTCGGGCAACTGGGGCGGCTCCTCCGACGCGGTGCTCGCGTCGAGCAAGAACCCGATCGCGGCCTACGAGCTCGCGAAGTTCATCAACAACGACGAGCCTTCGGCCATGAAGCTCGCGACGGAGCAGTTCCTGTTCCCGCCGCAGGTCTCGGTGCTCGAGGACCCCGCGTTCGTCGACCAGGAGTCGGAGTTCTACGGAGGCCAGAAGGTGAACAGCCTGTTCGCCGACATCTCCAAGACGGTCGACACGGACTTCGAATGGCTGCCGTTCATGGACTACGTGTACTCGACGTACGAGGAGACCATGGGCACCGTGATCGCCGACAAGGGCGACATCGCGGCGGCGCTCGACGAGTGGCAGGACCAGCTCGTGAAGTACGCCGAGGACCAGGGCTTCACGGTCGAGTAGGTCCGTCGGGCGCCCGCCTCCTCCGCCCGAGGCGGGCGCCCGCGCCATCCGTACACGCACCGCACGCATCATCCGCACCGCACCACCGATGGAAGGAGCTGCCATGTCGCACTCCCCGACGCTCAGCGACGAGCGCACGCGAACCGCGCCGCCGTCCCGGCGCCCCACGAACACCACCCAGCGCCGGCAACGCCGCGCCGCCTACCTCTTCCTCCTGCCGTTCGGCGTCGTGTTCGTCACGATGCTCGTCGTGCCCCTCGCGTACGCCGGCTATCTCAGCCTCTTCGAGAGCAAGCTCATCGGCGGGGAGGCGTTCGCGGGGTTGGCCAACTACGGGCGGGCGCTCACCGATCCCAAGTTCCTCGAGGGCCTCGGCCGGGTCGGCCTGTTCTTCATCGTGCAGGTGCCCATCATGCTCGGGCTCGCCCTGTTCTTCGCCCTCGCACTCGACAGCGCACGCGCGAGGGGGTCGAAGGCGATCCGCCTGCTCATCTACATGCCCTACGCGGTGCCGGCCGTGGTCGCGACGCTCATGTGGGGGTACCTGTACGGGCCCGACTTCGGCCCGATCGCGCAGATCGCCCGTGCCGTCGGCTTCGGCACGCCCGACTTCCTCTCGGCGGACAGCATCCTCGGGTCGATGATGAACATCGTCACGTGGGAGTTCGTGGGCTACAACATGATCATCATGTACGCGGCCCTGCGCTCGATCCCCGCCGAGCTCTACGAGGCCGCCGAGATCGACGGGGCGGGCCAGTTCCGCCTCGCGTGGAGCGTGAAGATCCCGGCGATCCGCCCGGCGATCATGCTCACGGTCATCTTCTCGATCATCGGGTCGTTCCAGTTGTTCGCCGAGCCGAGCCTGCTGAACGCGATCGCGCCCGACGCGATCACGACCTCGTTCACCCCGAACTACTACGCCTACAACCTCGCGTTCATCAACCAGGAGCTCACCTACGCCGCGGCCATCGCGTTCCTCCTCGGGATCGTCATCGCCGTTGTCTCGTACGTCGTGCAGCTGGCGGAGCAACGTCGCGAGCGACAGGAGATGAGGCAGTCATGAGCGCCCTCGACACACGTGCCATGGTCACGGGCGACTCGATCGCCGGCCCCCGACGCGGACGACGCCGGTTCGCCCCGGACCGCAGACGCAGCATGCCGCTCACGGTGCTGCTGTGGCTCTGCGTCGCATACTTCGTGCTGCCGTTGTGGTGGCTGTTCGTCTCGTCGACGAAGGACAACTCGGCGCTGTTCTCGACGTTCGGCCTCTGGTTCGGCGGCGACTTCTCGCTCTGGGAGAACCTGCAGACGCTCTTCACGGTGCGCGACGGGATCTTCGTGCGGTGGATGGGCAACACGCTCTTCTACTCGCTCACCGCGGCGATCGGCGCCACCCTGCTCGCGACGATGGCGGGCTACGCGTTCGCGAAGTACGAGTTCCCGGGCAAGAAGGCGATGTTCAGCGCGACGCTCGGCGCGGTCATGATCCCGCTCACCGCCCTCGCCCTGCCGACCTACCTGCTGTTCTCGCAGGCGGGGCTGACCGACACCCCGTGGGCGGTCATCATCCCGTCGCTCGTGAGCCCGTTCGGCGTCTACCTGATGCGGGTCTACGCGGCGGATGCCATCGACGACAGCCTGCTCGAGGCGGCCCGAGTCGACGGTGCCGGCGAGTTCCGGATCTTCTGGCAGGTGGGCCTTCGCCTGCTCGGGCCGGGACTGGTCACGGTGTTCCTGTTCTCGCTCGTGGCCACCTGGAACAACTACTTCCTGCCGCTGATCATGCTGAACAGCTCTGACCTGTATCCGCTCACGGTCGGGCTCGCGCAGATCCAGTCCGCGGCGAGCGCGGGCGGCGGATCCCAGGCGCTGTTCTCGACGGTCATCACGGGCTCGTTCGTCTCGATCCTGCCGCTCGTGATCGCCTTCCTGTTCCTGCAGCGCTACTGGCAGTCCGGCCTGGCCAGCGGAGGGGTGAAGGGCTGATCATGACGATCTGGTACGGCGGGGACTACAACCCCGAACAATGGCCGCGTCCCGTCTGGGACGAGGACGTGCAGCTCATGAACCGGGCGGGCGTCTCGCTCGCGACGGTCGGCGTGTTCTCGTGGGCGCGGCTCGAACCGCGCCCGGGGGAGTACGACTTCGCATGGCTCGACGAGGTGCTCGACCTGCTGCACGCGGGCGGGGTGCGGGTCGACCTCGCGACCGCGACGGCGTCGCCGCCGCCATGGCTGGCCGCGCGGCATCCGGAGACCCTGCCCGTGACCGAAGACGGCGTGAGGCTCTCGGTCGGCAGTCGGCAGCAGTACTGCCCGAGCTCGCCCGAGTACCGCGAGCGGGCGGGCGAGCTCGTGCGCCGCCTGGTCGAGCGGTACGCCGACCACCCGGCGCTCGAGCTGTGGCACATCAACAACGAGTACGGATGCCACGTCAGCCGGTGCTACTGCGACGTGTCGGCCGAGGCCTTCCGCGAGTGGTTGCGCGAGCGGTACGGCACGGTCGACGAGCTGAACCGTGCGTGGGGCACGGCGTTCTGGTCGCAGCACTACGACGCGTTCGACGAGGTGCAGCCGCCGCGGGCGGCGCCGACGTTCCGGAACCCCACGCACCTGCTCGACTTCGAACGGTTCTCGAGCGACGAGCTGCTCGCCTGCTTCCGGGCCGAGAAGGCGATCATCCGCGCGGGGTCGTCGGTGCCCGTCACGACGAACTTCATGGGGTTCTTCAAGCCCGTCGACTACTGGTCGTGGGCGGCCGAGGTCGACGTCGTGAGCGACGACACCTACCCCGATCCGGCGGATCCCGGCTCGCCCGCCTACGCCGCGATGGTGCGCGACCTCATGCGCTCACTCGGCGGCGGGGCGCCCTGGCTGCTCATGGAGCAGTCGCCCAGCGCGGTGAACTGGCGGGCGCAGAACGCCGCGAAGGCGCCGGGCCAGATGCGGGCGTGGTCGTACCAATCGGTGGCGCGCGGGGCCGACGGCATCCTGTTCTTCCAGTGGCGGCAGTCGGCCGCGGGGTCGGAGAAGTTCCACTCCGGTCTCGTGCCGCACTCGGGCACCGACACGCGCGTCTGGCGCGAGGTCGAGCAGCTCGGCGGCGAACTCGCGATGCTCTCCGCTCGGAGCGGCGACGAGGCGATCGCGGGCACCAGGGTCGCGTCGCGCGTGGCCATCGCGCTCGACTGGCACAGCTGGTGGGCGATCGAGCAGCCGGCATCGCCGACCGAGGTCTCGTACCTGCGCGCGCTCGGCGCCTGGCACGCCGCGCTCACCTCGCTCGGTCTCGTCGTGGACTTCGTGCGCGCCGAGGGCGACCTGTCGGGCTACGACCTCGTCGTGGCTCCGGCTCACCTCGTCGCCACCGACGCCCAGGTGTCGAACCTCGCGGCCTTCGCCGAGACCGGCACGCTCATCGTCGGATTCGGCACCGCGGTGCTCGACGAGCACCTGCACGTGCGGCTCGGCGGCTACCTCGGCGAGCCGTTGCGCCGTGCCCTCGGGGTGTGGATCGAGGAGTTCGCGCCACCGGCGGCGCCCGACCTGGCGAATGCGGGCGGCAAGGCGGCCCCGCCGCTCGCGCTCGCGGGCGACGTCGTCGGCGGGTCCGCGTTCGGCACGGCGTGGGGCGAGTACGTGCGCGTCGAGGATGCCGAGACGCTCGCGACCTTCGACGACGGCGCCTTGCGCGGGTGGCCGGCGGTCACCCGGAGGCGCACCGGCACCGGCAGCGGCAGTGGCAGCGGCAGCGGCAGCGCTTGGTACGTCGCGACCCTGCCCGACCCCGAGTCGCTGCGCCTGATCGCCGAGTCGGCGGCCCGCGAGGCCGGCATCGAGCTGCCGCCGGCGGCGACCCGCGGCGGCCAGGTCGAGGCCGTGCGACGCGGATCGGCGCTGTTCGTCATCAACCACGGGCCCGACGAGGCCGAACTGCTCGTCGACGGCACCGACCTGCTCTCGGGGGCGCAGGCGCAGGGTCTGCGTCTCGCGTCGCAGGGCGTCGCGATCGTCGTGGCCGAGGCGAACCCCGAGTAGGCCGACGCGGCGGCGGACGATGACGCCTCAGGGGCCGCTACGCTCGGCTCCGGAGGTGATGCGTCGATGGGCGATTCGGGCGATCGACGGGGCACCACCGCGAGCATCGGCTTCCGCCGCGATCTGCTGAGGCCCGCGGACTCGGAGCGGGCCGACCGGGTCACGTACGTCGAGCTGTTCTTCGACCTGGTGTTCGTGTTCGGGCTCACGCAGCTCGGCACCTACCTGTACGCGAACCAGACGCCGCTCGGAGCCTTCGAGGGGGCGCTCGCCGTCACCGCGCTGTGGTGGGCCTGGATCTCGGCGACCTGGCTCACGAACTGGCTCGACCCGATGAAGCTGCCGGTGCGCGGCGCGGTCATCGCGCTCGCCTTCGTCGCCCTCGTGCTGAGCGTGTCGATCGCGGAGGCGTTCGGCGATCGGGCGTGGGCGTTCGCCATCGCGTACGTCGTGCTCCAGCTCGGTCGCGCGATCTTCATCGTGCTGGCCGCCGCACGGCACGACGCGGCGCTCGCCAGGGACTTCTCGTGCGTGCTCGTGTGGACCGTCGCGGGCTCGGTGTTCTGGCTGGTGGGCGCCCTGCTGCCCCTGTCCGCGCAGCTGCCGTTCTGGGCGGCCGCCCTCGGCATCGAGCTGGTCGGCAGCGTGCTCGGGTATCCGGTGCCGCGGCTCGGCCGGGTCGAGGTCGGGGCGTGGGATGTCTCGGGCCGGCACATCGCCGAGCGCTCGGCGCTCTTCGTGCTCATCGCGCTCGGCGAGGGACTGCTCGTCACGGGCTTCCAGGTGGTGGACTCGGAGGCCTCGGTCGAGGTGGCGATCGCGTTGGTGACGGCGTTCGTCGCGGCTGCGGCGTGCTGGTGGATCTACTTCGACCACGGCGAACGCGTCGGACCGGAGGCGGTCGCCGCGCACGAGGCGCCGGCGCGGCTGGCCCGCACGGCGTACTCGTGGGTGCACCTGATCATCGTCGCGGGCATCGTGCTGCTCGGGGTCGGCGACAAGGAGGTGCTGGCGCACCCGCACGAGCGGAGCGTGGCCGCGGCCGTGACGGTGATCGGCGGCCCGCTGCTGTTCCTCGGCGGCACGCTGCTGTTCCGTCGCGTGGTCGAGGGACGCTGGATGCGCTCGCAACTGGCCGGGCTCGCGCTGCTCGGTGCGTTGGCGGCAGCGAGCCCGCTGCTGGATCCGCTGCCCATGAGCGTGCTGGCGGCGCTCGTGCTCGTCGCCGCGGCGGCCGGCGAGACCGTCGAGCGCCTGCGCACCGGGCGGCGCGCAGGCGGCTGACCCGTCAGGCCGATTCGCGCCAGACCACCGAGGTCTCGACCATGATGCCGTCGACGGCGGGCCTCTCACCGCGGATCTGCGCGAGCACGCTGAGCGCCGCGGCGTCGAGGGCACCGTACCGCTCGACCTGCGCGCCGCCTGCGAATCCGAACCCGACACTCACGTTTCTGACGATTCGGGGGTATCTTTGCGACACGCGTTATATCGCGTTCGTGACGAGATCGTCGAGGTGACCAGGGGGTGGTGCCAGTGACCGGCATCGAAGTCGTGCTGAGCGTGCTCGGAGGCATCGTGCTGCTCTCGATCTGCACCGTGGTGGTGTTCGTGATGGTCGTGCGCTCGGTCGTGCGGCGAATCCGGCGTGATCGGGCGGTGAGCGGTGCGACCCTGCGGGCCCGCGCCAAGATGAGCCGAGGCCCGCAGCGCTCGGTGCTCGCACTGCGCGTCCGCCTCGACGAGGCGCTCCGCAGCGGCGGCGCGGCCGTCGAACTCGTCCCCGGAGCGTCGCGCAGCGAGCTGCCGCGGCTGTTCGGACGCATCGCCGAAGAGGGCCGTGTGCTCGACCTGCAGCTGCGCCTCATGGAGTCCGAGCACGACGGCGGGGTGCTCGCACAGGAGCTGCCCGCCGCACGCCAACGCGTCGACCAGGTCGAGCAGCTCGTGCGCCACGTGCGGTCCGCCGTGGCATCCGGCCTCTCCGGCACGACCGACGACTCGTTGGCCGCGCTCAGGTCGGAGGTCGATCGCGAGGTCGCCGCTCTGCGCGCCGGCATCGACGAGCTGCAGGCGCTCAACCGGCTCGACGGCCGCACGGGCGCGGGGACGCCGCCATCAGCTTCAACCGTTCGAAACAAGGGGAACCGACCATGAGCAGCAGCAGCAGCAACGGCGCGCGAGTGCGCACGATCTTCCGCAGCAAGACGACCAAGGCGCTCGACCGCATCGAGGACCCGCGCGACACCCTCGACGACAGCTACGACCAGCAGGTCAAGCTCCTGCAGCAGGTGCGCGTCGCCGTCGCCGATGTCGCGACCGCCAAGAAGCGCATCGAGCTGCAGGGCGAAGAGATGGGTGCGCGCTACCAGCGACTCGGATCCCAGGCCGCCGAGGCCCTCGCGCAGGGCCGCGAAGACCTCGCCAGGGCGGCGCTCGAACGCCGCGCGATGCTCGAGAGCCAGGTCGCGGCGCTGCAGCAGCAGTTCACCTCGCTCGACCGCCAGACCGCGCAGCTGCAGGAGCGCGAGCGCCGGCTCACCGACCAGGTCGCCGCGTTCCGCATCGAGAAGGAGACCATCAAGGCCACCTACACGGCCTCCGCGGCGCAGGTGAAGGCCAACGAGGCGGTCTCGGGCATCAGCAACAGCATCACGGATGTCGGGTCGAGCCTCGATCGCGCACGCGACCGCGTCGCGCAGATGCAGGCCCGCGCGGCCGCGACCGACGAACTGCTCGCGAGCGGCGCCCTGACCGACCTCACGGCCGCGCCCGACGCCGACATCGAGCGTCAGTTGGCCGTCATCTCGGCGCAGGCCGAGATCGAGCGTCAACTGCAGGCGTTGAAGGGCGGCGCCACGCCGGGCGCATCCGCCCAGCCCGGCTCGGGCAGCTGGACCAGCATCGGGCGGGCGGGGCCGGCCGGTCAGGGCTGAGCCCGCGTCGCGCTCGGCGCGGCGTCAGCGCAGGATGCCGCGCTGACGGGCCTCGGCGACCGCGGCCGTTCGCGACGACACGTCCAGTTTCGAGAAGACGTGCGCCAGGTGCGACTTCACGGTGGTCTCGCTGACGAACAGTTCGGCGGCGATCGCGGTGTTCGACCGCCCGGCGGCGACGAGTTCGAGCACCTCGATCTCGCGTGAACTCAGGCTCACCGACGGTGCCCGCATGCGGTCGAGCAGTCGTGAGGCGATGACCGGGGCGAGGGCGCTCTCGCCCGCGGCGGCGGCGCGCACCGCTGCGAGGAGCTCGTGCGGCGGGGCGTCCTTCAGCAGGTAGCCGCTCGCGCCGGCCTCGACCGCGCCGAGGATGTCGGCGTCGGAGTCGTAGTTCGTGAGCACCAGCACGTACGGCGGGGCGCTGAGCGACCGGATGCGCCGGGTCGCGTCGGCCCCGGTGCCGCCGTTCGCGCCGAACTGGAGGTCCATGAGCACCACGTCGGGATTCTCGCGCTCCGCGGCGCGCACGGCCTCATCGCCCGATGCGGCCTCGGCGACGACCTCGACGTCGGGCTCCTGGCCGAAGAGCGCGACGAGCCCGGCTCGCACGATGGGGTGGTCGTCGGCGATCACGATGCGGATCATGCGACTCCCTCGAGGGCGATGGTCACGGCCAGCGTCGTGCCCAGACCCGGTGCGGAGTCGATCGCGAGCACCCCGCCGAGTTGCTCCACGCGCTCTCGTGTGGCCCGCAGGCCGAACGAGTCCGATCGGCCGTCGGCGTCCGTGCTCTGCCGCGGATCGAACCCGTCGCCGTCGTCGACCACGGTGAAGAGCACCTCGTCGTTCTCGACGGCCAGCGTGATCGTCGCGACCGATGCGTGCGCGTGCTGGATGACGTTCGCGATCGCCCCCTGCGCGATGCGGAGCAGTGCGGTCTGCAACTGCATCGGCAACGCCACCTGGTCGGAGACGCGCACGCGCACCTCGAGCCCGTCGGTCGCCCACTGCGTCTCGGCGAGACGGCGCAGCGTTCCGCCGAACCCGTGGTCGTCGAGGTCGGGCGGGGTGAGCTCTCGGATGAAGCGACGCGCGTCGGCGAGGTTCGCGGCGGCGGTCTCGCGGGCCAGCCGGATGTGCTCGATGCCGGGCCGCTCGCCGTCGGCGCGTTCGGCCGCGTGCAGGAGGATCTGGATGCTCGAGAGCCCCTGCGCCACCGTGTCGTGGATCTCGCGGGCCAGCCGTGCGCGCTCGGCGAGCACCCCCGACTCGTGCTCCGTCGTCGCGAGTTGGGTGCGTGTCGCGAGCAGTTCGTCCATGAGGGCCTCGCGTTGTGCGGCTTCGCGGGCGAGCGCCTGGTATCCGAGCCCGATGAGGAGCGCGACCCCGGCGCCGACGAGCGGGCCGATGACGCCGCCGATCGTCCACCCGCCGTGCAGGCCCAGTGCGCAGATCGCGATGATCGTCGAACCGAGGATCGCGGCAGACCCCCACCAGCGGCCGAGCAGGTGCAGGAAGAGGAAGAACATCGGGAACACGAGGTAGGCGGCCTCGGGGATGAGCCACACCAGCACGACCCACTCGAGGCTGAGCGCCGCGAGCCAGATCAACGGGGCGATCCGCCGGTGCGAGCCCGCGCGTGTGCCCGGTGAGGCCCCCTCGTGCGCGCGGTCGCGCGGCTGAGCGACCACGCCGCCCAGACCGTAGGTGAGCAGCAGCACCGCCGAGATCGCGAGGACCAGGCCGCTGGATTCGGTCGGGGCGAGGATCGCGCGCACCATCACGAGCACGGTGAGGGCCGCGAACAGCACGTGCAGCCCGGTTCGCAGACCTACGAAGACCGGGGTCAACGCGGTGTGGGCCATGGGGCCGACTCTACGGGCAGGCCGCGGCGGCGGCACCCTTCGAAAGGACGATTCCCGGGTCATCCGTTCGCCCGCCGAATCGTGTGCGGAGTGCGGATGACGCGGCCGCGCCCCGCGAGAAGAGTGGGACATGCCACCTCGTCAGGTGGTCGTGCCGCCCCATCGGGTGGCCGGAAAGGACTCCACATGTTCGTCGCGATCCGCGACCTGCGCTTCGCCAAGGGCCGATTCGTGCTCATCGGCTCGGTCGTCGCGCTCATCACCATCCTCGTCGGGTTCCTCAGCGGGCTCACCGGCGGTCTCGCCACGCAGAACATCTCGGCCGTGCTCGCCATCCCGGGCGACCGCATCGTGTTCTCGGCGCCCGCCGACGGCTCCGACGCCGCGAGCTTCTCGGACTCCGCCGTCACCGCGCAGCAGGCCGAGGACTGGGCCGCCGTTCCCGGCGTGAGCGGCGTCGAGCCCATCGGCATCAGCCAGACGAGCGCCGAGGCCGGAGACGTGCGCACGGCGATCGCCGTCTTCGGGGTGCAGCCCGGGTTCGACGCCACGGCCCCTTCCGCCGACGGACGCGTCGGGCTCTCGACGCCCGCCGCGAACGACCTCGGCGTCGAGACCGGTGACGAGATCTCCATCGCCGGCACCGCGTACACCGTCGAGACGATCGGGGGCGACGCCTGGTACAGCCACACCCCGGTCGTCGAGTTGACGCTCGCCGACTGGCAGTCCTACGCCGCGGCGACCGGCAATCCGGGGGCGGATGCCACGGTGCTGGCCGTGAGCGGCGACCCCGACTGGGACACCGCCGACGCCGCGAACGGCACCGTCTCGAAGACGACCCTCGGATCCCTGCTCGCGCTCAGCGCCTTCAAGTCGGAGATCGGCTCGCTGCTGCTCATGGTCGCGATGCTGTTCGGCATCTCGGGTCTCGTCATCGGCGCGTTCTTCACCGTCTGGACGATGCAGCGCAAGGGCGACATCGCCGTGCTCAAGGCCCTCGGGGCGAGCACGGGGTCGCTCGTGCGGGATGCCCTGGGGCAGGCGCTCGTCGTGCTCGCGCTCGGCATCGGGGTGGGCCTCGCCGTGGTCTCGCTGTTCGGCGTGCTCGTCGGCGGCAGCGCCCTGCCGTTCCTGCTCAGCCCGATCACCACCCTCCTGCCGGCCGTCATCATGATCGTGCTCGGCCTCGCCGGAGCCGGCTTCGCGCTCCGCTCCGTCACCTCCGCAGACCCACTGACCGCCCTCGGGAGCAACCGATGATCACCCTCGACACCATCACCCTGACCTTCCCCGACGGCGACGGGCGGCTCACGGCCGTCGACCGGGTGTCGCTCGCCGCGCACCCCGGAACCGTCACGGGCATCACCGGCCCGAGCGGGTCGGGCAAGTCCAGCCTGCTCGCCGTGGCCGCGACGCTCATCCGACCCGATGCCGGCCGCGTGCTGATCGATGATGTCGACGCGACGCAGCTCGACGCGGGCGAGGCCACCGAGCTGCGGCGCAGCCGGATCGGCATCGTGTTCCAGCAGTCGAACCTGCTGCCCTCCCTCACGGCGACCGAGCAGCTCACGGTGATGAACGAGCTCGGCGCGAAGCACAGCCGCCGCAACCGCGGTGCCGCCTCGGCTCGGGCCGACGAACTCCTCGACGCCGTGGGCCTCGCCGATCAACGGGGCAAGCGACCGCACCAGCTCTCGGGAGGGCAGCGGCAGCGCGTGAACATCGCCAGGGCGCTCATGAACGACCCGAGCGTACTGCTCGTCGACGAACCCACGAGCGCCCTCGACCAGGAGCGCGGTGCGAGCATCATCGAGCTGATCCTGAGGCTCACCGACGAACGCAACACGTCGACGCTGCTCGTCACCCACGACCTCGTACACCTGCCGCGCATGCACGGCGTCGTGCACCTGGTCGACGGGCGGATCACCGAGGTCGCACGCGCTGCGGCCTGAACGCCCGTCGGCGGAGGGGCCGAGCCCGGTTCGCGCCGTGCCGCCGCGCAGCGATAGGCTCGGCGCACCGCGCTCGTGCGGGACCCGACCCCTTCTTTCCACGGAGCCCCCGATGCCGGAAGCGCCCCCTGCGCCCGAACCCGCCCGAACCCTGAAGCAGAACCTCGTGCGCGATGTCGGCCCCGTGTTCGCGGTGCTGTTCGTCGCCCTCGCCCTGTGGGTCGGGTTCACGATCGTCGCCCCCGAAGACGCCGAGGCGGCCGACCCCGTCGCACCGGTCGCGGTGTACTCCGCCGAGCGCGACTCCGCCGCGAGCACGGCCCTCGCCGGTGCGCGACGCTCGGCGCTCGAGGCCGCGCTGCCGCTGCGGGCTGCGGTCCGCGACCTCGCCGGATTCGCCGATGCGGCGCTGCTCGCAGAGGTGGGCACGGCGGTGGCGGCCCTCGACGCGGCGCTCGCCGGGGTTGAGGCCGCGGAGGTCATCGACGCGGCATCCGCGACCCACGCTGCGGTGCCGGCGTTCGTCGAGCGGCTCGCCGTCGATGCCGACGCGCGAATCGCGGGCGCGACCTCGGCCGACCCGGTCGTGCTTCAGACGGCCCGCGAGACGGTGGGCGCCGTGCGCCTGGCGGCGCAGAACGACCGGACGGGACTCGCCGCGACCTTCACGCCGATGCGCGCGGCCGTCGAGTCCGCCGTGGCGAGCCACGTTCAGGCGCTCGCGCGCACGACGGCCGAATCGGAGGCAGACGACTGGGAGGCCGAACCCGTTCCGGCTCCGTCAGGGGGCTGCGCCCGCTCGGACCTGTTCTGCGTGAAGCCGCTCGTCGTGACGGCGCTCGGGGCGTACGTCGGCACCTGCCCGGCCGGAACGATGCCGCACGTCTTCGACGTGTGGGCGAATCCCGGCACGATCACCCTCGACTACCCGTTCGACTACGTCTACTCGGTGATGGACGGACACAACCTCGCCGTCGAGCACTGCGACCCCGAGGGCGTGCCCGGTGCCCCGCATGGGCCGGGTCCGGAGCCGCTGCCGTCGCCCGCTCCGGTGCCGACGACGTCGTGGTGACGTCTCAGGCGGGCGTGCCCTGCCGTCGCACGATCTCGGTGATCCAGATCGGCGCGTACGGCGACGTGCAGTTCGGCGGGGTCGGGTAGTCCTTCAGCACCTCGAGCCGCTCGCCGATGGCGAGGGCCCTGGCGCGGAGCGCGGGGTGGTGGATGCCGATGTTCGCGAGGCACTCGTTCATCGACCACTGCAACCGGTCTGGTGCATCCTTCATGTGCGCCTCGATGAGGTCGAGCAGCTTCGACAGGTCGAGCCCGTCGGGGTTCTTCGCGACGCGGTCGGTCGTGAGCGACCATCCGGCGCTCGCCACGATCGGATCGGCATCGGCGAACCACGTGGTGCGCAGGTGCTCGACGTGCGGGCTCTTCTTGACGACGTAGTTGACGAGCCAGTCGTGCACCTTCGGCACGCGCGCCTCGCGCAGCATGGCGTCGAGCTCGGCCGCGCTGTACTCCTTCGGCCGGCTGATCAGGATCGCGACGAGCCGGGCCGGGGTGTCGCCCGTGCTCCACAGCTCGCCCGCGAGGTCCTGCTGCGTCTTGAGGCGCTTCGCGAGCGCGCGCAGCTGCGAGAGGTTGACGCCGTGGTCGTCGCCGTGGCGCTCGTTGATCGCCCGCGCCTTCGGGTCTTCGAGGGCGGCGAGCTCGGCGAGCACCTCGCCGACGCCCGTCTGCGGTGCGACTCGGATCGCCACGATGGTCTCCTCTGCTGGCTGGGGCGGGGCTTCCAGCCTAGGTCGGCGTCGCCGCATCCGGCGCGTTCGCGATCGCAGGTTCGGCCGGGCGTCGTCGGTGGTCGATAGCCTCGCGGTATGAGCGGCATCCGTCACCCGAGCGCCTGGCGCCCCGGAACCGTGCGCGAGGCCGCCGGCGGCATCGTCGCGCTGACCCTCGCGACCTTCCTCGCCCTGACGACCGAGATGCTGCCGGTCGGCGTGCTGCCGGCCATGGGCGACGAGCTCGGCGTCTCGGCCTCGATCGCGGGCCTGCTCGTCACCGTGTACGCGTTCATGGTCGCGGTGCTGGCCGTGCCGCTGACGCTCTGGACCAGGCACCTGCCTCGAAAGCCGCTGCTGCTCGCCACACTCGGCGCGTACACGCTCGGCAACGTCGTCGTCGCGCTCGCGCCGTCGTTCGCGGTGGTCGCGGCGGGCCGGGCGATCGGCGGCATCGCGCACGCGCTCTTCTTCTCGCTGAGCATCGCGTACGGCTCGCGCCTGGTCGCGCCCGAGTTCACGGGTCGCGCGCTCGCGCTCGTCACCGCGGGCGCCTCCGCGGGCTTCGTGCTCGGTGTTCCGCTCTCGACGTCGCTCGGCACCGCGCTGGGCTGGCGGGTCGCCTTCGGAGTGCTCGCGATCGGCTGCGCGATCGCCCTCGTGCTCGTCGCGGTGCTGCTGCCCGCCGTCGACGTCGAGCCGGCCGGCGACCCCGCCGACCCCGAGCGCCGAGCGCGGCGAGGCCGCCTCGCGGCCGTGTCGACCGCGAATGCGCTCGTCTACCTGGGGCAGTACACGGTCTACACGTACGTCGCGGTGATCCTGCTCGCGGCCGGCCTCGCGGCGACCGGCGTCGGACCCGTGCTGCT
This sequence comes from Agromyces aureus, assembly GCF_001660485.1. Lineage (GTDB taxonomy): Bacteria > Actinomycetota > Actinomycetes > Actinomycetales > Microbacteriaceae > Agromyces > Agromyces aureus. Next base: position 905,471 of record NZ_CP013979.1, read on the forward strand.
CGTGATCGGCGCGCTCGGGCTGGCGGGCACCTGGTTCGCCGGGGTCACGCTCGACCGGCGACCGCGGGCGAGCCTGCTGCTCGTGCTCGCCGTGATGGTCGTCGCACTCGTCGCGCTCGGGTTCGCGTTCCCCGGCCTGATCGGCGTGCTCGCCGCGATCGCCGCGTGGGGTGCGGCATTCGGCGCGATCGCGTCGAGCTTCCAGACCGCCGCGATCCGCACGCGCGGCGCGACGGCCGACCTCATCGGCGCGCTCGTGAACGCCACGGCGAACATCGGCATCGGCGGGGGAGCGGCGATCGGCGGTGCGGTGCTCGCGGGGGTCGGGCTCGGGTGGGTGCCGATCGTCGGCGCGGTGCTCGTGGTCGCGGGCCTCGTCGTGGTCGTCGTCGCCCGACGGGCGTTCCCGGCGCTGCCGGCCCGATGAGCGGATGCCGCGGCTCGCGCCGTGCGTCGAGGCGAAGCCCCGTGAAGGTCGGGGCGTAGTCTGGCGGACATCGCCGGGGGAAGGGTGTCGAATGGTCCAGGAACGCGGAGACGCGCCGCCGACACGCCGCATGGAACTCCGACGCCGACGGGCGGCCGGACTCGCGGAGCCGGCGCTGCCCGCCGTGCAGTCGCACCTGACTCGGTACATCACCGACGGCCACCCCGAGGTCGCCCCGGCCGGGTCGACGGTCGCCGACGGGCTGCGCTTCGCGGCGGGCGTCGACGGGGCCGACCGCCCGAGCGGGGCGGCGGGCGCGCCCGACCGCATGGCGATGTTCTTCTACCCCGCGCCGAGCGCCATCGAGGTCACCGAGCTCGCCGAGGCCTGGGACCTGCATCCGCTGCTCGTCGAAGACCTGCTGCAGGCGCACCAGCGGCCGAAGCTCGATCGCTACGGCGACGTGCTCTTCCTCGTCGTGCGCTCGGCCCGCTACCTCGACGAGTCGGAGGAGGTCGACTTCGCGGAGTTCCACATGCTCGTGCGGCCCGGCGCGGTCGCCGTGCTCTGCCAGGACAAGCGCTGGATCGACGGCACCGACGGCACCGAATTCGACGAGGACGAGGTCATGAGCTCCGACCGCCGCGAGCGCACCCTGCTCGCCGACGAGCACCTGTTGCGGCTCGGGCCGGAGGCGGTCGTCTACCGCCTGCTCGATGCGATCGTCGACGGCTACGCGCCCGTGCTGCAGGGCCTCGCGATCGACAAGGAGCAGATCGAACGGCAGGTGTTCAGCGGTGACGCGGCCGTCGCCGAGCGCATCTACCGCCTGAGCCAGGAGGTGATCGACATGCAGCACGCCACCTCCTCGATGACGGAGGTGCTCGACGGGTTGCGCGAGGGCTTCGGCAAGTACGACATCCCCGACGAGCTGCAGGCCTACCTCGAAGACGTCTCCGACCACCTCACGCGTGCGAACTCGCGGGTCGCCGAGTACCGCGACGCGCTCTCGCAGATCCTGAACGTGAACTCCACGCTCGTGGCGCAGCGCCAGAACGAGGACATGAAGAAGATCTCGGGCTGGGCGGCGATCCTGTTCGCGCCGACGCTGATCGGCGCGATCTACGGCATGAACTTCGACGTCATGCCCGAGCTGCACTGGACCTTCGGGTACCCGATGGCGATCGCGCTGATGGTCGGGTTCGCCGTCGTGCTGTACTGGGTCTTCAAGCGCCGCAAGTGGATGTAGCGGCATCCGTCGCCCGCCGTGCACTCGTACACGCTCTCGCTGCGGTACCGCCTCGGCGGGCTCGCACCCGAGATCATCGAGATCGCGCCGCCGTACACGCGCACCGCGCTCATGCCCGTGAACCTCGTCGACCCGCGCGCGATGCCGCTCGCGGAGTTCCTCGACGAGACCATGGCGGCGCTCGAGTCGGGCGACCCCGAGGCGTACGTGCCGCGGGCCCGCGCGCGTGCCGATGCGCATCGACCCGACGAGGTCGGCGCGACCGCGCGCTTCAACGACCTGATGCAGGCCGCGCCGGCCGGGTGACGGCGCGATGCGGTGGCGGCGGTGGTCGAACGCCGCCGCCGGCCGACTAGGAGCCGCGGATCACCGCGGCCAGCTCCTCGGCGTCAGCGCCGGGCGGAAGGGCGATGACGGCGGTGTCGCCCTGCATCGGCTCGACCACCGTGACGGCCGACAACACCTCGCCACCGGCCCTGATCACCAGGCGCGCGGTGCCCGCGGCGGCGGCGGCCTCGGCGGTCGACTCCTGGAAGACGACCGCTCCGTCGTCGTCGAACCTCACTTCGATCGCACTGGTGCCGCCATCCTCGACGGCCTTCGCCGTCTCGACCCCGGCCCGAGCGAAGTCCGACTCGATGAGCGTCACGTACTCGCCGTTCACCGAGACGCACTCCGGAGCTGAACCCGCATCGCAGGTCTGCGAGACGGCCATCTCGATGCCGCCCTCGCCTGCCGGCGCGGTCGCGGAGCATCCGCTCATCGCCACGAGCAGCAACCCGACGGCGGAGAGCTTCCAGACCTGAGAACGACCCACTGAAGCTCCTCCTTGCGCCGTGTTCAGCGCGAACTCGCACCTGACCTCAACGCTACCTTCGCGATGGCGAGTTATGGCTAGACCGCCGGCTCGGGGATGCCGCGGCGCAGGTGGCGGGCGGTGATCACGAGATCGAGCACGCAGATCGCGGCGATGAGGATGAGGCATCCCTTGGTCACCGAGTCGGCGGCGGGCTGGACGAAGATCGGACCGGCCGCGACCCACCAGACGAGCAAGACGATCCAGAGCACGTTGCCGACGATGGAGAGCAGCCTGGTCGTGCGGGTCCACCGCCCCGCGATGAGGACGGCGATCATGCTCGCGAAGGCCGCCGCCCAGAGCACCAGGGCCCAGGGAGCCCGGGTCGTCAGGAAGGTCTCGTCGATCACGAACGCGTCGAGGACCGGCTGCGGCAGCCACGGCCACCAGGTGGCGAGGTTGATCGCGGCGACCAGGGCCGCGATGCCCACGAGGGCGCCGGCGATCGCGAGCACGTAGAGCGGTCGGCTGATGCGGTCGCGGTCGAGCCCTGCTGCCGCCCGAGGGGTCCACTCCGAGGCATCCGTCCCTCGTCGTGCCGTGATCACCGCCGCGACGATGCTCAGCGAGACGAGCAGGCCCGGCCACCAGAACGCCCCGAGCCCTGCAGACAGCCACCAGGTGCCGAGCCTGCTGAGCCAGTCGTCCCCGGCACCGGTTGCCGGGGCGGTGTAGGTCGCGATGAGCGTGATCACCCACTGGATCGCCACACCGCCGAGCGCGATCCAGGCGAAACGAGGTGCGTCGGCCGGGCGGATGATGGTGAACCCCGCCGGTCGGTAGCGATCGGCCACCTCGGCTGGGCGCCCGAAGTCGGCGAGCAGGGCGAGCGTCGTCGCGGTGTCGGGTTCGCCGTCGCCGGCGCGCCCGCGCAGTTCTTCGGTGAGCAGCGAGCGGAGCTCGAACCCGACGTCGTCGCGCAGCCGCCTCGGCAAGTATCGGACCACTTCGGCGACGTAGGACTCGATGAGGGCTTCCGGCTTCATCGTTCTCCCCCTTCCAGGAGATCGGACATCACGGTGGTGAGCGAAGCCCACGATGCGGACAGTTCTCGGCAGAGCTCGGCGCCGCTCGCGCTGAGCGCGTAGTACCGACGCGGCGGGCCGTTCTCGGCCTTCCACCGCGAGACGAGGAGGCCTTGCGACTCGAGGCGTCGCAGCAGCGGGTACAGGGTGCCCTCTTCGATGGGCATCCCGCGCTCGGCGAGCGCCTGGCGCAGCGAGTAGCCGTACTGCTCCTCGCGCAGCTGAGACAGGACGGCGAGTACCAGGACGCCCTTGCGGAGGTCCTGCTCGTGCTTCGCGATCGCTACCATGCGACACACATTACATAGAGCCGCACAGTAACGCAAGCCGCCAACGGAAGGAGCCGCGGGCCGGCGGCCCAGCGGCGCCGCGAAGGAGAGCCCGGCGATCGTCGCCCTGACTACGGCACCCGGACGACGCTCTCGGTGTCGGCGGGGGTGGGCTCAGCGAATGCGACCACGGCACCGCTCTCGAATGCGACCCGCCCACCGATCCTCCCGTGCAACCTGCAGCGGCTGCTGGTTCCACGCGGGGATGTCGCCATCGCGCCGAATCCACGGCCTTTGTGGTAACGGAGTCGCCCGAACCGCTGAGCCATCATCGAGCGGGCGTCGCTGTTCAGCCCTCGGTAGCGTGGTGGCATGCGAGTCGAGGTCGTCATCGGTGATTGGGACCACCACTGTTGTGGCGACGTCGTCCGTCGTGGCGACCGCGTCGATTGGACGTGCTACTCCGAAGCAGCCGATGGCACCCTCCACGAGACGCATCACGATCTTGATGGGTTTCCGGTAACGCAGGTGCGCGGAACCATTGTCCACCTCCTCGCGCGTGAGACTGGCCAGTTGACTCGCATCGACCGAGTGCCGAGCGGCCGCGCACTCTGCGGCTTCGACCCAGACGACGACGGAACGGTCTTCGGCCTCGAATCGGGCGCTGAGCTCGAGGGGTCCTCTCTCGACTTCGTCGTCGTCGTGGAGCACTCGCACTAGAGGGTCCACTTGCGCGACATCGGCCGTTGCTGCGTGGCGGCCGAAAACTCGGGTAACCTGAGTTTTCGTCGACGACGGATCGGGGGATGCCGGTCGACGCGAGGGGGCAGCATGACCGACGGTCGTCGGAATCCGCGCCGAGGGCGATGGGGCGCCGTGATCGGCGCCCTTCTGGGTGCCGCGCTGGTCGGTGGAAGCGCCGCCGCCGTTCCGACGTTCGCGGCGCCGGCTGTTGCCGGGCCGGTGCACGCGCTGATCGACCCCGACGACCCGGACACGGGCGATCCGCCGCCGCCTGACGACAGCCCGGTTCCCGAGGGCCTGGATGAGCCGGCTCCGGTGCCCGACGAGACGATCGAGGAGTTCCCGCCGCCCGATGGCCTGGGCGTCGTGCAGAATGCGAATGCCCTTCCGATCGCCTGGATCGGGACGCCGGACGAGCGTCCGGATGACGCGGCACTCGTCACGCTGCAGACGGCGCTCAACACGGTGCCGGTTGGCGGTACGGTCTCGTTCGACCCGAACGACTACGCCTTCACCGGCGCCCTGCTTGTCAGCCGCGAAGCGACCCTCGACAGTTCCGCCGACTCGACCCTCTTCAGCCGGTTCACCGTGAGCGGCGGAGGCATCCGCCTGGCCGATGACGTCGAGATCGGCATCGCATCGACAGGAGCCATCGTCACCGTCACCGCCGCGGGAGCCGTGCTCGAGGACGTCACGATCCGCAACCCCAACGCCGTGGCCAGGCCGACCGGCATCCAACTCGCGGCCGGGCTGACCGGCGTGGTCGTCGACGGCTTCACGATGGACGGCGGCGGCCAGCCGTCGTCGTACGGGATCAACCTCACCACCGGTGCGGCGACGGTGAACGACGCGGACCTCAGCGGCGTCGCGACGGGCATCATGGCCACCGCGGCCGCGACCACGAGCGATATCGTCATCACCGGCGGCACGATCATCGCCTCGACCTCGGGCATCTCGCTCGGCACGGCGACCGAGCCCGAGGTGACCGGCGTCGCGGTCACGGGGCCCGAGGGCACCGGAACCGGCATCGACCTGGCGAACTCGAGCGGAGCGGTCGTCGATCTGGTGACGGTCAACGGATTCTCCCGCGGCATCGGGACCGGCACGGCCAACACGGGCGCGGGCGCGACGATCACCGACGCGACCATCGCCGGGGCGAGCCGCGAGGGCATCGCGCTCGGCGCGACCACCGACCCCGTCGTCCTGCGCGCCGACGTGACCGGCACCGGCACCGCGCAGTCGACCGGCATCCTCGTGTTCAAGGCGACGAACGCCCGGGTCGAATCCCCCACCGTCACGGGGATGATGTACGGCATCACGACGCACCTGCTCAACACCGGTGCGGGTCCGGTCATCACGGCACCGCGGGTCACCGCCTTCGGGGCCATCACACTGGGCTCCACGCAGGGAGCGCGTGTCTCGGACGCCGTGCTCGACGCGGGCACCTGGGGCGAGAACGGCACCGGCATCAACCTCGTCAACGCCGGACGCGTGACGGTCGAGCGCGAGACGGCCACCGGATTCCTCTACGCCATCGGGTCGCAGTCCTCGATGGACCCGGAGTCCGATCGCGTCGACATCACGATCACCGACATCACGGCAGTCGGTCCGGAGCTCGCGTCGAGCGGCGTCTACCTCCTCAGCGCCGAGAACGCGACGATCACCGACGTGGACGCGACGATCACCGGCGCCGCACTGGTCATCCACCAGTCGGTGGGCGTTCAGGCGCAGGACATCGTCGTGCACGGCCGCGAGGGACCGACGTCCGTGACGGGCTCCGCGATCCTCCGCGCCTACGGCTCGCAGGGGGTGCACGTCGATCGCGCGTCGATCGACGCCGGCTCGTACGGCTTCTTCTACTCGGGGTCCGCCGGGGCGACCGTGACGAACGCCACGGTCGCGAACGTCGTCGAGCGGGCGCTGTACGGGCGCAGCGTCTCCGACCTCGACGTGAGCGCCTCGACGTTCACCTCCAACGCGGCGGTCGGCGTCTTCGTCGTGACCACGCCCGAGAACGGCATCAGCCACGACATCGTCGTCCACGACAACCTCATGACGGACAACGGAGGCGGCATCGGGGTGCTGCAGGGCACCACGGCCGTCCAGATCCTCCGCAACACCGCGAGCGGACAGCCCGACTTCGTCACCGCGGGCGGCGCGCATGACCTGCTCGTCGCCGAGAACACCGTCGACCAGTCCGACGAGGCCGTCGCGATCACCGTCGCCCCATTGTGGGAGGACGGCGCCCAGCCCGGCTCGTATTCGTCGTCCGGCGTGCGCGTGCAGGGGAACACCTTCAGCGGCGGCGGCACGTGGATCGCGTCCGGAACGGCCGACCCGGCCGCTCCGGACGCGGCCAGGCGATCGCTCCGCGACCCGGTGCTGGCGACGGGCAACGTCTTCCCGGCTGACTCCACCGCGGTGCAGACCTACGCCAACGCCGTCGTCGGCGAGGACACGGCGGACGACCTGGCGGCTCGCGTGCTCCCGGTCGACGGCCCCGTCGCCGTCGACGCCCGCGACTACGACGACCCGAACGACTGGGGCTCGGAGTGCCGCGCGACCGGCTTCCTGGACGGAGACCCGTATTACGCGGGCGACGGCGCGGCCGTGTACGAACTGTCCGAAGCGCCTGTGCTCTACCCGATGAACTGCATCGACCTCTCGCTCGCGCACGTCATGGGCGTCCCCGACGACGCGGTGCTCGGCGTCGGCGACCTGGCCTCCTGGACGCTCACGCCGACCAACGAAGGCCCCAGGGCGGTGCCGAGCGGATGGTCCATCACGCAGCTGCTCCCCGATACGGTCGAACTCGTCTCGATGAGCGGCGCCGGATACTCGATCAGCGGCACGACCGCCGTGGCTGGCGGCGAGATCCCGCCGGGTGCCGATGGCTCGGCTCTCGAGGTCACCGTTCGAATCGTCTCCATCCCCGCTGACACGACGTCCATGCGCGCCGTCGCCTATGTCGCACCGGCCGGAACGGCCGACGTCGACGGCGACGGATTCGACGACGTGATCTTCGAGCGCTTGAACCCCCTTGTCGTGCCGACCCTCGACACCGACACCGATGCGTCACCGACCGACAACGACGCACAGGGAATCTGGATGGTGGCCGCCGCGGGGCCCGGCCCTGGGCCGGACCCGGATCCCGACCCCGATCCGAGCTCGGACCCGGGCGACGATGGCGCCTCGGCCACCGACGGTGATTCCTCTTCCGGCGACCTCGCGGCGAGCGGCGTGGATCCAGCTCACGCGATCGCACTGGCGGCCCTCCTCCTCTGCGGCGGGGGACTTCTGCTCACGTCACGGCTCAAAGGAAGACACGCGAGGCGCTGAGAACAGCCCGAGCATCGGATCCTCGACGCGTATTCGCGCGCAGCTCCCTGAACGTTGCCACGCGGCGCTTGGCTATCGATCTGCGAGTGTGCGGAGATTCATGGAAGGCCGAGCATTTGCATCGAGCGGTCTGGGACGGCTGATCTCGTGCTGCCCGCGGAGTCGCGAATGCGCCCGCGCCCGGTCCATTTCTTGACGTCGCGCAAGCCCATCCGTTTGCGGGCGACGGGCGGGGATCTGTTGACTCCTCTAGGCCCCTGCGGATGATCGATTCAACCCAGCGACGACTTGCGGATCGGAGTGGTACGATAAGTGGTACCACTTTGGAGGCATGATGGCTATCACGACAAGCGAAGCGCGCCGCGATCTCTTCGGCCTGATCGAGCGAGTGAACCTCGATCAGACCGAGGTCGAGATCACGTCGAAGCGGGGCTCCGCAGTGCTCATGTCGAAGGACGAGTACGACTCCCTCGTCGAGACAAGCTATCTCTTGCGCTCCCCTGAGAACGCGCGGCGGCTCCTCAGCGCCATGGAGCAGGCTCGAGCAGGCGACGTCGTCGAGCACGAACTCCTCGAGTCTTGAGTGACCGGAACCTGGCGTGGTCTGTCGAAGGCTGGGAGGACTATCTCTATTGGCAGACCCAAGATCGTCGAACACTCAAGCGGATCAACACGATCATCGCCGACATTCTCCGAGACGACCCCTTCGAGGGCATCGGAAAACCCGAGCCCCTGAAGCATGCCCTGGCCGGAGCGTGGTCACGGCGAATCGACGAGGCCAACCGTCTCGTCTACATTGCCGATGAACGGTACGTCACGGTCCTGCAAGCCCGTTATCACTACTGACGAATCCTGTTTCACTGGGACCTGCTCCTTTTCGGGACCTGCTCCTTTTCAGCGTTTGATCTCGGCCCGTGCGTGACGCTGGACGGTCCTGTAGACCGTAGATCGCGCGACGTTGAACAGCTCGGCGAGCTCGGTTGTGGTGTGAGCGCCGGCGTGGTGGAGCTCCATCAGATGGCGTTGCTGCGGAACGGAAAGCTTTGGTTGTTTGCCGCGAAGGCGGCCCTTGGCTTTCGCTACCTGCATGCCTTCACGAGTTCGGGCCCTGATCAGGTCGGATTCAAATTCAGCGACCATTGCGAGCACGTTGAACAGCAGTCGTCCAACAGGGTCGAGTGGGTCGTGGACAGAGCCTCCGATGCTGAGTTTGACGTGCTTGGCGGTGAGCTCGTCGACGATGTCCTTCGCGTCGCGGAGTGATCGTGCCAGCCGGTCGAGCTTCGCAACGACGCCGAGTTCGACGGTCGGAGCTACGTGCTCGAGCGGGGCATCGTCGCCGACCTCGCCCTCGTGCGTGCGCACCGGGCCGATGCCGAGGGCAACCTGGGCTACCGCCTCGCCGCGCGGAACTTCAACCCGCTCGTCGCCACGGCGGGGCGACTCACCATCGCCGAGGCCGAAGAGGTCGTCGACGGATACCTCGACCCCGACGGCGTGACGACCCCCGGCGTCTTCGTGCAGCGCGTCGTCGCGGTGGTCGACCACGTCAAGCACATCGAGCAGCGCACCGTGCGGGTGCGAAAGGAGGCGACGCATGTGGACGCGTGACGAGATGGCCGCGATCGCGGGCCGCGACCTCGAGGACGGCCAGTACGTGAACCTCGGCATCGGGATCCCGACGCTCGTCGCCAACCACCTGCCCGACGGCGTCTCGGTGACCCTGCAGAGCGAGAACGGCATCCTCGGCATGGGGCCGTTCCCCTTCGAGCGCGAAGAGGACGCCGACCTCATCAACGCGGGCAAGCAGACGGTCACGCTCGCCCCCGGCGCGAGCGTCTTCGACTCGGCCACCTCGTTCGCGATGATCCGGGGCGGGCACGTGCAGACCGCGATCCTCGGCGCGCTGCAGGTCTCGCAGCTCGGCGACCTCGCCAACTGGACGATTCCCGGCCGGCTCGTGAAGGGCATGGGCGGGGCGATGGACCTCGTCGCCGGCACGCCCCACGTCATCGTGCTCACCGAGCACGTGGCGAAGGACGGCGCGCCGAAGATCGTCGAGACGTGCGACCTGCCGCTGACCGGCGTCGGCGTCGTCGACCGCATCATCACCGATCGTGCGGTGTTCGACGTGCGCGACGACGGACTGCACCTGATCGCGCTCGCACCCGGCGAGACGGTCGAGGGCCTCCGAGCGACGACGGGAGCGCCGTTCGAGGCGGGCGCCTTCGGCGACGGGTAGGCGCGGGGAGGCGTCGGCGCGGCGGCCTGGGCGCGAGTCAGCCCCGCAGCACCTCGGCGAAGCGGTCGAGCTCGCCGAGCCGGTCGTCGCCCACGGGCGTGAGCACGACCGTCGTCGCGCCGGCGGCGAACCGCGCGTCCAGGCGCTCGCGCACCTGCTCGGCCGTGCCCGCGAGCGAGAGCTCGGCGACCCACTCATCGGGCAGCCGCTCGGCGAACTCCTCGGGCGAGGCGCAGCCCGCGCGCAGGCGTGCGAACTCCTCGGCGAACGGCTGCCCCACGAGGTGCGGCGCCCAGTCGGGCTCCCCGTACCACGCGAGACCCGGGCGCACCCGAGCGAGGGCGGCCCGCGGGTCGGCGTCGACCGCCGCGACGTCGTACGTGACGACGCGGCGAGGCGCGGCATCCGTCGCCACGCCCTTCATATGCTCGATGGCGGCCGCGATGTACGGCGGCGCGGCCGGTTCGGCGAGCACCACGCCATCGGCGGTCGCACCCGCCACCGCGAGCGACTTCGGGCCGCGCACGCCGAGCACCACGGGCGGCACCGAGGTCGCAGGCTCGACGAGCTGCACGCCCTCGACGTTCACGTAGGTGCCGGCAGCGGGGCCGGGCTCGCCGCGGAGCAGCGTGCGCACCGCGGTCGTGTACTCGCCGAGCAGGGTCAGCGGGCTCTTCGGCCACGCGCCGACCTGCCGCATCCAGACGGGCATGCCGTGCCCGATGCCCGCGACGAACCGATCGGGGAACATCAGCGCGAGCGTGTTGAGCTCCATCGCCGTGAACGCCGCGTTGCGCGCGCCGGCGGGCAGGATGCCCACGCCCACGGTGATGCGCTCGGTCGCCGCGAGCACGGCGCCCGTCTGGGCGAGGCCGCCGCGGAATCCCAGGTCCTCGACGAGCCACACCTCGTCGAAGCCGAGCTCCTCGGCACGCCGCGCATACGGCAGCACCTGTTCGACGGGAAGGTCACGGGGCAGGAGGACGCCGACGCCGGCGGCACGGGGAGCGTTCACGGTTCCATCCTTCCAGAGGTGTCGTCGGTGCGCCCCGGAGGTGTCGTCGGTGCGCCGTAGGATCGACCGGTGTCGTCCCTCGTCCTCGTCCTCGTCCTCGTCATCGTGATCCTGCTCTGACCATGGCCAAGCCGGCTCGCACGATCGCCCCGCGCCTCGACCGCATCCTGCTGCCCGACCTCGACGAGGCGGATGCCGCGGTGCTGGTGCCAGGCGCAGACCTCGAGGGCGTCAGGGTCGCCGGTGGCGACCTCTCCGAGCGCGACCTCACCGGCATCCGCCTGCGGGAGGTCGAGATCGTGGGCGTCTCGGCTCACGACGTGCACCTGCGCGGCGCCGACATCGCCGAGACGGTGTTCGACCGGTGGGATGCGCCCGTGCTGCGAGCTCCGCGCGCGACCCTGCGCGATTTCGTCGTCTCGAACTCGCGCATCGGGTCGGTCGAGTTCTACGAGAACACCTGGCAGGCGGTGCACTTCGTCGGCTGCAATCTCGGGTTCGTGAACCTCCGCGGCGCGACCCTGCGCGACGTGCGGTTCACCGACTGCACGGTCGACGAGCTCGACCTCGGCGGGGCGCGGGTCGAGCGGCTGGCCTTCACCGACTCCGATGTGCGCACGCTCGACGTCACGGGCGCCAGGCTCGCCGACGCCGACCTTCGGGGGCTCGATCTCGACGTGACCGGGGTCGAGGGCCTGCGCGGCGCGACCATGGACGAACTGCAGGTCGCCCTCATCGCGACCAGGCTGGCCGAGCACCTCGGCATCCGCATCGTCGGCTGAATCCGCTGCCGCCCGGCCTCCTGAGACGCACGAACCAATAGGCTGAGAGATGCGCCCGCCGGTGCCTCCAACCGTGTCGGGTCGCCCGCGAAAGGACGCCCCCTGATGCTGTATTCCCAGACCCCTGCCGCCGAGAAGCGCCGCCTGTTCCGCGAACGGCTCGCCACGGGTGAGCTGCTGCGGTTCCCCGGCGCGTTCAACCCGCTGTCGGCACGGCTCATCGAGCGCAAGGGGTTCGAGGGCGTCTACATCTCGGGTGCGGTGCTCGCCGCCGACCTCGGCCTGCCCGACATCGGCCTGACGACCCTCACCGAGGTCGCCGGCCGCGGCCAGCAGATCGCGCGCATGACCGAGCTGCCGGCCATCATCGACGCCGACACCGGGTTCGGCGAGCCGATGAACGTGGCGCGCACGATCCAGACCCTCGAAGACGCCGGCATCGCGGGCGCCCACATCGAAGACCAGATCAACCCGAAGCGGTGCGGACACCTCGACGGCAAGCAGGTCGTCGACGCGAACACCGCAATCAAGCGCATCCGGGCTGCGGCCGACGCCCGTCGCGACCCGAACTTCCTCATCATGGCGCGCACCGACATCCGTGCCGTCGACGGGCTGGAGGCCGCGGTCGACCGGGCGAAGTCGCTCGTCGACGCCGGCGCCGACGCGATCTTCCCCGAGGCGATGCGCGATCTCAGCGAGTTCGAGGCGATCCGCAACGCCGTCGACGTGCCGATCCTCGCCAACATGACCGAGTTCGGCAAGAGCGACCTGTTCTCGGTCGACCAGCTGCGCGACGTCGGCGTGAACATCGTGATCTGGCCGGTCTCGCTGCTCCGCCTCGCCATGGGCGCCGCCGGCCGCGGACTCGACACGATCATCGACGAGGGCCACCTCACGTCGAAGCTCGGCGAGATGCAGCACCGCGCCGACCTCTACGAGCTGCTCGACTACGAGGCCTACAACCACTTCGACCAGGACGTGTTCAACTTCGAGATCACGCGCTGAGGTCTCGCGCCGATCGGGTACTGCGGATGTCGCGGCGAACGGATGTCGCGGCGAACGATGTCGCGATGAACGATGTCGCGATGAACGATTGTCGCGATGGTCAGAACCGGCTGAGGCCGCTGCCGAGCACCACGACGCCGATCATCAGCAGGATCGCCGAGCCGACGATGCCGTTGTTGCGTGCCAACCACTCCTGCGCGGCGACCAGCCTGGGCTCCATGCGATGGGGAGCCGCGAGCGTGAGGATGATCGGCACGGCGACCGTCGACGCCGAGATCACCGCGTAGACGCCGATCGCGATCGCCGAGTCGGCGACGTCGAGGTTCTCGGCTCGGATGGCGAGGCCGGCCGCGATCGCGAGCAGCAGGGCCTTCGGCCGCACGTTGAGCAGGAGTGCGAAGCCGACGGCCGACCAGCGCCCCAGGCGATCGAGCCCGCGGAGCCAGGCCGGCAGGTCGGTGCGGTCGGTGTGCCGGGATCGCACCCACGACACGATGGCGACGACGATCAGGGCGAGGCCGATGACGACCTCCCATGCGCCGATCGCGGTGTTCGGGCGCAGGCCGAGGCCCGGTGTCGGGATCAACTGGGCGAAGATCGTGCAGGCGGTCACCACGATCAGCAGTCCGGCGACCCAGCCGATGAGGAATGGCAGCGCCGTGCGCGACCGGTTCGCCGACAGCAGCAGCACGATGGTGGCCATGATCGGCACGGTGCTGAGCGCCATCGCGATCGCGATCGGGAGCAGGTGGCCGATGGCGGCGAGCATCGTCGAGTGAGCCTCAGCGCGAGGCGGGTGCCGGGTCGTCGGGCGAGTCGGCGCCGGCCGCCTCGACCGATTCGGGCACGCCCGACGTGTCTGCAGCCGTGGCGCCGGGGCCGGAGCCGGCGGCCTTGCCGGCTGCCGCGGCGGCCTTCGCCTCGGCCTTCTCCAGCTTGCTCGCGGTGTTGTCGCCGAGTAGGGGCTTGATCCACGGCATGCGCGGGTTGGTGTCGACGAGGAGCATGCGGACGAGCAGCGTGAGCGGGATCGCGAGGATCGCGCCGGTCGGCCCGAGCACGATCGCCCAGAAGAGCACCGAGAAGAACGTGATGCTCTGGCTGAGGGCGACCGCGTTGCCGACGACTCGGGGCTGGATGATCGACTGCACGCCGGCGTTCACGACGCCGTACAGCACGATGACGGCGATGACGGTCGGCCACCCGCCCGTGAGCGCGCCGAAGACGATCGGCGGGATGATCGCGATGAAGTAGCCGACATTGGGGATGAAGCTGCAGATGAACGAGAGCAGTCCCCAGATGAATGCACCCGGCACGCCGAGCAGCACGAGCACGAACCAGTTGATCAGGCCCTGCGCGACGCCGAGTGCCGTGGTGACGACCATGTAGCGCCGCACGTTCTTCGCGTAGTCCCGAATGGAATGCACGAACAGGGCCCGGTGCGGCTCGATCCGGCGGAGCACCCCGGGCAGCAGCGCCGAGTCCATCGCCATGAGCAGCACCATCGTGAAGATGATCACGAACGTCGTCGTGGCCCCGGCGAGCCCGCCGATCAAGCCCCAGACGACGCTGACGATCGACCCCGCGTCGAAGCTGCCGATCGCGGCCGAGATCTGGTCGGAGCCGATGCCGATCTTCGACAGCGCCTCGCCCACGCTCGCGACGGCGGCCTGGATCTGCGGGGCGAACTGCGGGAGGAGACTCGCGAACTGACTGAAGGCGACGGCCACGGCGTAGCCGAACACCACGATGAGAGCGAGCACGGTCACGATGGCGACCCCGGTGGCGATGCCCGTCGGTACGCGGCGGCGCTCGAGCGCGGTGCGCACCGGGCTCGCGCAGATCGTCAGCACGAGGGCGAGGAAGACCGGGGCGACGATCGACGAGATCGCGGCGAGGCCGAAGACGGCGAGCACGCCGCCGCCGAGGCCCGCGAGGAGGAGGGCGTTGCGGTTCACGGTCGAGGGCACCTCGTCGGCCGTCGGCGCCGCCTCGGGCGCAGGCTTCGGGTTCTTCCGGTTCCACCACATCGAGGTCAGGCTAGCGCCCGGCGGGCCTCGCCCGGCGGATTCGCTGAGGATTCGTCAGGCGCGGCGTGGTGCATCACCGGAGGGGAGACGACGAAACGGGTGGGGCCGCAGGTGCAGCCCCACCCGTTCTGGGGGTTCGTTCGGGAGGTCGGTTCGGTGGGTCGCGGGGGCGTTCGTCGACTACGCGGCGAGCGGGAACCCGCCGGTCCAGGAGATCTTCTCCTGCACGGCGAGCGTGAGCTGCAGGAACCCGAGCGACTCGAGCTCGCGGGCGCGCTTGAGCGAGCCGGCGTCGACGGCCTTCACGCCGCCCGCGCTGACGACCGAGGCGAGCAGCGCCTTGGCGTCGGCGTCGTCGCCCGCGATGAGCACGGTGGTGGCGGCGTCGCCGATGGTCTTGGAGGCGAGGGTGCTCGCGAAGTTCGTGTTGAAGGCCTTGAGCACGCGCGACTGGGGGAGTGCGTCGGCGAGGTCGGCCGCGGCCGAGCCGTCGGCGTCGACGACGAGGCCGTCGAAGGTCGAGAAGTCGAGGGGGTTCGTGATGTCGACGACGACCTTGCCGGCGAGCTGGTCGGCGCGCTCGGCGACGATCTGCGCGAGGGCGGGGTGCGGCACGGCCAGCACGACGATGTCGCCCGTGATGTCGGTGGTGGCGCGGTCGATGTACTCGACCGTCGTGCCGCCGTCGGCCAGCAGGCCGCCGATCGCGGTGCCCATGTTGCCGTTTCCGATGATGCTGACCGTGGTCATGTGGTTCTCCTCGTGATGCCGATGCGGCGGGTTTACTTGTTGGAACAACTAAACCGTAGCACGACATTGGTTGTCATGACAACCAATGCGCTAGAATCGGACCATGACCTCGATCCAGCCCTTCTCGCCGGTCGAAGCCACGGCATGGGCCAGGCTCGTCGCCGTGAGCGAACTGCTGCCGACCATGCTCGACGCGCAACTGCTGCGCGACGTCGAGCTCACCCACTTCGAGTACCTCGTGCTCTCGGTGCTCGCGGCCTCGCCCGAGCACACGAGTCGCATGACGCGGCTCGCGTCGCAGACCAACGCCACGCTCCCGCGGCTCTCGCACGTCGCTCGCCGACTCGAGCAGAAGGGCCTGCTCGAGCGCTTCCCGTGTCCTCAAGACAAGCGGGCCACCAACGCGCGCGTCACCGCCGCCGGCCTCTCCGTGCTCGAGCAGGCGGCGCCCGGCCACGTCGCGACCGTGCGGTCGAACGTGCTCGACGTGCTCGAGCCCGCCGAGCTCGAGCAGCTCGCCGCCATCAGCTCCCGCATCCTCGCCCGCCTCGACCCAGAGGGGCGCATGTCGGCGACGCAGTGCGACGCGGCCGCTCGGGCCGGGTCCGATGCGGTGCCGGATGCCACGGCGGCCGTTCCCGCGTAGGCCCGCCACCGGCATCCGCTCGCCCGAGCCGTCGCGCCGGGTACCCGATCGTGTCGCGGAATGCCACGCTGGAGTCGACCGAGCCGCACGGCCGGCAGGAGTCGTCGATCGAGCCCGGAGACCATGACCTCGTCAGCATCGCAGCACCCGCCCAGAGTCGAGCGACCCCTGCATGACGGATGGCGCGTGCGCGCGGCATCCGGACCGGTTCCCGATTCGCTCGGAACGGGGTCGATCGGCGCGGCCGCGATCGGGGGCGGCGCGATCACCGCGATCGGGGCGGCCGGGGACACCGCCGGCATCCCCGCAGTCGTGCCGGGCGTCGTGCACCTCGACCTCATGCGGGCGGGGCTCATCCCCGACCCGTACCTCGACGACCACGAATCGGCGCTCGCCTGGATCGGCCTGGTCGACTGGACCTACGAGACGACGTTCGAGCTGACGCACGAAGCGCGGGCCGCGGCATCCGTTCACGAATTGGTCTTCGACGGCCTCGACACCGTGGCGACCGTGTCGCTCAACGGCGTCGTGATCGCCGAGGTCGCGAACCAGCACCGAACGCACCGCATCGACGTGACCGCCCTCGTGCGCGACGGCGACAACGAGCTCGTCGTCGCGTTCCGCAGCCCGGTGAAGTACGCGAACGCGCAGAGCCTCGCGCTCGGCGCCAGGCCCCGGCCGTACCCGACCCCGTTCGACGCGATCCGCAAGTCGGCGTGCAGCTTCGGCTGGGACTGGGGCATCGCCACGGCGACGAGCGGCATCTGGCGGCCGGTGCGGCTCGAATCGTGGTCGACCGCGCGCCTCGACGACGTGCTCGTTCGCACCGAGGTCGACGGCGGGGGCGGTGCCGTGATCGTCGAGGTGTCGGTGGTGTTCGCCCCGAGTGCGGGAGGCGGCGGCGATGCCCGCGCCGCCGACCGACGCGACGCCGACCGACGCGACGTGCCGGTGTTCGTCTCGGTCGCGGTGGCCGGGCCGGGCCTCGACGAGATTCCGTCGGCCCTCGTCGACCTCGTCGACGGCCGGGCGAGCGTGCGCGTCGACCTCGAGCACGTCGAGCGCTGGTGGCCGATCGGCCATGGCGCGCAGCACCGGTACGTCGTCGACGTTCGGCTGCACGCCGGTGAGGTCGTCGATGCGACCCACCGCGTGGTCGGCTTCCGCGAGCTGCGCTGGAACACCGAACCGGATGCCGACGGCACGCCGTTCCAGCTGGTGGTGAACGATCGGCCGGTGTTCGTGAAGGGCGTCAACTGGATCCCCGACGACGCGTTCCCGGTTCGCGTCGACCGGGCCCGCTACCGCGAGCGACTCGAGCAGGCGGCATCCGCTGGGCTCAACCTCGTGCGTGTGTGGGGAGGGGGCATCTACGAGTCCGACGACTTCTACGACCTCTGCGACGAACTGGGACTGCTGACGTGGCAGGACTTCCTGTTCGCGTGCTCGGCGTACGCCGAGGAGGAGCCGCTGCGTTCGGAGGTCGCCGCCGAAGCGCGGGACAACATCGTGCGCCTCGCGCACCATCCGTCGCTCGCCCTGCTGACGGGCAACAACGAGAACCTCTGGGGGTACGAGGACTGGGGCTGGAAGCTCGCGCTCGATGGCAGGACCTGGGGCGCGTACTACTACCACGAGCTGTTTCCGAAGCTCGTGGCCGAGCACGCACCGCACGTGCCGTATGCGCCGGGCAGCCCGTTCAGCCCGGGCGGCCCGGGCGGCGAGCACGGCGGTGAGCAAGGCGGCGAGCATCCGAACGCCGAGGCGCACGGCACCATGCACGTCTGGGACCTCTGGAACCAGCAGGACTGGCCGCACTACCGCGACCTCGAACCGCGCTTCGTCGCCGAGTTCGGCTGGCAGGGGCCGCCGGCCTGGTCGACCCTCACGAGGGCGATCAGCGACGACCCGCTGACGCCCGAATCGCCCGGCATGATCGTGCACCAGAAGGCGACCGACGGCAACGCGAAGCTCACCGCGGGCCTCGTGCCCCACTACCGCGTGCCGAACGACATGGAGACCTGGCACTGGGCCATGCAGCTCAACCAGGCCAACGCCATCTCGTGCGCGCTCGACCACTACCGCTCGCACTGGCCCAAGACCGCGGGCGCCGTCGTCTGGCAGCTCAACGACTGCTGGCCGGTCACCTCGTGGGCCGCGATCGACGGCGACGGACACGCCAAGCCGCTGTTCCACGCGATCCGGAATGCGTTCGCGCCGCGCGTGGTGTCGATCCAGCCTCGGGTCGACGCCTCGGGTGCGTCCGCCCTGGCCGCCGTCCTCGGCAACGACGCCGACGACGGCTGGGTGGGCGAGGTCGTGTTCGAGCGGCGCGGCTTCGACGGGTCGGTGCTGGCCCGCGCCGCGGCATCCGTCGAGGTGGCGGCTCGGTCGTCGGCGACGGTGGCGATTCCGGTCGAGGTCGCCCAGGCGACGGATGCCGCGTGCGAGCTGCTCGTGGCCTCGCTCGACGGCGTACGCGGCCTCTGGTGGTTCGCCGAGCCGCGCGACAGTGCGCTCGCGGCCGCCGACGTGACGGTCGAGACCGCCTCGACCGGTGCCGGCGTCGTCGCCGTAACCGTCACGGCCGGCGCATCGGTCGTGCGCGACCTGACGCTGCTCTTCGACAAGCTCGACGTGCACGCTGCGGTGGATTCCGGCCTCGTGACGCTGCTGCCGGGGGAGTCGTGGGTGTTCACCGTGAGCGGAGTCTCGGCGCCGGGCGTGATCTCGGCCGAAGCGGTCTCCGATCCGCGCGTGCTGCGCAGCGGCAACCAGCTCGTGGCGCCGCCGGCCTGACAGCGCCCCGCTCGTGCGCGCCGTGCCCGCACGCGCCCACGCCCACGCGCCAACGCCCGCGGCGTGCGACGCCGTGCCGCGACATCCGCCCCTTGACAAGGAATTGTGTTTGTTTCAAACTCAATTCACCACTTGCAAGGAGGCAGCGTGAAGATCGTCATCATCGGAGCCGGCCTCGGCGGGCTCGCGACGGCCCTGAGTCTCGGGCGCGCGGGGTTCGAGGATGTGACGGTGATCGAGCGGGCCTCCGAGCTGCGCCCGCTCGGCGTCGGCATCAACCTGCTGCCGCACGCCGTGCGCGAGCTCACCGAACTCGGCCTCGCCGAGCAGGTCGCCGCGATCGCCGCAGCACCCGGGCGCCTCGCCTACTTCAACCGCCACGGCCAGCCCGTGTGGAGCGAGCCGCGTGGGCTCGACGCCGGCTACCAGTGGCCGCAGCTGTCGGTGCACCGCGGCGAGTTCCAGCTGCTGCTCGTCGAGGCGGTGCGCGAGCGCTTCGGCGCCGACGCCATCGGGCTCGGCTGGCGCGCGACGGGCGTCGAGCACGGCGTCGAGGTCTCCGATGCGACACGGGCGAGCGGCGGCATCCGTCGTCAGGAGCGCGTGCGGTTCGCGGATGCCGCGGGCGACGAGCTCGTGCTCGACGCCGACGTCGTCGTGGCCGCCGACGGCATCCACTCCGCGATCCGCGCGCAGGCGAACCCGGGCGAGGGCGCGCCCCCGTGGAACCGGCTCCTGCTCTGGCGCGGCACCGCGGTGGTTCCGACGTACCTCGACGGCCGCACGATGATCATGGCGGGCGACGCCGAGCAGAAGTTCGTGGCCTACCCGCTGGCCGCCGGCGCGACCGGCGAGGCAGCACCCGAGGGGTTCACGCGCGTGAACTTCATCGCCGAGCGCCGTGCGCCAGAGGGCGTCGACGAGACCGCCGACTGGAATCACGCCGTCGACCCCGCGCCCATCGTCGAGCTCTTCGCCGACTGGCGCTTCGACTGGCTCGACGTTCCGGGCGTGATCGCGGCGGCCGACGAGATCCTCGAGTACCCGATGGTCGACCGCGACCCGCTCGAGCGCTGGATCTTCGGCCGCACCAC
Source organism: Agromyces aureus (assembly GCF_001660485.1). Classification (GTDB taxonomy): domain Bacteria; phylum Actinomycetota; class Actinomycetes; order Actinomycetales; family Microbacteriaceae; genus Agromyces; species Agromyces aureus. The sequence continues at coordinate 925,743 of NZ_CP013979.1, forward strand.
CCTGCTCGGCGACGCCGCGCACGCGCTCTACCCGAACGGGTCGAACGGGGCGTCGCAGGCGATCCTCGACGCGCGCACGCTCGCGTTCCACCTGGCGGGTGCCGCCGCGGCCGGCGGCGCCGGTGACGACACAGACGACGCGGACGACGGAAGCGCCATCGACGCCGCGCTCGCCGCATACGAGGCCGACCGCCGCCCGGCGACGACGAAGCTCAGCGGCATGACCCGACAGCTCGGCCCCGAGCGGGTCATGCAGCTCGCGTACGAACGGGCCCCGCAGGGGTTCGCCGACGTGCACGACGTGATCCCCGAGGCCGAGCTGCAGCAGATCGCGGACTCGTACAAGGTCGCGGCCGGGTTCCACCCCGACCGGCTCAACGAGCGCTCGTCGTTGACCCGTGCGGTGCGCGCATGACTTCGGCTGCGGCATCCGACGGCCTCGACGTCGCGCGCCTCAGCGGCCTGATCTCGCCGCTGCGACGCAGCCTGCTGCGCGCCGCACGTGCGGCCGAGCATCTGCCCGAGATCGCCGACGCCCAGATCGAGGTGCTGCGCGCGCTGCCGGCCGACGTCTCGCGCAGCCCGGTCGAACTCGCCGACGATCTCAGCCTCAACCGCACGACCGTGAGCAACCTGCTGAAGTCGATGGAGGCCGCCGGGCTCGTCACGAGGTCGACGGATGCCGCGGACCGCCGCCGCGTCGAGGTGCGCGCCTCGGGCGAGGCGCACCGACTGCTCGAGCGCTTCGACGCGGCCAGCGCGACCCTCGTCGGCGAGGCGCTCGCCGACCTCGACCCCGATGACGCCCGGGCGCTGGCCGCGGCGCTGCCCGCGCTCGAACGGCTGCGGGACGCGTTGCACGTTCTCTCGAGGGCGGCCACCGGCATCCGCTCGGCCGTCGAAGTCGAAGTCGACGTCGTCGGAGCCGCTGGAGCAGCGGTCGCCGCTGGAGCCGCAGACGCCGCCGAGGCCCGCGCATGAGCGGCGTCGAACCTCCGGCCACCCGGCTCGTGAAGCTGTTCCGCGCCGAGGTCGTCGTCGACGGCATCGAGGACCACGGCGTGACGAGCGTCGGACACCGCCGGGTCGTGCCGATCCTCGGCGGGCGCCTCAGTGCGGGGCTCGACGCCGAGGTGCTGCCGGGCGGCGCCGATTGGCAGGTCGTGCGGCCCGACGGCACCATCGAGATCGACACGCGCTACTCGGCGCGCACGCCGGCGGGCGACCTGCTGCACCTTCGCACGCACGGGATCCGCTCGGGGCCGCCCGAGGTGCTCGCGGCGCTCGGACGCGGCGAGGTCGTGCCGCCCGAGCAGTACACGTTCCGGCTGCACGTCGAGGTCGAGACCTCCGCCCCGGCCCTGGCGCAATTGCAGCGGCAGCTCATCGTCGGCGTCGCCGCCCGCGGGCCCCGCGAGATCGTCTACGACGCCTACCGGGTCGACTGACCCGAGTCGCGAACCGGCGCGGAGATGGGTTCGCCAGGCCCGACGAGCACGCGCCACACCCACTCGGCGGCGGTCTCGACACCCGGGCGCGGATCGAGCTCGAGCCAGGCCTGCACGACCGCGAGGCACGAGCCCGCGATGCCGGCCGCGACGATGTCGATCGGCAGCCCCTCGAACGCGGTCGTGCCGGAGGAGATGACGCCCTCGCGCGCCTGCGCGTGGAACCGGGCGCGGATGCGCGCCGCGACGATGGGGGAGCCGCGCTCGCCGAGGAGTCGTCGGTAGAGGTCGGCGTCGGCGTCGAAGTGCGCGAGGAACGCGACCATCGAATCCGGAAGCCGCGACGGGATGTCGGTGGGCACGTCGAGTTCGGCGACGGCCTCGATCTCGGCGGCCTCGATGGCATCGGCGAGCAGCGTGTCGCGGTCGTCGTAGTGCTGGTAGAAGCTCGAGCGGTTGACGCCGGCGGCGTCGGTGATCTCGGCGACCGTGGCGTCGTCGAAGCGGTCGGCCCGAGCCAGTTCGAGTGCGGCCTGCTGCAGCGCTCGGCGGGTGCGCTCAACGCGCGCATCCACTCGGTCCGACATCGCTTCGCCCACCCTCGCATTCTTGCAGTCTTCGGCGCGCGAAACCGTGACTTCGCCGACAATTGTCGGATATCCGACAGATGTTGTTTAGGCTGGAGGCATCCAGTTCGGAGTAGAAAAGGACCCCCGTCATGGCACTCACCGCCAACTCCACCATCGCCGAATGGCTCGCCGACCCCGCCGGTCACGCCGCGCTGCAGGGCCTCGTGAGCCAGGGCGGCGGCTCGACCGAGCAGCTCGCACCCATCGCCGGCCTGCCGCTGCAGCAGCTCGTCGTCATGAGCCAGGGCCAGATGCCGCAGGCGGCCGTCGATGAGCTCGTGAAGGCCGTGAACGGCGGCGTCATCCCCGAAGACGCCGAGTCCACCGCCTGGCAGGAGCAGGTCACCCCCGGCCGTTTCGCCGGCAAGACCGTGATCGTCACCGGCGCGGCATCCGGCATCGGCCGCGCCACTGCGAGCCGCATCGCACGTGAGGGCGGCCGCGTCGTCGCCGTCGACATCTCGGCCGAGAAGCTCGATGAGTTCGCGGCATCCATCCCCGGCTCCGAGATCGTGCCCGTCGCCGGCGACATCACCAAGCAGGAGTCGATCGACGCGATCGTCGCCGCCGCGGGTGACAAGATCTACGGCCTCGCCAACGTCGCCGGCATCAACGACGACTTCTCGCCGATCCACGAGACGCCCGACGCCATCTGGGACAAGGTCATGGCCGTCAACGTCACCGGCACGTTCAAGCTCACCCGCGCGGTCGTGCCGTTCATGCTCGAGGCCGGCAAGGGCTCGATCGTCAACGTCGCGAGCGAGGCCGGCCTGCGCGGCAACGCCTCTGGCAACGCCTACACGACCTCGAAGCACGCCGTCGTCGGCCTCACCAAGTCGGCCGCCTTCATGTACGCCCTGCAGGGCGTGCGCGTGAACGCCGTCGCCCCCGGCGGCGTCGCGACCGGCATCCCGTTCCCGCCGCACGTGTCCGAGGTCGGCTCCGCCCGGCTCGCGCCGTTCCAGGGTGCGATCCCGTCGGTCGCGACCGCCGAGGCGCTCGCCGCCTCGATCACGTTCCTGCTCAGCGAGGACGCCGTCAACATCAACGGCGCGATCCTCGCCTCCGACGGCGGCTGGTCGGTGCAGTAACCCGGACAGTCGCGACGCCTCACGGCGTGAACCGAGGGCGGGACGGATGCTGCGGCATCCGCCCCGCCCTTGTGCGTGCGCGGGGCGCCGTGCCGGGCGGGCATTCCGGCCACCGAGAGGACGGCTTTCGGGTGACCGGCGGGCGCGCCCACCGGCGGGACCGGTCCTCTCTCGTGGCGGTCTTCTGCGCCGGTGGGGGCACGTAAACTTGCCCGACGATGGATGAGCAGCCGACACCGCCCACACCCGAGATTCCCGCAGCCTGGTACCCCGACCCCTCGGGTGGCGCCGGACAGCGGTGGTGGGACGGCACCAAGTGGACCGAGCACGTGCACCCCGCGGTTCCGGATGCCACGGCGAACGCGGGTTCGGCCGGAGCCGGTGCCGGAGCCGGTGCTGCTGCCACCGCTGCCGTGACCGACGGCCAGGCGGCCGGTGGCACGGTGCCCGCCGCGAAGCGTTCGCGTCGCGGCCTCGTCATCGGGCTCATCGCCGGCGGCACCGCGGTGCTGCTCGTCGCCGGAACGGTGATCGGCCTGAACGTGGCCGGCGCGTTCGGCGGCGGTGGCGACCTGACCACGGTCGGCGGCTACGACTACGCGGAGCCGATGCTCGACCTCGAACGCGACCACGAGTTCGAGCTCCGCGCCGCCTACGACCTCGAGGCGAAGGCGAGCGAAGTCGGGGCGGAGGAGTTCGACACCGACTTCGCCTTCGAGGTGTTCACGGATGCCGCGCTCAGCAAGCACGCCCCGATCATGGTGAATCAGTGGAACGACACGGTCACCATTTCCGCTCAAGAGGACGCCGAGGCCCGTTACGCCGACAGCGACGCGTTCGAAGGCCGCGAAACGGAGAGCCCCCGCATCCGCGACATCGGCGAGGCCTACGGCGCCTGGGGCCTGAACGCCACCTACTACCTCGTGCAGCACCTCGACGAGCAGGGCGCCGAACTCGAGCGCCCGCGTGTCACCCCGTTCACCGTGCAGCACGAGCTCGAGGCGCCGACCGTGACCTTCGCCACCGACGGCGGCACGGGCAACCTCAGTGTCGCCTGGCAGGCGGTCGAGGGAGCGAGCAGCTACCTTGTCGTGGCGTCGTCGACCAACGGCAACACGCGGGAGATCTCCGTCGTCGGCGAGACCGACGGCGAGACGACCTGGTCGACCACCGATGCCGTGTTCGACATGAACGAGGGCAGCAAGGCGACCTGGGCGATCGAGCAGAACGTCGGGCTGCAGCTCTTCGACCGCAGTGCCGACGAGCTCGAGAACGACGCCACGGCGTACCAGATGGCCGAGCTGCTGCGCAGCGCCGAGTTCGATCTCGGCGTGATCGCGACCGATGGCACGTCGTACTCGCCGTACATCTCGTACGACGGGCTCTCGGTGGCCGGCGACCTGCCCTTCACGCGGGCCGAGGGTGCCACCGACGAGCTGTACCCCGACCGCATCGTCGGCGTCGCGAACCTGCAGTCCGTGCCGACGAAGTTCGCGTTCACCTCGCTCGACGGGGCCACGCGCCAGAGCGTCGCGTACGCCGACCCCGCCGCGGTCGTCGAGTACCCCGACTACTCCGCCGTCGGCATCCGGGGCAAGGGCACCGACCTCGGCATGTGGCTGAACCTCGAGCGCGGAGTCGACGTCGCGGCCGAGATCGCCGCGTTCAACGCGCGCGCCGAGGCCGAGGCGCCGACCACCGGCGGCGGCGTCGAGCTCGTCTCCGCCCCGGTCGACGAGATGATCGACCAGTTCGAGCCGTCGACGACGGCTCCGGCGACCGACCTGCCCATCGTCGCGAGCAACGACTTCACGCGTTACCTCGCCGCGAACCTCATCGACCGCCAGCAGGCGATCGACGTCTCGGCGTACGTCGGCGCGCCCGGCATGCCCTCGCTCGACGACGCGATTCAAGAGGCCACGGAGCAGAACCCCTACGTGGTCGGCGTCGACGGCTACGGGGCGAGCGACGGCATCCTCTACGTGACCTACACGGCCTCGGCCGACGATCTCGCCGCGAACCGCGATGCGACGTATGCGAAGGCGCAGGAGGTGGTCGCCGAGGTGATCACCGACGGCATGGGCGACGCCGAGAAGGTCACCGCGCTGAACGACTGGATCACGGCGAACGCCGAGTACGACTACGAGGCGCTCGCCGCGAAGGAGGCCCTGGGCTCCGTCCCCGACGCGGAGGCGGCGGCCTGGCAGGCCTCCGGCGCGTTGGTCGACGGCTCGGCGGTGTGCGCCGGGTACGCGTACGCGTTCGAGGCGCTGGCCCTCGAGGCCGGGCTCGACGCGGTGGTCGTCACCGGTGACGTCACGGCCGGCGGTCGCCACGCATGGAACAAGGTCTCGATCGACGGCCGGTGGCTCGCGGTCGACACCACCTGGAACGACGACGAGGCGGCGAACCAGTACCTCATGATCACCGACGCGGAGTTCACCGGGCCGGCCGAGCGCACCGAGGACATCTTCTGGATGCAGGACTCGCGCATCGGCGACTACGCGGCGAAGTAGCCCACGGGCGCTCGCGCGCGAACACGACGACGACGGCCGCAGGCATTCCGCCTGCGGCCGTCGTCGGTGTTGGCGAGCCGGTTGATCGGTGGTCCCGCCGTCGGGCGGCCGACTGCGGCATCCGCTTCTCCGGGCGCCCGCGCGCACCTGACGGCCGGGCGTCGCGCGCGCGAACATCGGGCACTCGTGGCGTGCGCCGGATCCCATGCGTGATCCGCGCTAGCTTCGAGGCATGCATCGCGCGCGCACCGATCACCGCTCCTCCGAAGGCCGGGTGACGAGTTGGGAGTGATCCTCGGACTCCTGCCCCTCGTGTTCTTCGTCGTCGCCGTCGTGCTGTTCCGGCGCAGACGTCAGCCCGTGCTGCGAAGCCTCGGGTTCTCGTTCGGCCGTTGGTCGGCGGTCGACGCGGCCGTCGGCCTTGCGATCCCGGCGATCGCGTTCACCGCGATCTTCCTGACCGAGCGCGCGCTGAACGCGATCCGGGTCGAGGCGGGCACGATCACCTGGGCGTCCTTCGTCACCGACGTGCTCGTGCAGCTGTTCTTCGCCGCCCTGCTCGAGGAGCTCATCTACCGGGTCGGCCTGCTCAGCGGCGTCGCGGCGAGTCTCGCGAGAGTGCCCTTCGGCCGATGGATCGCGGTGCTCGTCACCGGGGCGCTCTTCGGCATCGCCCATCTCGACAACGAGGGCGCGACGTGGGTCGCGGCGCTCGGCACCGGGCTCGGCGGCGTCATCTACGGCATCGCGTTCCTCGCGACCCGGAGCATCGTGCTCCCGCTGTTCCTGCATCTGTCGTGGAACATGTCCGAGGGCCTCTTCGGGTTCCCGATCAGCGGCCATCTCGTGCCGGGATTCGCGACCTCCGAGGGCGTCGGCCCGGTGTCGATCACGGGCGGGGAGTACGGGCCCGAGGCGGGGATCCCCGGTCTGATCGCCCGGTTCCTCGTGATCGCCCTCGTGCTCGTCTACGTGAAGCTGCGGTGGCCGCAGGGCAGCATCGCCCGGCTCGAGTTCGCCCCCGATCCCGCCCGCCGCTCCGACCGGACCGCGGTGTCGGCGGCCGACGCCGGGTGAGCGGCTTCGCGGCGGGTGGTTCCTTCGGTCGCTGATGGGAGAGCGGATGCCGCGGCATCCGCGCTCCCGTTCGCTACTGTCGAGAGCGTGAACCCCAAGCCGAGCGAGCGCGACGACGAGGTCGATCTGCTGATCGACGCGTGGTCGCGCCGCCTGCCCGACGCGGACCTCTCGCCGCTCGACGTCATGTCGCGGCTGCGCCGGGCGGCGAACCGGCTCTCGAAGCTGCGCGCGTCGGCGTTCAGCGACGCCGGCCTCGCCTCGTGGGAGTTCGACGTGCTCGCGGCCCTGCGCCGCCAGGACGAACCGCACGAGCTGAGTCCGGCGCACCTCATCGCCGCCACCATGATCGGCAGCGCCGCCATGACCAACCGGCTCGACAACCTCGCCGTGCGCGGGCTCGTCGAGCGACGCCCGAACCCTCGCGACGGGCGGAGCGTGCTCGTGCGGCTCACCGCCGAGGGGTCGACCAGGGTCGACGAGGCCATGCGCGGGCTCGTCGCGCGCGAAGCCGTCGAACTCGAGTCGCTCACGCGCGACGAGCAGGCCACCCTCTCGCGGCTGCTGCGCCGGCTCACCGACGATCCCGCCTGAACGAGGGCGGCTCGACTTCCCTCGGCGCGACGCGACCGGGAGAATGGACGCGACGCAGGAGGAACGTGCGAATGACTGACCAGACGGATGCCGCGACGAACGACGGTGCCGCGGGCGCGACCCGATCGGCGGTGCACACGCACGCGCACGAGGCCGAGGGGTGCCCCGAGTGCTTCATCGAGCTGCAGCCCGACGGCGAATGGTGGAGGGCGCGGCCCGAGGGATCGCGCCTCGTCGGCCTCGTCGTCTCGCGCCCCGACATGCCGTCGGTCACCGAGCAGCGCGACGACCTCGCCGCGTTCGGCGTCGCGATCTTCGACTTCCGCCATCCGGCGCCCGAGAGCGTCGAGAACTGGGAGCAGCGCCTCGAGCGCTTCTTCGGCACGCTGCGCGCGGGCGACGTGCTCGTCGTCTCCAACCAGCACGCCCTCGGACGCACGGCCGACGAAGAGGTGCGCACGATCGCGGCGCTCCGCCGTCGCGGCATCGTGGTCAAGGTGCTGAACCACGGTGCCCGGCACCTCGCCGACGCCGCTGCGGTCACGGAGTAGCCGAGCCGCCCGGGTCGTCGACCCCGGCGATCGGCTCCGTGATCGGACGTCTCGCCTGCCGCGACGCGCGCGGAAACAGTGCGTCGGTTCGGCGTATTTCCGCAGCATTCCACGCCGCTGAGCGGCATCCGCGCAACGTAACCGCTATCCGAGCGAAACACTCCGCCGATATGGTGAGCGCACGGATGGCCCGACGTGCGGCCTCTGCGACGAAGGAGAGCTGATGACGTTCCGACCCCTTCCCGACACCAGGCCGAGGCGACTCGTCGCGCTCGCCCTGCCCGGCCTGCTCGCGGCGGCCCTGCTGACGACGGCGCCGGCCATGGCCGCCGCCGCAGACGAGCCGATCGACGGTGCGCGCACCTCGGGCGATCCGATGTTCCCGAACGTCGGCAACGGCGGCTACGACGCGCTCGACTACGACGTTGCGATCGCGTGGACGCCGAACGCCACGCAGTCGGGATCGACGATCGCCGGCACCATCCTGGCGACCAGCACCATGACGGCGACCGCGCCGCAGCCGCTGAAGAGCTTCTCGCTCGACTTCGAAGGGCTCGAGGTCGACTCGGTGACCGTCGACGGTGCTCCGGCCGCGTGGGTGCGCGAGGTGGACCCGGGTGCGATCAAGTACAAGCTGGTCGTCACTCCGACGACCCCGGTCAGCGGCGAGTTCTCGGTCGCCGTGACGTACCACGGCGCACCCAGCTCGCACACCGATCTCGACGGCTCGTCCGAGGGGTGGAACCGCACCTCCGACGGGGCGACGCTGCTCGGCCAGCCGATCGGCATGATGACGGGCTACCCGCACAACAACACGCCCGCCGACAAGGCGACGTACACGTTCACCCTCGACATCCCGACGACGCTGAACAACGTCGCCGGCACCGCGCCCGGTACGGCCGCGGCCGTGGCCAACGGCGAGCTCCGGTCGAAGACCGCATCCTCCGACGGCACGCGCACCACGTGGGTGTGGGACCAGACGAAGCCGATGGCTTCGGAGCTGGCCGTGATCTCGATCGGCCGGTACGACGTGATCGAGTCGCAGGTGCAACTCACCGACGGCAGCACGATTCCGTCGTGGTCGTTCATGGACTCCACGCTGTCGGCGGCGAACAAGAACACCATCCGCACGCGCGAGGCGCAGCTGGGCACGATCATCCGCAACCTCGAGACGCTCTACGGGCCCTACCCGGGCAAGAGCACCGGCGTGATCGTCGACACCGTGCCGAGCGGCATCAACTACGCGCTCGAGACGCAGGACCGCTCGTTCTTCCCCTCAGCGGGATCGGTCGGCGGCAACACGCTCATCCACGAGCTCGTGCACCAGTGGTATGGCGACAACGTGTCGCCCGTGACCTGGACCGACATCTGGATCGGTGAGGGCATGGCGACCTGGGGACCCACGTTCTACAACACGACCGAGGGTTTCGGCACCGGCGCGACCCCCAGCGAACTCACCTACTTCAACTCCTGGAACACCACGGCCCCGACGAGCTCCAACTGGTCGACCGCGCCGGGCACGCAGACGGATTCCGCCAACCTCTACGGCTACCAGACCTACACGCGCGGCGCACAGTTCTGGGCGGCGCTGCGGGTGGCGATCGGCGACGACGCGTTCTTCGCCCTGATCGAGCAGTGGCAGACGCGCTACGCAGGGCAGAGCCGCACGGGTGCCGACCTGAAGGCGCTCGCCGAGGAACTCTCGGGCCGCGACCTCACCGCGTTCTACACCGACTGGATCCTCGAGGCGGGCAAGCCGGCCTGGCCCGAGAAGCTCACGGTCTCGCTGGCCGGTGCCCCAGCGACGGGCACCGTCCGTGCCGGTGACGTGGTGACGTACACGCTGACCGCGACGAACACCGGTCGGGTGCCGCTCGCGACCTCGGTCGTGACGGTCGACCTCGCCGGCGTGCTCGGACAGGCGTCGATCGACATGAGCTCGTTGCCGGCCGGTGTCACGATCGACGGCTCGACGCTCACCTGGGCGGTGCCGGCGACGGCGGTCGGCGCACCGGCGGCGACCGTCTCGTTCGGCGCGACCATCTCCGCTGCTGCTGCGGGCGGCCCGCTGACGGCGACGGCGAAGGTCGCGACCCTCGGCGGCACGTGCGTGGACTGCGCTGCGACGCTGACGGTCGCCCGCGACGCCCAACGGCCGACCGCGACCCTCGTCACCCCGACGACCGCGGGCCCGTTCTCGGCGCTCGCGGTGCGGGTCGACGCGACCGACAACGCCGGTCTGCAGCGCATCGTCGCCAACGTCTACCAGGGGACGACCCTCGTGAAGAGCACCCAGACGGCGGTCGCGGGCGGGGCGAAGAGCGGCACGCACACGGCAACGGTGAAGCTGCCCGACGGCAGCTACACCGTGAAGTACAACTCGCAGGACCTCGCCGGCAACATCTCGACCACGTCGACGTTCGCGTTCACGATCGACGCGACGAAGCCGACGGTCACCGTGAAGGACGGTTCATCGTTCACGGTGACGACGGGCGGAACCTACGACCTCGTGAGCTACAAGCTGTTCGACGCGGGCAAGATCGATCGCGTCGTGGTGAACGGCGTGGTCAAGGACCTCTCCGACAATCAGTGGTCCGACGTGAACTTCCTGAAGCCGGGCGTCTTCGGCGCCGTCAAGGGTGAGAACACGATGCTGGTCTACGACGTCGCCGGCAATGCGCAGACGGTGGTGTTCACGCTGAACTAGCGCGGGCGCGACCGACCCGTGCATGCAGTGAGGCCCCTCCGACTGGAGGGGCCTCACTGGGCTCGCGCGTCTCGGTCGTGCGGCGACTACTCCGCCAGCGCCACCGCGAGGCTCTCGCGCACGATGGCGAGGCCCTTCAGGAGCTCGTCGTCGCTGATCGTCAGCGCGGGCAGGAACTTCAGCACCTCGTCATGGGCGCCCGAGGTCTCGATCACGAGGCCGCGCGTGAAGGCCTGCTTCGAGATGCGGCCAGCGAGGCCGCGGTCGGCGTCGCACGCGAGGCCGTACATGAGTCCGCGGCCGCGAACGACGAACCCGAGTTCGGGGTTCGCCGCGGCGATCTGCTCGAGCTCGGCGCGCAGCAGCGCCGACCTGGCGGCGACGCCGTCGACGAGCGCGGTGTCCGCCCAGTAGTTCTCGAGGGCGGCGCGCGCCGAGACGAACGCGAGGTTGTTGCCGCGGAACGTTCCGGTGTGGGCGCCGGGCTTCCACACGTCGACCTCGGGGCGCAGGAGCACCAGCGACATGGGCAGGCCGGAGCCCGAGATCGACTTGGAGACGGTCACGAGGTCGGGGACGATGCCCGACTCCTCGAACGCGAAGAACGCGCCTGTGCGACCGACGCCGGCCTGGATCTCGTCGAGGATCAGCAGGATGCCGCGCTCGGCCGTGATCGCGCGCAGACGCCGCAGCCACGCGGCGCTCGCCACGTTGATGCCGCCTTCGCCCTGCACGGCCTCGAC